>NZ_VBZC01000102.1:0-22089 GCF_005786655.1 Streptomyces montanus
CCGTCCCGCCCGCCCCTCCGGTCCCTCGCGTGACAGCGCCGTACGCCGCCTCTACGTCCGCGCACGCCGGGCCTGGGACCGGCCGCTGACCGCGTACTATCTGATCTTCGGCAGCAGTCTGCTGATCACCATTCTCGGGATCGTGATGGTGTACTCGGCCTCCCAGATCACAGCGCTGCAGCTGTCACTGCCCGGGTCGTACTTCTTCCGGAAGCAGTTCGTGGCGGCCGTGCTGGGCACCGGACTGCTGCTGCTCGCCTCGCGGATGCCGACCAAACTGCACCGGGCGCTGGCCTATCCGATACTCCTCAGTGCCGTCTTCCTGATGATCCTGGTGCAGGTACCGGGGATAGGGCTCGCGGTGAACGGCAACCAGAACTGGATCTCGGTCGGAGGCCCGTTCCAGCTCCAGCCCAGCGAGTTCGGCAAGCTCGCGCTCGTGCTGTGGGGCGCCGATCTGCTCGCCCGCAAACAGGACAAGCGGCTGTTGATCCAGTGGAAGCACATGCTGGTGCCGCTCGTCCCGGTGGCCTTCATGCTGCTCGGGCTGATCATGCTCGGCGGCGACATGGGCACGGCGATCATCCTCACCGCGATCCTGTTCGGGCTGCTGTGGCTGGCCGGAGCGCCGACGCGGCTCTTCGCGGGCGTCCTGGCGGTCGCCGCGACGATCGGCGTGATTCTCATCAAGACCAGCCCGAACCGCATGGCCCGGCTCTCCTGCCTCGGCGCCACCGAACCCGGGCCGAACGACACCTGCTGGCAGGCCGTGCACGGCATCTACGCCCTCGCCTCCGGCGGACTCTTCGGTTCGGGCCTCGGTGCGAGTGTGGAGAAATGGGGGCAACTGCCGGAAGCGCACACCGACTTCATCTTCGCCGTCACCGGTGAGGAACTGGGCCTCGCGGGGACGCTGTCGGTGCTCGCCCTCTTCGCGGCTCTAGGCTATGCGGGTATCCGCGTGGCCGGACGCACGGAGGACCCCTTCGTGAGGTACGCCGCGGGAGGTGTGACCACCTGGATCACGGCCCAGGCCGTGATCAACATCGGTGCGGTGCTCGGCCTGCTGCCGATCGCCGGAGTCCCGCTCCCGCTGTTCTCCTACGGGGGTTCCGCCCTGCTGCCGACCATGTTCGCCATCGGGCTCCTGATCGCTTTCGCGCGTGAGGACCCCGCTGCGCGGGCGGCGCTTGCGATGCGGCAACCACGCTTTGGTAGAAAGCGGGCTGGAGGCAGCTCCGGAACCAGTCGGAGACCTCGCAGCTGGAACACGATGAGACGGCGTGCCTCGGCGGCGCGCTCGTCCGGAGAGCGGTGAATTTCGGTGCATGTCGTACTTGCCGGTGGGGGGACCGCCGGCCACATCGAGCCCGCGCTCGCCCTCGCGGACGCCCTGCGCAGGCAGGACCCGGCCGCGGGCATCACGGCCCTGGGCACGGAGCGCGGACTCGAGACCCGACTCGTGCCCGAGCGGGGCTATGAACTCGCGCTGATCCCCGCAGTCCCGCTGCCACGCAAACCCACCCCCGAGCTGATCACCGTCCCCGGGCGGCTGCGCGGCACGATCAAGGCGGCCGAGCAGATCCTGGAGCGCACCAAGGCCGACGCGGTCGTCGGCTTCGGCGGCTATGTCGCCCTGCCGGGCTACCTCGCGGCCAAGCGCCTCGGCGTCCCGATCGTCGTCCACGAGGCCAACGCCCGGCCCGGCCTGGCCAACAAGATCGGTTCGCGGTACGCCGCCCAGGTCGCCGTGTCGACCCCGGACAGCAAGCTCCGCGGTGCCCGCTACATCGGCATCCCGCTGCGCCGCTCCATCGCCACGCTCGACCGGGCCGCCGTACGCCCCGAGGCCCGCGCCGCGTTCGGGCTCGACCCCGCCCTGCCGACCCTGTTGGTCTCCGGCGGCTCGCAGGGCGCCCGCCGTCTCAACGAGGTGGTCCACCAGGTCGCCCCGTACCTCCAGCAGGCCGGTATCCAGGTCCTGCACGTGGTCGGCCCGAAGAACGAACTGCCGCACGTCCAGCAGATGCCGGGGATGCCCCCGTACATCCCGGTACCGTACGTGGACCGGATGGACCTCGCGTACGCGGCGGCCGACATGATGCTCTGCCGCGCGGGCGCGATGACCGTCGCCGAACTCTCCGCCGTCGGGCTCCCCGCCGCCTACGTCCCGCTGCCGATCGGCAACGGCGAACAGCGGCTGAACGCCCAGCCGGTGGTCAAGGCCGGCGGCGGGCTGCTGGTCGACGACGCGGAGCTGACCCCCCAGTGGGTGCAGGCCAACGTCCTGCCCGTGCTCGCCGATCCGCACCGGCTGTACGAGATGTCCCGCGCCGCCTCCGAGTTCGGCCGCCGGGACGCCGACGAACTGCTCGTCGGGATGGTGTACGAGGCGATCGCGTCGCGCCGTTAGACGCGCGGCAGAAGGCAGGGGAGCGTGGCCGGACCGACGACCGCCGAACGCGGCGAGCGCGAGCGAGTGGGGTCCGGCCCGCCCCGGCCGCCCCGCCTCAGGAGACTGCCCCGCGAGAGGCTGCCCCGGCCTCGTACGCTCATCATCCTGCTCGTCTGCGTCGCCCTGCTCGGCACGGGCGGCGTCTGGGTGCTCTACGGCTCGCAATGGCTGCGCGTGGAGCGAGTATCGGCCTCGGGAATGCGGGTCCTGACGGCCCAGCAGGTGCTCGAAGCGGCCGACGTGCCCGTGGGATCGCCGATGATTTCCGTCGACACCGATGCGATTGAGGCACGACTCCGTCGGAAATTGCCCCGAATTGACTCGGTTGATGTCGTCCGTTCCTGGCCACACGGAATCGGGCTGAAAGTGGCTGAGCGCACTCCGGTTGTGATTATCGAAAACACTGAAAAACGGGCTAATTTCGTCGAAGTGGACGCCAAGGGGGTGCGATATGCGACGGTTTCGCGCGCTCCGAAGGGCGTGCCCGCACTGGAATTGCCGGCGCCTCTGTCCGCGGCCCGGCCTTCGTCCCGGACCTCCTCGCAGTCCGCGAGCCTGCGTCGCTTCGGGATCGACCGGTTGGTGCGCGAGGCCGTGCGCGTCGCCGGTTCTCTCCCGGCCGCCGTCGCCCGCGACACCCGGATGGTCAAGGTCCGTTCGTACGACTCCATCTCACTGGAGTTGAGGGGGAACCGGACCGTCGCTTGGGGTAGCGGTGAGGAGGGGCGCGCGAAGGCCAGAGCGCTGACCGCTCTCATGAAAGCCGCTCCCGAGGCGCGGTACTTCGACGTCAGCGTTCCCACCGCCCCTGCGTCATCAGGGAGTTGACGCACATCCGCGCAGGCCAGCACCCTGGTTGGGCAGCGCTATGGCTGATCACATAGGGTGAAAAGAAAAACGGGAGGTTCGGCGTGTTCGTTGAACGGGCGCCACTTGTCGACTTAGTGTCCTGTTCGGAAGAGTCCAAGGAACAGACACACTGGTAACCCTAAACTTCAGGGTTAGGGTTCGGGTCGGCGTTCGGACCGTCCCAATTCGGCATCAGTCGTCGGATCGCTCCCACGCGAGGCGGCGACACGTAACTCGAGGCGAGAGGCCTTCGACGTGGCAGCACCGCAGAACTACCTCGCAGTCATCAAAGTCATCGGTGTCGGCGGCGGTGGTGTCAATGCCATCAACCGGATGATCGAGGTCGGTCTCAAGGGCGTCGAGTTCATCGCCATCAACACCGATGCGCAAGCTCTGTTGATGAGCGACGCCGACGTCAAGCTGGACGTCGGCCGCGAACTCACCCGCGGACTCGGCGCCGGAGCCAACCCGGCCGTCGGCCGCAAGGCCGCCGAGGACCACCGCGAGGAGATCGAGGAGGTCCTCAAGGGGGCCGACATGGTCTTCGTGACAGCCGGTGAAGGTGGCGGCACCGGCACCGGCGGCGCGCCCGTCGTGGCCAACATCGCCCGGTCTCTGGGGGCCCTCACCATCGGCGTGGTCACGCGCCCGTTCACCTTCGAGGGGCGGCGCCGCGCCAACCAGGCGGAGGACGGCATCGCCGAGCTCCGCGAAGAGGTCGACACCCTCATCGTCATCCCGAACGACCGGCTGCTGTCCATCTCGGACCGCCAGGTCTCGGTCCTGGACGCCTTCAAGTCGGCGGACCAGGTCCTGCTCTCCGGCGTCCAGGGCATCACCGACCTCATCACCACGCCCGGCCTGATCAACCTCGACTTCGCCGACGTCAAGTCCGTGATGTCCGAGGCCGGTTCGGCCCTCATGGGCATCGGCTCGGCCCGCGGCGACGACCGCGCGGTGGCCGCCGCCGAGATGGCGATCTCCTCGCCGCTCCTGGAGGCGTCCATCGACGGCGCCCGTGGCGTACTGCTCTCCATCTCCGGCGGCTCCGACCTCGGCCTGTTCGAGATCAACGAAGCCGCGCAGCTGGTGAGCGAGGCCGCGCACCCCGAGGCCAACATCATCTTCGGCGCGGTCATCGACGACGCGCTCGGAGACGAGGTCCGGGTCACCGTCATCGCGGCCGGTTTCGACGGCGGACAGCCTCCGTCCAAGCGGGACAACGTTCTCGGCTCGTCCTCCGCCAAGCGTGAGGACGCCACGCCGGCACGGCCCAACGACAGCCGCCCGTCCTTCGGCTCTCTCGGCAGTGTCACGCCGAAGGAGGAGCAGGAGGCGGCCTCGGAGTCCATGAGCAACGAACTCCCCCCGGTCTCCCCGCCGGTCCCGCCGTCCCGGAGCTACTCCGACAGTGCTGCCGAAGAGCTGGACGTGCCGGACTTCCTCAAGTGATAGGACAGCGCGACACCGCGAGCGGCGCGCACTTCGCCTTCACCGACCGGTGGGGCGGGGTGAGCGCCGTTCCGTACGAGGAGCTCAACCTCGGCGGAGCGGTCGGCGACGCCGCCGAGGCCGTACGCACCAATCGTGAACTGGCCGCCAAGTCGCTCGGTCTCGACCCGGCCCTGGTCGTGTGGATGAACCAGGTGCACGGGTCCGATGTCGCCGTGGTCGAGGAGCCGTGGGGGGATCGGCCGATACCGCGGGTCGACGCCGTGGTCACCGCACGCCGCGGCCTCGCTCTCGCCGTGCTCACCGCCGACTGCACACCGGTCCTGCTCGCCGACCCCGTCGCCGGCGTCGCGGCCGCGGCTCACGCGGGTCGGCCCGGCATGGTCGCCGGGATCGTACCCGCCACCGTCGCGGCGATGACCGAACTCGGTGCGCGGCCGGACCGGATCGTCGCCCGCACCGGTCCCGCCGTCTGCGGCCGCTGCTACGAAGTACCGGACGCGATGCGCGCCGAGGTCGCCGCATCCGAGCCGGCGGCGTACGCCGAAACCAGCTGGGGCACTCCGGCGGTCGATGTGACCGCCGGAGTGCATGCGCAGCTCGAACGGTTCGGGGTGCGCGACCGGGAGCAGTCGCCGGTGTGCACGCTGGAATCGGGCGACCACTTCTCGTACCGCCGCGATCGCACCACCGGTCGGCTCGCGGGCTATGTCTGGCTGGACTGATGGGGCATGACGGACCGTAAGGCGCAGATCGCCGAAAACCTGGCGAAAGTCGAAGAGCGCATCGCGGCGGCCTGTGCGGCAGCGGGGCGGGCGCGCGAAGAGGTGACCCTGATCGTGGTCACCAAGACGTACCCCGCGAGCGATGTGCGCATCCTGTCGGAACTCGGGGTGCGCCATGTCGCCGAGAACCGGGACCAGGACGCGGCACCCAAGGCCGCCGCATCCGCGGACCTGCCGCTCACCTGGCATTTCGTCGGGCAACTGCAGACCAACAAGGTGCGTTCCGTGGTCGGTTACGCGGACATCGTGCAGTCCGTCGACCGCGGCCGGCTCGTCACCGCGCTGTCGAGGGAGGCCGTGCGTGCCGAGCGTGAGGTGGGCTGCCTCCTTCAGGTCGCGCTCGACGCCGACGAGAGCGGCAGGGGGGCGCGGGGTGGCGTGGGGCCGGGCGGAATCGAAGAATTGGGCGAGCTTGTCGCGAAAGCACCAGGACTGCGGCTCGACGGACTGATGACCGTCGCGCCGCTCACCGGACCGTACGCGGGACGTGAACAAGCGGCGTTCCAGCGGCTGATGGATTTGTCGACTGACCTGCGCAGGGCTCATCCGGCTGCGAACATGGTCTCGGCAGGGATGAGTGCGGACCTCGAAGAGGCTGTGGCCGCCGGAGCGACACATGTGCGCGTCGGCACTGCGGTACTCGGAGTACGCCCCAGGCTCGGGTAACGTCGCCAAGAAGTCGGACCACAGCAGAGAAAATATGGTCATTACCGCCGATAAGCGGGCATACGACCTCGTGGATCGCGGGCACTTGGCAATAGTCAGCCGATCCACCACAGAGCGGAGGACTCAGAGCATGGCCGGCGCGATGCGCAAGATGGCGGTCTACCTCGGCCTCGTGGAGGACGATGGGTATGACGGCAGGGGGTTCGACCCCGACGACGACTTCGAGCCCGAACTTGATCCGGAGCCCGAGCGGGACCGGCGGCGCCTCGAGCCGCCGCACCAATCACACCAGTCGCATCAGTCCCAACGGGACGAATCGGTACGAGTGGTGCAGCCCCCCGTTCAGCGTGATCCCGTGCCGCATTCCGCTTCGCTATCTGCGGAATCCGGGCGTCCGGCGCGAATCGCCCCCGTGGCGTCCATCACACAAGAACGTCAAAGCCTGGAGAAGAACGCACCGGTGATCATGCCCAAGGTCGTGTCGGAACGAGAGCCGTACCGGATCACCACACTGCACCCTCGGACCTACAACGAGGCCCGTACCATCGGGGAACACTTCCGTGAAGGCACCCCGGTGATCATGAATTTGACTGAGATGGATGACACAGATGCGAAGCGACTTGTCGACTTTGCAGCCGGTTTGGTGTTTGGTCTTCACGGCAGCATCGAGCGGGTGACGCAGAAGGTGTTCCTGTTGTCGCCTGCTAACGTCGATGTCACGGCGGAGGACAAGGCCCGCATCGCAGAGGGCGGGTTCTTCAACCAGAGCTGAGACGCAGGACCGAACCAAGCGCGGAAACAGGGGAGAGGGAAGCACGGATCATGAGCGTGGTTTTGGATGTCATCTACATCGCGCTGATGTGTTTCCTCATCGTGCTGATCTTCCGGCTGGTCATGGACTACGTCTTCCAGTTCGCCCGCTCATGGCAACCCGGCAAGGCGATGGTGGTCGTTCTTGAGGCCACCTACACTGTCACCGATCCACCGCTCAAGCTCCTGCGGCGGTTCATCCCGCCGTTGCGTCTCGGGGGCGTGGCGCTCGACCTGTCCTTCTTCGTACTGATGATCATCGTCTACATCCTGATCTCCGTTGTGAGCCGGCTGTGAACGATACGGTCTTGCCGAACGCCGACGATGCCGACGACTACGTTGAGGTGAAGAGATGCCGTTGACCCCCGAGGACGTGCGGAACAAGCAGTTCACGACCGTCCGCCTCCGAGAAGGCTATGACGAGGACGAGGTCGATGCCTTCCTCGATGAGGTCGAAGCCGAACTGACCCGCCTGCTCCGCGAGAACGAGGACCTGCGCGCCAAGCTCGCCGCGGCCACTCGTGCCGCCGCGCAGAGCCAGCAGCAGGGCATGCGTAAACCGCCCGAGCAGCAGGACCAGCAGCAACAGCAGGGGCCGCCGCAGGGCATGCGTGGCGGTCCGGGCGGTCCCGTACCCGCCGGCATATCGGGCCCGCCGCAGCAGCAGATGGGTGGCCCCATGGGGGGTCCGCCCGCGCTGCCGAGCGGTGCACCGCAGCTGCCCGCGGGCCCCAGCGGGCAGGGCGGTCCGCAGGGTGGTCCCGGCCAGATGGGTCAGGGACCCATGGGTCAGGGACCCGGCCAGATGCAGGGGCAGATGCCGCAGCAGATGGGTGGCCCGATGGGCGGTCCCATGGGTGGCCCCATGGGCGGGCACGGCCCGCAGATGGGTCAGCCCGGTCAGGGCCCTGGTGGCGACAGCGCCGCCCGTGTCCTCTCGCTCGCCCAGCAGACCGCCGACCAGGCGATCGCCGAGGCCCGTTCCGAGGCCAACAAGATCGTCGGCGAGGCGCGCAGCCGTGCCGAGGGTCTGGAGCGTGACGCCCGTGCCAAGGCCGACGCCCTGGAGCGGGACGCCCAGGAGAAGCACCGCGTCGCGATGGGCTCCCTGGAGTCCGCTCGCGCCACGCTGGAGCGCAAGGTCGAGGACCTGCGCGGCTTCGAGCGGGAGTACCGGACGCGTCTGAAGTCGTACCTCGAGTCCCAGCTGCGCCAGCTGGAGACCCAGGCCGACGACTCGCTCGCTCCGCCGCGTACGCCGGCGGCCGCCTCGCTGCCCTCGTCGCCGTCGCCTTCCATGGCTCCGGCCGGTGCCAGCGCGCCGTCCTACGGCGGCAACCAGTCCATGGGAGGTGGCCCGGCCCCCGCCGGCCCGTCCTACGGCGGTCAGCAGCAGATGTCGCCGGCCATGACCCAGCCGATGGCGCCGGTGCGGCCGCAGGGTCCGTCGCCGATGCAGCAGGCTCCCTCGCCGATGCGTGGGTTCCTCATCGACGAGGACGACAACTGACGGCCTCTTATACGCCTTAGGCGTCGGCAGCGTTCAAGGGCGGGGCCCCCGAATTCCGGGGGCCCCGCCCTTCTGCTGTGTGCGGTCACCGTTTTTGCCTTGTATCGCAACTTTTTCCGTATGTGGCTGCTGTATGTGTTCGATGTGGTCGCGCCGGTACGTGCGTCTGTGCGCGGGTACGCAACGCCGAAGGGCCAGGCCCACCGAATTTCTTCGGCGGGCCCGGCCCTCTCGGCTCCGCGGACCTAGACCTTGCGGAGGCGGAACGTCAGCGACAGCGGCTCGTCCGTGAACGGGGCGCCGTACGTGTCGTCGGCCTCGCCCTGGGCGAAGTCCGTCGCGAGGACCTCCTCGGCGATGAGGCCGGAGTGCTCGGTGAGGGCCGCGACGACCTTGGGGTCCGTGGAGGTCCAGCGCAGGGCGATGCGGTCGGCCACGTCGAGGCCGCTGTTCTTGCGGGCCTCCTGGATCAGGCGGATCGCGTCACGGGCGAGGCCCGCCTGGCGCAGTTCCTCGGTGATCTCCAGGTCGAGGGCCACCGTGGCGCCGGAGTCCGAGGCGACGGACCAGCCCTCGCGCGGGGTCTCCGTGATGATGACCTCGTCCGGGGCGAGCGTCACCGTCTCGCCGTCGACCTCGACCGAGGCCGTGCCCTCGCGCAGGGCCAGGGACAGAGCCGCGGCATCGGCTTCCGCGATGGCCTTGGCGACCGCCTGGACACCCTTGCCGAACCGCTTGCCCAGCGCGCGGAAGTTGGCCTTGGCGGTCGTGTCGACCAGCGAGCCGCCGACCTCGCTCAGGGACGCCAGCGAGGAGACGTTCAGCTCCTCCGTGATCTGCGCGTGGAGTTCGCGGTCGAGCGCCTCGAAGCCGGTCGCCGCGACCAGCGCGCGGGACAGCGGCTGGCGCGTCTTCACGCCCGACTCCGCGCGCGTGGCACGGCCCAGCTCCACGAGACGGCGTACGAGCACCATCTGCCGCGACAGCTCCGGGTCGATGACGGACAGATCCGCCTCCGGCCAGGACGACAGGTGTACGGACTCGGGGGCGCCCGCGGTCACCGGCACCACCAGGTCCTGCCAGACCCGCTCGGTGATGAACGGGGTCAGCGGGGCCATCAGCTTGGTGACCGTCTCGACGACCTCGTGGAGGGTGCGCAGCGCCGCCTTGTCGCCCTGCCAGAAGCGGCGACGGGAGCGGCGTACGTACCAGTTGGACAGGTCGTCGACGAACGCCGACAGCAGCTTGCCGGCGCCCTGGGTGTCGTACGCCTCCAGGGACTGCGTCACCTGGTCCGTGAGCGCGTGGAGCTCGGAAAGGAGCCAGCGGTCGAGAACAGGGCGCTGGGCCGGAGCCGGGTCGGCCTCCGATGGGGCCCAGCCCGACGTGCGGGCGTACAGCGCCTGGAAGGCGACCGTGTTCCAGTACGTCAGGAGCGTCTTGCGGACGACCTCCTGGATCGTGCCGTGGCCGACGCGGCGGGCCGCCCAGGGGGAGCCGCCGGCCGCCATGAACCAACGGACCGCGTCGGCGCCGTGCTGCTCCATGAGCGGGATCGGCTGCAGGATGTTGCCCAGGTGCTTGGACATCTTGCGGCCGTCCTCGGCGAGGATGTGGCCCAGGCAGACGACGTTCTCGTACGACGACTTGTCGAAGACCAGCGTGCCGACCGCCATCAGCGTGTAGAACCAGCCGCGGGTCTGGTCGATGGCCTCGCAGATGAACTGCGCCGGGTAGCGGGCCTCGAACAGCTCCTTGTTCTTGTACGGGTAGCCCCACTGCGCGAACGGCATGGAACCGGAGTCGTACCAGGCGTCGATGACCTCCGGCACGCGAGTGGCCGTCTTGCCGCAGCCGGCGTGCGGGCACCCGAAGGTGACCTCGTCGATGTACGGGCGGTGCGGGTCGAGGCCCGACTGGTCGGTGCCGGTCAGCTCGGTGAGCTCGGTGAGGGAGCCGACGCAGGTGAGGTGGTCGTCCTCACAGCGCCAGATCGGCAGCGGGGTGCCCCAGTAGCGGTTGCGGGACAGGGCCCAGTCGATGTTGTTGTTCAGCCAGTCCCCGTACCGGCCGTGCTTGACCGAGTCCGGGAACCAGTTGGTCTTCTCGTTTTCCTGCAGCAGGCGGTTCTTGACGGCCGTGGTGCGGATGTACCAGGACGGCTGCGCGTAGTAGAGGAGCGCCGTGTGGCAGCGCCAGCAGTGCGGGTAGCTGTGCTCGTACGGGATGTGCCGGAAGAGCAGGCCGCGGTCCTGAAGGTCCACGACGAGCTTTTCGTCCGCCTTCTTGAAGAAGGCGCCGCCCACGAGGGGGACGTCCTCCTCGAACGTGCCGTCCGGGCGGACCGGGTTCACCACCGGCAGCCCGTACGCCCGGCACACCTTGAGGTCGTCCTCGCCGAAAGCGGGGGACTGGTGGACCAGACCCGTACCGTCCTCGGTCGTGACGTACTCGGCGTTGACGACGTAGTGTGCCTCGGCCGGGAACTCCACCAGCTCGAACGGACGTTGGTAGGTCCAGCGCTCCATCTCGGCGCCGGTGAACGTCCGGCCGGTGGTCTCCCAGCCTTCGCCGAGGGCCTTCTCCACGAGGGGCTGCGCGACGACGAGCTTCTCCTCGCCGTTCGTCGCGACCACGTAGGTCACCTCGGGGTGCGCGGCGACGGCCGTGTTGGAGACCAGGGTCCAGGGGGTCGTCGTCCAGACCAGGAGCGCGGCCTCGCCCGCGAGCGGACCGGAGGTGAGCGGGAAACGGACGTACACGGAGGGGTCGACGACCGTCTCGTAGCCCTGCGCCAGCTCGTGGTCCGACAGACCGGTGCCGCAGCGCGGACACCAGGGGGCGACGCGATGGTCCTGGACCAGCAGGCCCTTGTTGAAGATCTCCTTGAGCGACCACCAGACGGACTGGACGTACTCGGGGTCCATCGTGACGTACGCGTCGTCGAGGTCGACCCAGTAGCCCATGCGGGTCGTCAGCTCGGAGAAGGCGTCGGTGTGGCGGAGCACGGACTCGCGGCATTTGGCGTTGAACTCGGCGATGCCGTACGCCTCGATGTCCTTCTTGCCGGAGAAGCCCAGCTCCTTCTCCACCGCCAGCTCCACCGGAAGACCGTGGCAGTCCCAGCCGGCCTTGCGGGCCACGTGGTGGCCCCGCATGGTGCGGAAGCGCGGGAAGACGTCCTTGAAGACGCGCGCCTCGATGTGGTGGGCGCCCGGCATGCCGTTGGCCGTGGGCGGGCCCTCGTAGAACACCCACTCGGGGCGGCCCTCGGACTGCTCGAGGCTCTTGGCAAAGATCTTCTGCTCGCGCCAGAAGTCGAGCACGGCGTGCTCGAGCGCGGGCAGGTCGACCTGGGCGGGCACCTGGCGGTACTGCGTCATCGATCTTCCTCCGGCGGATTTTCTTCCTTCCGTCGGAGGGACGAGAGTCGTGTTGCCACCTGCGCCGTGTGCGGCGCGCTCCCGCGGTACCACCCTCCTTGGCCCTCCGGGGCGCTGTGTGCTCCGGCGAGCCCCCTCATTGGGGTCGCGATGCCGGGTCTACCGACCGCTGCCAGTGGGCTGCGGCTTTCTTCCGACGGCTCCGGGGTGATCTTCACGTCGCGCTCGCCCCCGGGCTCGCACCGTCCCCGGGTCGCTCATGGCTGCGTACGCCGCTACTCGTCCCCATCCACGCTTTTCGCTCCGCCCAGTGTACGGCGCCGGACAGACAGCGGCCGACCGGTTTTCCGGGCCCGTGGGCGCGTGGGGGCGTTGGCCCGGTGGCGTGGGGAGACGTACCCACTGACCCGAATGGCGAGGCGCCGGTGTTCGCATCCCGGGACAGCCGGCTCGGCGGATTACCCGGCGGGGAGCTGGGCACAACGCTTGCAGGCTCGCCGCGAGGCACCCGCGGGCCGGGTGAATCGGGCAGCGTGCCCCGTTGCCGCGGGCCGGAAGTCGATTTATCGTCCCAGCACGATTCACGAGCAAGATCACAATATGTGAAGGGGCTGCGGCCATGGTGGCGAAGAAGACCGCCGTACAGCAGCCGGCGTCCGGAAAAGCCACCGGGGCGGCGGGCGGCGCCGCGGCGGCCAAGGATGCGAGCGGCAGGAAGAGCATGCGGAGCGCCGCGACCACGGCGAAGCCGGTGAAGACGGTTCGGGGGACGGCCGGCGGGGGTGCGGCGAAGGCGAAGAGGGCTCAAGGTGGTTCTGGTACCGCGGCCGACAGGCCCACGAGGGCCGGGAAGCCGTCGGTGACCGAGAAGACGACCGAGCAGCGGGCGAGCGCCAAGAAGAAGGCGGGTACGAGGTCGGCCGCTTCGAAGACCGGCGTTTCGAAGACCGATGCTTCGCAGACGGCCGTCACGAAGACCGGCGCCACGAAAGCCGGCGCCATGAAGAGGGCGGTTGCCAAGCCGGCTGCCGCGAAGGCGGCCGACACGAAAGCGGGCGCCAGGACGAAGGCGGCCGCGAAGGCAGATGCTACGGAGGTGGCCGGTGCGAGAACGGGCGCTACGAAGAAGGCAGCCGTGAAGACGGCCGCCGCGGAAGCGGGCGGTACGACAGCGGTCAAGAGCAGGGTGGGCGGGAGGAAGTCCGCCGCCAGGAGCGAGGCCGCCCAGGACACGGCCGTCACACGGCCGTCTGCCACGAAGCCGACCACCAGGAAAGTGGCCCATAAGGAACCGGCCGCCACGAAGACGGCGGCTACGAAGCCGGCCACCAGGAAGGCCACGGCTCCGGAACCAGCTACCAAGAAGAAGCCGCTGGCTTCGAAGCCGGCCGCCGAGAAGCCGGCCGTCGAGAAGCCGGCCGTCGAGAAGCCGGCCGCCGAGAAGGCAGCGGCAGAGGAAGCCGTGGCAAAGAAGGCCGTGGCAAAGAAGGCAGCTGCCAAGAAGACCCCGGTGGCGAAGAAGGCGGCCGCTCAGGAGGTGCCCGCCGAGAAGGCGGCGGTGCAGAAGGCGGCAGCGAAGAAGACCGCTGTGAAGAAGACCGCGGCGAAGAAAGCCGCTGTGAAGAAGACCGCCGTGAAGCAGGTCGCGGTGGGGGAGACCTCCGCCGGTGAGGCCGCGAAGGCCGCGGTTGAGGGGACCGGGATCAAGAAGGCCGCCAGGAAGCGTGCCGGGGCGAAGAGCGGCGGCGCGAAGGGCGCGGAGGGTGCCGTCACGGCGAGTGCCCCCGCGAAGCGATCCTCCCGGAGTGCGGTCAAGAAGGGCACACGCACGGCCAAGAAGGCGGTCGCTTCCGCGGCCGAGGGTGCGGCCGCGGCCGCGACGACGACGGGAGCCACGACAGTGGTTGCGAAGAAGACTCCTGGCACGGCCACGGCAGCGGACAAGAGCACCGCGGTCCCCAAGGCGCGGATCGCGGAGCCCGGCGAGCTCGCGGTACGCCCCGGTGAGGACCCATGGACCCCGGAAGAGGTCGCGGAGGCACGTTCGGAACTGCTCTCGGAGGCGCTGCGGCTGCGCGCCGAGATCACGAACTCGGAGGAGTCCCTGGTGGGCCTGATGCGTGACTCCGGGGACGGAGCCGGCGACGACCAGGCGGACACGGGCACCAAGAACATCACGCGCGAGCACGAGATGGCGCTCGCGGCCAACGCCCGGGAGATGCTGGAACAGACGGAGCGCGCCCTCGAGCGCTTGGACGCGGGCACGTACGGGCTCTGCGAGAACTGCGGCAACCCGATCGGCAAGGCACGGATGCAGGCCTTCCCGCGCGCCACCCTGTGCGTCGAGTGCAAGCAGAAGCAGGAGCGGCGCTATTGATCGGCCCGGTGTGCTCCTGAGCACGTGGGCGCGGGGAGCGGTGCCGTACTCTCGTCCTCAGTCAGGCACCTAGGTTGAGGGACTCACGTGGCAGAGGCGGAGCGCATCATCGGTACGCCGGATATCCCGGAGGCGGCGGGGACCGAGCCGGAGAACACCGAGCAGAGCGCGGCGTCGGGCGAGCGGTCCGACGCCGACGTGGCGCACAGCCCGGCCGAGCGGCCCGGCTCCGAGTCAGGCCCCGCGTCCGGCTCCGACTCCGACTCCGGTGACGAGGAGACGGCGGCCCCGGCCGAGCGGCCCAGGGGCCGGCGCAGGATCGCCGTGCTGTTCACGGTCGCCGCCCTGGCGTACGTCCTGGACCTGGTCAGCAAGATGATCGTGGTCGCGAAGCTGGAGCACCACGAGCCGATCGAGATCATCGGGGACTGGCTGAGGTTCGAGGCGATTCGCAACGCGGGCGCGGCCTTCGGCCTCGGCGAGGCCTTCACCGTGATCTTCACGGTGATCGCCGCGTCCGTGATCGTGGTGATCGCCCGGCTGGCGCGCAAGCTCTACAGCCTGCCCTGGGCGATCGCGCTCGGCCTGCTGCTCGGCGGCGCGCTCGGCAACCTCACCGACCGGCTCTTCCGCTCGCCGGGCGTCTTCGAGGGCGCGGTCGTCGACTTCATCGCGCCCAAGGGCTTCGCGGTCTTCAATCTGGCGGACTCGGCGATCGTCTGCGGAGGCATCCTGATCGTGCTGCTGTCGTTCCGCGGCCTCGACCCGGACGGCACCGTCCACAAGAACTAGGTTCGGGGCTGTCCGACCCGTCCGGCATACTCGACGGGTGAGCCCGATTCCCGAGATCCGTACCCTGCCCGTGCCCGACGGCCTGGAGGGCGAGCGCGTCGACGCCGCCATATCCCGCATGTTCGGCTTCTCCCGTACGAAGGCGGCCGAGCTGGCCGCAGCAGGCAAGGTGCTGGTCGACGGCACGTTGGTCGGCAAGTCCGAGCGGGTGCGTGGCGGCGCCTGGCTGGAGGTCGAGATGCCGCAGGCGCCCGCCCCGGTGCAGATCGTCGCCGAGCCCGTCGAGGGCATGGAGATCGTGCACGACGACGATGACGTGGTGGTGATCGTCAAGCCCGTCGGAGTCGCCGCGCACCCGAGCCCCGGCTGGTCCGGCCCCACGGTGATCGGCGGACTCGCGGCCGCCGGGTACCGGATCTCGACCTCGGGCGCCGCCGAGCGCCAGGGCATCGTGCACCGTTTGGACGTGGGCACGTCGGGACTGATGGCGGTCGCCAAGTCGGAGTACGCGTACACGTCGCTGAAGCGCCAGTTCAAGGAGCGCACGGTCGACAAGCGCTACCACACGCTGGTCCAGGGCCACCCGGACCCGACCAGCGGCACCATCGACGCGCCCATCGGCCGGCACCCGAACCACGACTACAAGTGGGCGGTCACGGCCGAGGGCAAGCCCTCCGTGACGCACTACGACCTGGTCGAGGCGTTCCGTGCGGCGTCGTTGCTCGACGTCAAGCTGGAGACCGGGCGCACGCATCAGATCCGTGTCCACATGGCGGCCCACCGGCATCCGTGCGTCGGCGACCTGACGTACGGCGCGGACCCGACCCTCGCGAAGCGGCTCGGGCTCAGCCGGCAATGGCTGCACGCCGTGCGGCTCGGCTTCGAGCACCCCGGGGACGGGCAGTGGGTCGAGTTCGAGAGCGACTACCCCGCGGATCTGCAGAAGGCGCTGGACCGGGTGCGGGAGGAAAGCTACGCATGAGCGCCTCGTACGTGGTGCGGGTGGCCGAGGACCCCGCCGACCGTGAGGCCTGCTTCGCGGTGCGCAAGGAGGTCTTCGTCGTCGAGCAGCAGGTTCCCGAGGACCTGGAGTACGACGCGTACGACGCCGAGGCCGTGCATGTCCTGGCCGTCCGCGAGGACGGGGCGCCGATCGGTGCGGGGCGCCTTCTTTACGGCGAGGCAGTGGCCGCCAAGACCGGCGGTGACCCGTCGGTCGGGTCCCTCGGGAGGCTGGCCGTGGTGCGGTCCGCGCGCGGGCTCGGGGTGGGGATCGCACTCGTCCGGGCCGTCGAGGACGCGGCACGCGCGCGTGGGCTGACGGCGGTCGATCTGCACGCGCAGACGCACGCTCTGGGGTTCTACGAGCGGCTGGGGTATGCGGCGTACGGGCCGGAGCTCCCCGAAGCCGGGATTCCGCATCGGGCGATGCGGCGTTCTCTCTAGCTTTCGGCCGCTTTCGGCCGACCGTGGCTCAGCCTTCGTATGATCGCTCCCATGGCACGCAACGTAGTGATCAGCGGTGGCGGTACGGGGATCGGGCTCGCGACGGCCCGGGCCTTCGCGGCGGACGGGGATCAGGTGCTGCTGCTGGGGCGGCGGGCCGAGGTGCTGGAGAAGGCCGGTGTGCCGGGGGCGCTCACCTACGCGGCCGATCTCAGTCAGGTCGACGGGGTGCGTGGGGTCGAGCGGTTCGTGGCCGCCGAGTTCGGCACGGTCGACGTACTCGTCCACAGCGCGGGTGGCGCCGGGCATCTCGAGCCGAAAGTCGGCAGTGACGATCCCCTGGTGGTCACCGCGTACAACTGGACCCTCAACTTCCGCCTCAACACACTGACGGCGGCCTTGCTCACGGAGGCGCTGCGGGAGCGGCTCGCGTCGCCCGGCGGACGCGTCCTGTTCCTCAGCTCGATCGCCGCGTACCGGGGTTCCGGGAGCGGGGCGTACGCCGCGTCCAAGGCCGCGCTCCACCCGTACGCCTTCGATCTGGCCCGGCAGTTCGGGCCGCGCGGCATCACCGTGAACGTCGTGGCGCCCGGCTATGTCGAGGACACGGAGTTCTTCGGCGGGGCCATGGACGAGGCGCGCCGCGAGCGGCTGATCGCCGAGACCTCGACCGGGCGTGCCGGAACCCCCGGCGACGTCGCCGAGACCCTCCACTGGCTGGCCTCACCGGCCGCCGGCCACATCACCGCCCAGGTGGTTCAGGTCAATGGCGGCGCGGAACGCGGGCACTGACCTGGGTCCTGTCGTCCAACTCCACGGCAGTTTGGCGACAGGCCCTAGCCGCGGCCGGTCCGGGGTGGCTCGTGGACTCGATACCGGCTCGAACGCAGCACCGCCCCGTCCGCTGAAGGGCCGGGCGATGACGAACCGGGCGGCAGGATCGCCTCGGCCGTGTTGACACGGGGCAGGGCGTGCGGATGGCGTTCGGTCAGCCAGCGGACCATCTGCTCGCGGACCGTGACGCGTACGGTCCAGACGTCGTCGGCGTCCTTCGCGGTCACCAGAGCGCGTACCTCCATGGTGGAGGGGGTCGTGTCGGTCACGGCCAGGCCGTAGTCGCGGCCGTCCCAGGCGGGGCATTCGCGCAGAATGTCCCGAAGCTTCTCGCGCATCTCCTCCACGGGCGCGCTGTGGTCGACGTGGAAGAAGACCGTGCCCGTCATCTGCGCGCCGCCGCGCGACCAGTTCTCGAAGGGCTTGGACGTGAAGTACGAGACCGGCATGGTGATCCGGCGCTCGTCCCAGGTGCGTACGGTCAGGAACGTCAGGGTGATCTCGTCGACCGTGCCCCACTCGCCGTCCACCACAACGGTGTCGCCGAGCCGCACCATGTCGCCGAAGGCGATCTGCAGTCCCGCGAAGAGGTTGCCGAGCGTGGACTGCGCGGCGACACCGGCGACGATGCCGAGGATGCCGGCCGAGGCGAGCAGCGAGGCGCCGGCCGCCCGCATGGTGGGGAAGGTGAGCAGCATCGCGGCCACCGCGACGACGCCGATGACCGCGGCGACCACGCGCTGGATCAGCGTCACCTGCGTACGGACGCGGCGCACCCGGGCCGGGTCGCGGTGGGCGGCGGCGTAGCGGACGTACGTGGACTCGACGACCGCGACCGCGATGCGGATCACCAGCCACGCGGCCGAGCCGATGAGTACCAGGGTCAGTGCCTGGCCGATGCCGGTCAGGTGGTTTTCCAGGATCCCGGCCTGGTCGTACGAGCCTCTGAGCGCGGCCGAGCACAGCACGAGCTGGAAGGGCACGCGGCCGCGGCGCAGGAGACCCCACAGGGGGGTCTCGCTGTGCCGGGCGTCCACCCGTTTCAGCAGGCGGTCCACGGCCCAGCCGACGAGCAGCATGAGCGCCAGCGAACCGCCGACGACGATCAGTGGCCGGAGTATGTTCTCCATGCCCTCGACGGTAACGGGCGCGGACCCATGATGGACACGCGACCTCGGTCCGGACTTGTCAGTGCCGGGTGACAGCATGTCCCTCATGAACGTCATGCTCTTTCACTCGACCTACGGGCTGCGGCCCGCGGTGCGTGACGCGGCGGACCGGCTGCGTGACGCGGGCCACGAGGTGTGGACGCCCGACCTCTTCGAGGGGCGCGTCTTCGAGAGCGTCGAGGAGGGCAGGGACTTCAAGGACGAGCTGGGCAAGGACGAGCTGCTCAAGCGCGCGATCCTGGCCGCCGCGCCGTACTCGGAGCGGGGTCTCGTCTACGCCGGATTCTCGCTCGGCGCCGCGACCGCCCAGACGCTGGCCCTGGGCGACGACAAGGCCCGCGGGCTCCTGCTGCTGCACGGCACCTCGGACATCGCCGAGAACGCGTCGGTGGACGAGCTGCCGGTCCAGCTGCATGTCGCCGAGCCGGACGCCTTCGAGCCCGACGACTGGCTGAGCGCGTGGTATCTCCAGATGCGCAAGGCGGGCGCCGACGTGGAGGTCTACCGATACGCGGGCGCCGGTCACCTCTACACGGATCCCGGCCTGCCCGACTACGACGAGGAGGCCGCCGAGGCCACCTGGCGGGTGGCGCTCGGCTTCCTCGACAGTCTCTGAAGTCTGAGACGCCTCAGTTCACCGGTGCGTACACCCGCTCGACCTTCTGAGTGCCGCTGCGCGTGCGGTACGAACGGGTCCAGGACGCCGTCGCGTCGGCGCGCGTGCGGTCCGAGAGGACGTAGTAGTCCATCTGCGCGCGGTCGGCGGTGAGGTCCAGGACGCCGTAGCCGTGGCGGTCGGTGTCGACCCAGTGGACGTGCCGGTTGGCGGCGCGGATGAGCGGAGAGGCCACGGCCGAGATCGTGCCCTCGGGCGCCTTGACGATGTCGTCCAGGTTGTCGGAGGTGACGGATGTGACGACGAACTCGGTGGCGGCGGAGGCGGACAGCGGGTACGTACCGGCGTTGAGCGGCACATCGTTGGCCCAGGCCATATGGATGTCGCCGGTGAGGAAGACCGTGTTGCGGATGGCGTTGTTCCGCAGGTGCGCGAGCAGTTCGCGACGGTCGTCGGTGTAGCCGTCCCACTGGTCGGTGTTGAGGGCGAGGCCCTCCCGCGGCAGTCCCAGCAGTTCGGCGAGCGGCGCCAGCAGTTCGGCGGGGAGCGAGCCGATGGCGAACGGCGCGATCATGACCGAGTTGCCGACCAGCCGCCAGGCGGTGTCCGACGCCTTCAATCCCGCCTTCAGCCAGTCGAGTTGGGCCCGGCCGGTCAGCGTACGGTCCGGGTCGTCGACGTCGCCGCTGCCGGTCGAGACCTGCTGCGAGCGGAAGGACCGCAGGTCGAGCAGCGAGAGATCGGCCAGCTTCCCGAAGCGCAGCCGGCGGTACGTGGTGCCCTCGATCGCCGGCCGGACCGGCATCCACTCGAAGTAGGCCTGCTTCGCGGCGGCCTGGCGGGCCGACCAGGTGCCCTCGGCGCCCTCGGTGTGGTTCTCGGCACCGCCGGACCAGGCGTCGTTGGCGAACTCGTGGTCGTCCCAGATGGCGATGACGGGGGCCGCGTGGTGCAGGGCCTGGAGGTCCGGGTCCGTCTTGTAACGGCCGTGCCGCGTGCGGTAGTCGGCGAGCGTGAGGATTTCGGTGGCGGGTGCGTGCGGGCGTACGACGGTGCCGCGGGCCGCGTACTCGCCGGTCGGGTACTCGTAGAGGTAGTCGCCCAGATGCAGCCAGGCGTCCAGGTCGCCGCGCGCGGCCAGGTGCCGGTACGCGGAGAAGTAACCGGCTTCCCAGTTGGCGCAGGACACCACACCGAACCGCATTCCGGCCACGGCCGCGTCGGCGGCCGGGGCGCTGCGGGCGCGGGCGGCCGGCGAGTCGGTGCCGCCGCTGGAGAACCGGAACCAGTAGTCGGTGGCGGGCTTCAGACCGCGTATGTCCGCCTTGACGGTGTGGTCGGATGCGGCGGTCGCGGTGGTGGAGCCCTTGGCCACGATGTTCATGAACGCCTTGTCCGTGGCCACCGTCCAGCCGACCTCGACGTCCGGGCCGAGCCCGGAGCCGGGTGTCGCCTCGGGCGTGGGCGTCACGCGGGTCCACAGCAGGATGCCGTCGGGCAGCGGGTCACCGGAGGCGACCCCGTGCAGGAAGGCCGGGGCCTCGGCGGCCCGGGCCGGTATCGCGGCGGCGAGCGGCGCGGCGAACGCGGCGGTCGCGACGGCCGTCTTGACGACCGTACGGCGGCGCGGGGTGGGAGAGTCGGGGCTTGAGTGAGATCTGATGCGACGGGTCACGGCCGATCAGATTACGGATCAGTAGGGCCCCGGGTAAGGCTTTCGACCAGCCAGGAGGAGCCAAGGGCGGGCGATGTCAGAAGAGTTCGCCCGCCCTTACGCCGTGCGTTACTTGGTGACGCCCGCGTCCTTGAGCGCCGCCTCCCAGGCGGCGACGGAGCTCGGGTTCTCGATCTTCTTGTCGTTGATCTTGATGGTCGGCGTGGAGTCGACGCCCTTGGCGGTGTCGAAGGTCTTGCTCATCTTCATCGCCCAGGCGTCGTAGGTGCCCTTCTCGACGGCGTCCTGGAACTTCTTGTTGTTCTTCAGCGCGTCCACCGTGTTGGCCACCTTGATCAGGTAGCTGTCCTTGGCGAAGTCGTCGTTCGTCTCCTCCGGGTGGTACTTCGTCGAGTACAGCGCGGTCTTGTACTCCAGGAACGCGTCGGGGCTGACGTTCAGCGCGGCGCCGAGCGCGCTCAGCGCGTTCTTCGAGCCGTCGCCGGTGAGCTTGGGGTCCAGGAAGGTGCCGATGGTGAAGGAGAGCTTGTACTTGCCGTCCTCCATGCCCTTGTTGACGGTCTCGCCGACGGTCTGCTCGAACGAGGCGCAGGCCGGGCAGCGCGGGTCCTCGTAGAGGTGGACCGTGTTGCCGGTCTTGGAGTCGCCGATCAGCACGGTGGTGCCGTTCTTGCCCGAGGTGTTGTCCGGGGCCACCACCTTCGCGTCGGCGGCCTTCTCCCACTTGGTGGGCTGGTTGTTCTGTACGACGGCGTAGCTGATGCCGCCGGCTATCGCGAGGACGCCGACGACGGAGCAGGCGACGATGACCTGCCGCTTGATCTTGGCGCGCTTGGCCTGGCGCTCGCGCTCCTGGCGCAGGCGTTCCCGTGCCGCGGTCTTCGCTGCCTGGCTGTTCCTCTTGCTCATGATGGTGTTCTCCGTGGTGATGACGAGTGGGTGGGGACTGACGTGCTCAGGCGAAAGCGGCCGAGCACGGCGGTCCACGCCGTCCCAGGGAGTGCACGAAGAGGCGCTTACGGGTCGCGGCCACCCGGCGCGTGGGGCGCGGAAGCCGGCGTACGGGAAGAAGCGGTGCGGTCACCGTGGCGACCGCGATCATCAAGGGCCGGAAGGTGGACGCGGCCACCGCGGCCAGGAGCTGGGCCAGGGCCCGCTCGCCGCGCCGCAGCCAGGCGGCCGCGAGCAGGCCGACGCCGATGTGCGCGCCGAGCAGCAGCCAGGCGGCGGCCGGGTCGGCCTGGGCGAGGAGGTCGGCGGCCCGGTGGCC
>NZ_VBZC01000103.1:0-6457 GCF_005786655.1 Streptomyces montanus
GCTCGGCGCGTGGCAGCTCGCGAGCGTGGACGGGGACGGCGGCGCGCACGGACGGGCCCTGGACGACGCGGCGGTCCGGCGCGCGCTCGCCGAGGGCGCGCGGGGCGCGGGGCCAGGTGCGTCCGGTTCCGGAAGAGCTCACGGTTCCGGAACAGCCGACGGTTCCGCGACCGCCCCGAGTTCCGCCGCGCCCACCGGTTCCCCCAGCGCCACCCCGACGCCCAGCGCCACCCCGACCACCACCGCCACCCCGCGGCCGACCAAGACCCCCTACGCCCCCCGAAGGGACACCGTGCACTTCACCGGCGGCAGCGTCACCGCCGAATGCCGTGCCGACGGGAGCGTGTACCTCGTCTCCTGGAGCCCGGCCGACGGGTACCAGTTCGACGAGGACGTCGAGCGGGGGCCCGCGCCGGTGGCCCGCCTGGAGGCGGAGCCGACCGCCGACGACGCGGAGGATCTCACGTACGAGATCACGTGCATGGCGGACGGGCCGCGGGCCCAGCGCGTGCCCGACACCGACGACTGACGGGCCCGGCCCTCGAGAGTGCGCTCCGCGAACCCGACACACTGTCGCGATCAGCCCCATACCGCAGGACAGGACGCCGATGTCGCGTCGACACCCTGCGCTCCTACGCTCGCCCGCATGACCCCTCAGCCCAACCCCCAGACCGGCGCCGCCGTGAAGGCCGCGGACCGTGCGCATGTGTTCCACTCCTGGTCCGCGCAGGAGCTCATCGACCCACTCGCCGTCGCCGGCGCCGAGGGGGCGTACTTCTGGGACTACGACGGCAAGCGGTACCTGGACTTCTCCAGCGGGCTCGTCTTCACGAACATCGGCTATCAGCACCCCAAGGTCGTCGCCGCGATCCAGGAGCAGGCCGCGACGCTGTCCACCTTCGCGCCCGCCTTCGCGATCGAGGCACGGTCCGAGGCCGCACGGCTCATCGCCCGGCGGACCCCCGGCGATCTCGACAAGATCTTCTTCACCAACGGCGGGGCCGAGGCCGTCGAGAACGCCACCCGCATGGCGCGGCTCCACACCGGCCGCCCCAAGGTGCTCTCCGCCTACCGCTCCTACCACGGTGCCACCGCCACCGCGATCAACCTCACCGGCGACCCGCGCCGCTGGGCCAACGACAGCGGCGCGGCCGGTGTGGTGCACTTCTGGGCGCCGTTCCTCTACCGCTCCCCCTTCCACGCCGAGAACGAGCGGCAGGAGTGCGAGCGCGCGCTCCAGCACCTCGCCGACACGATCGCCTTCGAGGGCCCGGGCACGATCGCCGCGATCATCCTGGAGACCATCCCCGGTACGGCGGGCGTCATGGTGCCGCCGCCGGGCTATCTGGAGGGCGTGCGCGCGCTCTGCGACCAGTACGGCATCGTCTTCGTCCTGGACGAGGTCATGGCCGGCTTCGGGCGCACCGGCGAGTGGTTCGCCGCCGATCACTTCGGGGTCGTACCGGACCTGATCACCTTCGCCAAGGGCGTGAACTCCGGGTACGTGCCCCTCGGCGGCGTCGCGATCTCCGGCGCCATAGCGGAGACCTTCGCCCGCAGGCCCTACCCCGGCGGTCTCACCTACTCCGGGCACCCGCTGGCCTGTGCCGCCGCCGTCGCCACGCTCAACGTGATGGAGGAGGAGGACGTCGTCGGACAGGCGGCACGGATCGGCGAGAGCGTCCTCGGGCCCGGCCTGCGCGAGCTCGCCGCGCGACACCCCAGCGTCGGCGAGGTGCGCGGCACCGGCGTCTTCTGGGCCCTGGAGCTCGTACGGGACCGGGAGACCCGCGAGCCCCTCGTCCCCTACAACGCCTCCGGCGAGGCGGCCGCCCCCATGGCCGCCTTCGGCGCCGCCGCCAAGAAGCGCGGCCTGTGGCCCTTCATCAACATGAACCGCACCCATGTCGTCCCCCCGTGCAACATCACCGAGTCCGAGGCCAAGGAGGGCCTGGCCGCCCTGGACGAGGCCCTGTCGGTGGCCGACGAACACACGGTGTAGCAGCACGGGGCGGTCGTACGCCCGCGTCCGCGCGACGAGGGGGCGCACAAGCGACGCGCCCCCGGGTGCCGGGAACCCGAACGCGTAAGGTGACGTGCTCGTAGACATGAGCGAGTACTGACCCGATCGGGGAGGACGACCCACATGCCCGGCACCGGTGGCGGCAATGGCGCCGTGACCCGCAGCACGCTGCGGCAGCAGATCGCGGACGCGCTCCGCGACGAGGTGCTGGCCGGCCGCCTCCAGCCGGGCCAGGAGTTCACGGTCAAGGAGATCGCCGAGCAGTACGGCGTCTCCGCGACCCCCGTCCGCGAGGCCCTGGTCGATCTGTCGGCCCAGGGCCTGCTGGACGCGGACCAGCACCGCGGCTTCCGCGTGCACGAGTACTCGCCGGCCGACTACCGGGGCATGATCGAGGCCCGCAGCCTGGTCACCGACAGTCTGTTCCACAGCTTCCTGGACAAGGAAGCGGATGTCGCCGGCGTCGGCCGGGCCGCCCGCGAGGTCTTCGCCGGGCGCGCCGACGACCCGCGTACCGCCGCCACCCTCGCCGGCATCCGCCGCCGCGGCGAGGAGGCGCAGCGCGCCGCGGGCGCGGGTGACCTGAACATCCTCATCGGCTACGACCTGCGCTTCTGGCGCGAGCTCAGCCTGCTCTTCGGCAACCCGTACCTCGCCGACTTCCTGCACCGCCTGCGCGTGCAGACGTGGGTGTGCGCGGTCCAGTACCTGCGCGGGACGACGGACCTGCGCGGCCGTCTCTGGGCCGAGCACACCGCGCTCGTGGACGCCCTCGCGCGCCGCGACGCCGACGCCGCGCACGCCATCGTCACCGCGTACAACGTGCACTCCCTCGCCCTCATCGAAGGACTGGCGGCCGGATGAGCGCGGTGGACCTGTCCGTCGTGGTGCCCGCGTACAACGAGGAACGGCGGCTCGGTCCGACGCTCGAGGCGATCGTCGGCCATTTACGGGAGAGCGAGGGCCGCCGGGGCGACTGGGAGCTGATCGTCGTCGACGACGGTTCCACCGACGGTACGCGCGACCTCGTGGCCGCCGTCACCGACCATCGCGTCAAGCTCGTCACCAGCCCCCGCAACCGCGGCAAGGGCAGCGCCCTGCGCCTCGGCGTCCTCGCCTCGTACGGCCACCGTGTGCTGATCACCGACGCCGATCTGGCCGCGCCCATCGAGGAGTTGGACCACCTCGACAAGGCGCTCAGCGACGGGTTCTCGGCCGCGGTCGGCTCGCGCGCCACCCCCGGCGCGACCATCGAGAACCGCCAGCACCTGCTGCGCGAACTCCTCGGCCGCACCGGCAACTTCCTCATACGCTGCGTCGCGGTGCCCGGCATCCGCGACACCCAGTGCGGCTTCAAGCTCTTCGACGGTGACCAGGCCCGCGAGGCGTTCGCCGCGTCCCGCCTCGACGGCTGGGGCATAGACGTCGAGATACTCCACTACTTCCGCCGCTCCGGCTGGCCGGTCGCGGAAGTCCCGGTGCGCTGGGCCCACCAGTCCGGCTCGAAGGTCCGGCCCCTCGACTACGGCCGAATGCTCGCCGACCTCACCCGCCTGAAATCCCGCTCCCTGCGCCCCGCGGACATCCTGGCGGTGGGCCTGCTCCTGCTGATGTCCGTGGCCCTCCACTGGGGCCGCTGGCCCGACCCGAGCAGCCACTACCTCCCCGACTCGCTCCAGGACCAGAACCAGTGGGAGTGGTTCTTCGCGGTCTCCGCCGACAATCTCGCGCACCTGAGAAACCCCCTCTTCACCGACCTCCAGGGCTTCCCCGGCGGCGTGAACCTCATGGCCAACACGGTCATGCTCGGCCTGTCCGTCCCCCTCGCCCCCGTGACCTGGCTCTTCGGCCCGGCGGTCACGCTGGCCCTGGTGATGACCCTGGGCCTGGCCGCGACGGCCGCCGCCTGGTACTGGCTGATCGTCAAACGTCTCGTACGGCAGCGGGGCGGGGCCTTCGCCGGCGCCGCCCTCGCCGCCTTCGCGCCGCCGATGGTCAGCCACGCCAACGCGCACCCGAACTTCGTCGTCCTGTTCATGATCCCGCTGATCATCGACCGGGCGCTGCGCCTGTGCACGGGCGCGAGGGTGGTCCGGGACGGCGTGGTGCTGGGGCTGATGGCGGCGTACCAGATCTTCCTCGGCGAAGAGCCGTTGCTGCTCGCCGCGATGGGGATGGCGCTGTTCGCGCTCGGCTACGCGGTGGTGCGGCGGGATGTGGCCCGAGTCGCGTGGCGTCCGCTGCTGCGCGGGCTGGCGGTCGGCGGCGCGGTCTGCCTGCCGCTGGTCGCCTTACCCCTGTACTGGCAGTTCTTCGGACCGCAGAGCTACCAGAACGTGCTGCACGGCGACCACGCGGGCAACAGTCCGCGGGCGCTGTTCTCCTTCGCGGAACGCTCGCTGCTGGCGGGCGACAAAAAGACGGCCGACGCGCTGTCCCTGAACCCGACCGAGCAGAACGCCTTCTACGGCTGGCCGCTCGCCGCGTTCGCCTTCGCCGTCGTGGTCCGGCTGTGGGAGCGGGCGGTGGTCAAGGCGCTGGCCTTCACGGCGATCGCCGCGGCTTTATTGTCCCTCGGGCCGAAGGTGCGTATCCCGCTGACGGACGCCGTGCTCCCGGGCCCCTGGGCGCTCCTCTCGGAGAAACCTCTCTTCGAGTCGGTGATCGAGGGCCGCGTGGCGATGGTGTGCGCGCCGGCGCTGGGGATGCTGCTGGCGCTGGCGGTGGAACGGCTGGCCGTCACGCGGAACCTCGGCAACCAGTACCTCGGTTTCGTGGCCCTCATCGTCGCGCTGCTGCCGATCGTGCCCGCGCCGCTGAGGACGGTGGACCGCGTGGAGGTTCCGCCCTTCATCGCGGACGGCACATGGAAGTCGTACGTCTCCGAAGGCGAGTCCCTCGTCTCCGTGCCGCTGCCCGACCCCGGCAACGCGGAGGCACTGCACTGGCAGACGGTGGCGGGGCTGGAGTTCAAGCTGCCGGGCGGTTACTTCAACGGCCCGTACGGCGAGGACCGTGTCGGCATCTACGGCGCCTCGCCCCGCCACACCTCCAACCTTCTGCGTGACGTTCGCTACAAGGGCAAGGTCCCGGTGATCGGTGAGGAGTGGCGGGCGCAGGCCCGCCGCGACTTCGCCTACTGGGAGGCGGGAATCCTGGTACTCGCCCCGCAGCACAACGACGCGCAGCTGCGGGAGACGGTCGACAAGCTCGTGGGGGACCCGGGGACGTGGGTCGGCGGGGTGTGGGTATGGGATCTGCACGACGGGGGCTGACCGGGCCTGGCACCCATTACGCTGCTTTGACCACCGTGCTACGCGAGGAGTTCTCTGTTGGCCTGTGACCTGTGGCTGGTCCCACTCGTCGACGTGTTGTGCCACACCCCCGACAACCCCTTCGCCGAGGAACTCGCGCTCTACGACAAGGTCCTGAGCGAGGCCGGACTTCCACCGGTTCCGGTGTACGCGTACATGCCGGGGCTGTCCGGCGACGTGGCGCCGGTCGCTGGTTTCGACTACGACGCGCTGCATTTCCTGCGCCGCGCCTACCTGCTCCAGGTCTGCCAGCTGGCGGTGACGCCGGTGGACGAACTGGGCGGTGACTACGAGCAGTTGCTGGAGATGTTCGAGGCGACGGCCCAGCAGTCGCACCTGGTCTGGCACTACGACCACGCGGGCGCGTATGTGCCGGTCGACTTCCCCCACCCGCTCTCGAACGACGAACTGCTGGCGGGCGGGGGCCCCTTGGGCTCGTCCCAGACGCTGTTGCGTGAGCTGGAGTTCGTGGCCCCGTCGATCGGCATCGACCCCGCGAACCCTCCCCTGCCGCCCGAACCCCCCATGGCGCCCACGGAGTTGGAGGAACCGGCCGCCCCCGCCCCCTTCGACGCGAGCCCCTTCGCCCGCGAGCGGCACGTCTGGCTGGGCCTGCACGCGGCGGCGACGCGCAGCCTCGCTCAGGGGTCGATGATCGTCTTCAGCTGACGGGGGGACTTGCCCGGCGTACTGCTAGCCAAGCGCCGACAACCCCTTCTGCAGGTCGTCGAGGTCCATGACCGGGGATACTTCGACCTTGGCACCGAGCTGCGTGAAGAAGGGCTCGGCGAGGGGCGGCAGTTCCGAGCTGTCCTGCATGTCGAAGACGAACACGCAGGAGCGTTGCCCCTCCTCGGGCATGAAGTAGGCGGCCTCCGGCTTGATCCTGTCCATGGTCGCCTTGAGCAGCTCAGGCAGCTTGCCGCCCTTGATGGCCTCGCTCGACTTCTCGGTGTCCAGGGTCGCCTTGAGCATGACGCGCATCGCACTCACCTCTTGTCGGGGGTTCGGGATGGCCGGTTTTGCACTCTTTGGCCAGTATGCGCTGCGAGGGGAGGGTGGGGCATGTGGACCATGTGGGCGCGCTGCAGTGAACAGACGACTACTCTGAGTGGCGACT
>NZ_VBZC01000103.1:6467-21883 GCF_005786655.1 Streptomyces montanus
TAGACGGCACCAAGCCCCACAGCTTCGAGGGCATGTTGGACACCCTCGACGAGCTGAACGTGCCCGACGGCTACAAGGCCGAGATCATCAGGGGGAACATCGTCTTGTCGCCGTTTTCGAAGGGGTACTACACCCGCGTCATGAGGCTGGTCTGTAGCCGGCTTGAGGCGTACCTCCCCGAAGGCCACGTGATCGACCGGGCTCCCAACCTGTTTGTCTTCCCGGGGCAGGAACGAGCGTACGGACCAGACATCCACGCCGCGCACGAGCAGACGTACGAAGCGGACAGCAACCACCTGGACGGAGAAGGTCTCTCCTTCGTCGCTGAGCTGACCTCGATCTCCACAAGGGACGACGACCTGACCGACAAGGTCGAGACCTACGGGAAGGCAGGCGTACCTGTCTACCTGGTCCTGGACATGCAGGAGAAGCAAGCTATCGTCTTCGGTTCCCCGTCCACACAGGGGTACGAGATCCGCTACAACAAGCCGTTCGGCGAGAAGCTCCGCATCCCCGAACCGTTCGGCTGCATGCTCGACACCGACGGGTTCGAGCTCCGAGCCCCGAGAGAAGCCGAAGACAAAAGGATCTGACCCGTGACCGCGTGAGGGGCACCCGGCCAGGTGCCCCTCTCTCGTGCACGGACTAGATGAACGAGTTGATCTCGATCGTCTCGTCCCGCCCCGGGCCCACGCCGATCGCCGAGATCGGCGCCCCCGACAGCTCCTCCAGCGCCTTGACGTAGTCCTGCGCGTTCTTCGGAAGGTCCGCGAAGGTCTTGGCCTTGGTGATGTCCTCGGACCAGCCCGGGAGCATCTCGTAGACGGGCTTCGCGTGGTGGAAGTCGGTCTGGGAGTACGGGAGTTCCTGGACGCGCCGGCCGTCGATCTCGTACGCCACGCAGACCGGGATCTCCTCCCAGCCGGTCAGGACGTCGAGCTTGGTGAGGAAGAAGTCGGTCAGGCCGTTCACGCGGGTCGCGTAGCGGGCGATGACCGCGTCGAACCAGCCGCAGCGCCGGTCGCGGCCCGTCGTCACGCCACGCTCGCCGCCGATGCGGCGCAGCGCCTCGCCGTCCTCGTCGAAGAGCTCGGTCGGGAACGGGCCGGCGCCGACGCGGGTCGTGTAGGCCTTCAGGATGCCGATGACCCGGCTGATCTTCGTCGGGCCCACGCCCGCGCCCGTGCAGGCTCCGCCCGCGGTCGGGTTCGACGACGTCACGAAGGGGTATGTGCCGTGGTCGATGTCGAGCAGCGTGCCCTGGCCGCCTTCGAAGAGGACGACCTTGTTGTCTTCGAGGGCCTGGTTGAGCACCAGAACCGTGTCGGCGACGTACGGCTTGATCTGCTCCGCGTAGCCCAGCAGCTCCTCGACGACCTGGTCCGCGACGATCGCGCGGCGGTTGTACAGCTTGGTCAGGATCTGGTTCTTGGCGTCGAGGGCCGCCTCGACCTTCTGGGCCAGGATCGACTCGTCGTACAGGTCCTGGACGCGGATGCCCACGCGGTTGATCTTGTCCGCGTACGTCGGCCCGATGCCGCGGCCGGTCGTGCCGATCTTCCTCTTCCCGAGGAAGCGTTCCGTCACCTTGTCGACGGTGACGTTGTACGGCGTGATGATGTGCGCGTTACCGCTGATCAGCAGCTTCGACGTGTCGATGCCGCGCTCGTTCAGACCGCTCAGCTCGGAGAGCAGGACCGACGGGTCGACGACGACACCGTTGCCGATGACCGGTGTGCAGTCAGGCGAGAGGATTCCGGAAGGGAGCAGGTGGAGGGCGTACTTCTGATCGCCCACGACCACCGTGTGGCCGGCGTTGTTGCCGCCCTGGTAGCGCACCACGTAGTCCACGGATCCACCGAGCAGGTCGGTGGCCTTTCCCTTGCCTTCGTCACCCCACTGAGCACCGAGCAGCACAAGTGCGGGCACAGGCGTACACCCCTTCCGGGTGGGGCATGTCCAAGGTCAGGGGAGTACGTGGCACAGCGTGTGCCTCGTACACCGGCGACCTTCGTTGGCCGCGACCCGTCGGACCGGATGCCCCGGAATAGACGAAGCCCCTGGCGCAATAGCGCAAGGGGCTCTTGCACAAAGATGCTACCCGAGGAAGCGAGGCATGACCGAGGTGGCGGTTTCCGACCAGCTCCTGTTGGTCATCGACCCGGTCGCCCGTCGCAAAGACGGTGAGTCCGTACGGATCGCGAAAGACGTGCTCAGCGGGGGTGCGACCACGAAAGTGTGCCTCCCCGACGGGCCCGAGGAATTCGCCCGGGCACTGGCCCGGCGCGGGTCCCGGAGACCGGTCGTCGTGGGCGACGACCGGACCTTGCTGCGGGCTGTGTCCGTTTTGCACCGTCGCCGGGAGCTGGCTGGATGTGCACTGTCGGTCGTGCCGGTGGGCACTGCGGTGTCACTCGCGCGGTCGCTGGGGGTGCCCACGGGGGCGGTGGCGGCCGCACGGGCCGTTCTCGAGGGGGCCGAGCGGTGGATGGACATGCTGGTGGACGACAGTGACGGGGTCGTCCTGGGGGATCTGCGGATTCCTCCGGTGACGGGTCAGCAGGACGCCGCCGAGGATGCCGCCGAGGAGTCCTCGCATCCCTGGCTGCGGACGTGCACGTCCTTCGTCCGGACGCTGGCGGCGCGGCCCGCCCGCGCGGCACCGGGGCTCGGGGCCGCTCCCGGGCCCTCGCGGCTGCGGGTGGAGGTGGACGGGGTGACGCTCGTGGATCTCGACCGGCCGGTGGAGGCGGTGTCGGTCACGCCGGGAGGTCCGGGGAGTCCGGGAGGCTGGACCGGCTCGGCGGGTTCGGCGGGTTCGGCGGGTTCGGGAGGTGGCGGTTCCGGGGGTGCGCGGGTTGAGGTCCGCCCCGCCTCGGTGGGTGCGGAGGCGGCGCCGATGGAGGCGGTCGCCCGGACCATCACCGTGTCGGGCGCGCATTTCCGCTATCGCGCGGACGCGGTGGTCAGCGGTCCGGTGCTCACGCGGACCTGGACGGTCCAGGAGGGGGCCTGGGGGCTCATGTTGCCGGGGTGAGGTGCGTTCAGTCTTCGCCGAAGAGCTGCTCCCGGTGGACGCGCCAGCGCTCCAGCATGTCGCCGAGCTCCGCCTGGATGAACTCGAAGAAGGCGAGGGTCTCGGCGAGGCGGCGGCCGGCCGGACTGGTGGACCCCAGACTGGCGACGCCCTCGCGGAGGGCGTCCTCCCAGCGCTTGAGCACGGAGTCACGGTTGGCGAGCGCCTCGTACCACTGATTGTTGTGCACGCGGTACCGCTCGCGGCGCGATCCTGGTTCGCGCTCACGCGTGACCATGTGCTGCTGCGCGAGATAGCGGACCGCGCCGGAGACGGCCGCCGGGCTGATCCGGAGCTGCTCGCCGAGTTCGGCCGAGGTCATGACGCCGGAGTCGGAGGCGAGCAGCGCCCCGAAGACCCGAGCGGGCATCCGCTGCATCCCGGCTTCCACCAGCTGCGCCGCGAAGCGCTCCACGAAGCGCGAGACCGCCTCCTCGTCACGCGCCGCCTTGCTCAGTTCCGTCATCCCTCGATCATCTCCCCTGGCCCCGGGCCCACCGCCACATGGTCGAGTTTATACGCTTCCTTAACTTCACAAATTTCTGAAAGAAGCGTACGTTCGGAATCATGACGAAGGCAATCACCGTCTCCGGACTGCACAAGTCGTTCGGCAAGACGCATGCGCTGGACGGCCTCGACCTGGAGATCGAGACCGGTGAGGTCCACGGCTTCCTCGGCCCGAACGGCGCCGGGAAGTCCACCACCATCCGGGTCCTGCTGGGCCTGCTGCGCGCGGACGCCGGCGCCGCGCAGGTGCTCGGCCGGGACCCGTGGGCCGACGCGGTGGAGTTGCACCGCCGGGTCGCGTACGTCCCCGGCGATGTGACGCTGTGGCGGAACCTGTCCGGCGGCGAGGTCATCGACCTGTTCGGGCGGCTGCGCGGAGGCCTCGACAAGGCGCGGCGGGCCGATCTGATCGAGCGGTTCGAACTCGACCCGACGAAGAAGGGGCGCACGTACTCCAAGGGCAACCGCCAGAAGGTGGCCCTCGTCGCCGCCTTCGCCTCGGACGTCGACCTGCTGATCCTGGACGAACCGACCTCCGGCCTCGACCCGCTGATGGAGGAGGTCTTCCAGAGCTGCGTGGAGGAAGAGCGCGACCGCGGCCGGACGGTCCTGCTGTCCTCGCACATCCTCAGCGAGGTCGAGGAGCTCTGCGACCGCGTGAGCATCATCCGCAAGGGCGTCACCGTGGAGAGCGGATCGCTCGCCGACCTGCGCCATCTGACCCGTACGAGCGTCACCGCCGAACTCGCGGGCCCGCCGGGCGGTCTCTCGCGCCTGCCCGGCGTCCACGACCTCGACATCCAGCACATGGGGGCGGGGCAGGGCAGCCGCGTGAAGCTCCAGGTCGAGTCCGACCAGCTGGACGCGGTGCTGAAGTCCCTGACCGGCTCGGGCGTACGGTCGCTGACCTCGACACCGCCGACGCTGGAGGAACTGTTCCTGAGGCACTACCAGGACGACGGGGACGACGCAGCCGACACCCGCGACGCACGGGGCTCACGCGACGCACGCGGCACAGGACGCACCGGAGGCACCGGAGGCACCGGAGGCACCGGAGGCACCGAAAGCAGCACGGACGAGGCGATGTCGCGATGACCGCCCTGACATCGGATACGCGGTTCGCCCCACGGGCGGCCGGCAGGTCGCGTCAACTCGCGGGAACGGGCGCCCTGTTGAGGCTCGCGCTGCGCCGCGACCGGGTGATGATCCCGCTGTGGGTGGCGGTCATCGCCCTGATGGTGCTCTCCATGCCCGGCTCGCTGGAGAGCGTGTACTCCACCGCCGCCGAACGCGCCGACGTGGCGCGGCAGATGCTGACCAACAGCTCGCTGCGCGCCACGTACGGGCCGGTGTTCAGCGACTCGCTCGGCGGCCTGGTGGCCTGGCGCATCGGCGTGTTCGCCGGGCTGTTCGCCGGGATCATGAGCCTGCTCATCGTCGTCCGGCACACCCGGGACGAGGAGGAGAGCGGACGGCAGGAGATGGTCTCGTCGGCGATGGTGGGGCGGCGGGCCCCGCTGACCGCGGCGCTGCTGGCGGCGTTCGTGGCGAACGCGGCGCTCGCGCTGCTCATCGCGGGCGGCCTCGCGGGGCAGGGCGCGTCCGGCGCGCTGGCGCTCGGGCTCGGCACGGCCGGCGTCGGCATGGTCTTCGCGACCATGGCGGCGATCGTCGCGCAGCTCACGGAGAGCGCGCGGCTCGCGAAGGGGCTGACGGGCGGGGTGCTGGGCGCGGCGTTCGTGCTGCGGGCGGCCGGCGACTCGTCCTCGGACGACGGTTCGTCCGTGCTGACCTGGCTGTCGCCGATCGGCTGGCTGGAGAACCTGCGGGCCTTCGCCGGCGAACGCTGGTGGGTGCTGCCGCTGTTCGTGGCCGCCGTCGCGATCCAGGGCCTGGCCGCGTACGAGCTGGCCGGCCGCCGGGATGTCGGCATGAGCTTCCTGCCGACCCGGCCGGGCCCCGCCGTCGGCCGCCTCGGCACGGCGGACGCGCTGGCCTGGCGGCTGCAGCGGGGCAGTGTGCTCGGCTGGAGCCTCGGGTTCCTCGCCTCCGGGGCGGCCTTCGGCTCGATCACCAAGGGGGCGACGGATCTCGTCGGCGACAACGACCGGACACGCGAGATCATCGAGCGGATGGGCGGACAGTCCGGGATCACGGACGCGTTCCTCGCCACGATGGTCGGCATGCTGGGCATGGTCGCCGCGCTCTACATCGTCCAGTCCGTGCTGCGGCTGCACGGCGAGGAGACCTCGCAGCGGGCCGAGCCGGTGCTCGCGAACGCGGTGGGCCGGCTGCGATGGGCGGCCGGGCATCTGGGCATCGCCTTCGGCGGAGCCGCGCTGATCATGCTGCTCGGCGGGCTCGGGCTCGCCCTCGGCTACGGCCAGGACCTCGGCCCCATCCTGGGCGCGTCCCTCGTCCAGCTCCCCGCGATCTGGACGATCGGCGGCCTCGCGGTGCTGCTGCACGGCGCCTCGCCGCAGGCGGCGCTGGGGGCGTGGGGTGTGGCGGGTGCCGTGCTGCTCCTCGGCTGGATCGGCCCCGCGCTCGATCTGCCCGAGACCGTGCTGGACCTCTCCCCCTTCGGCCACCTTCCGAAGCTGCCGGGCGGCGAGATGACCTGGACACCCGTCCTGCTCCTCACGGCGATCGCGGCCGCACTGGTCGCCGGGGGCCTCGCGGCCCTGCGACGGCGGGACATGACCACCTGACGGCGGTCCGGAACTCGTTAGCCCATGAGCCCGTGAGCCCATGAGCCCATGAGCCCGTGAGCTCTGACGCCGCCGGGCCGCGACGGCGTCAGAGCTCCACGAGCAGCTCCTTCAGCCCGCGGATGACGAAGTTCGGCTTGCGCTCCGGCTCGGCGGCCAGTCGGAGGGCCGGGGCCCGGTCTAGCAACGCGCCCAGGGACGCGGCCAGTTCGATACGGGCCAGGGGTGCGCCGATGCAGTAGTGGATGCCGGCGCTGAACGAGATGTGGGGATTCTCCGGACGGGCGAGGTCGAGCCGCTCGGGCCGGGCGAAGACCGCCGGGTCGTGGTTGGCGGAGCCGAAGAGCAGGGCCACCTCGCTGCCCCGCGGGATCACCGTGCCGTCGATCTCGATCTCGTCCAGCACCCACCGCTCGAAGAGCTGGAGAGGTGTGTCGTACCGCATCAGCTCTTCCACAGCTGTGGACAACAGTCCGCGGTCGGAGCGGAGGGCCGCCAGCTGTTCTGGGTTGCGGAACAGCGCCCACCAGCCGTTGACCGTGGCGTTCACCGTCGCCTCGTGGCCCGCGTTGAGCAGCAGCACGCACGTGGAGATCATCTCCTGCTCACTGAGGCGATCCCCCTCGTCGTACGCGGCGATCAGCGCCGAGATGAGGTCGTCGCCCGGCTCCTTGCGCCGGGCCGCGATCAACTCCCGCAGATACTCGGTGAATTCCACCGACGCCCGGACCGCCCTCGCCGCTGTCTCCTCCGACGGATTCAGCTCGTACATGCCGCAGATGTCCGCCGACCACGGGCGCAGTGGCGCCCGGTCGGATTCCGGAATGCCCAGCATTTCGGCGATCACGGCGACCGGCAGCGGCTCGGCGACGACCGTCAGCAGATCGCCCCCGCCGTCCGCGACGAGGCCCGCTACCAGCTCGTTCGCCAACCGGTGGACGTACGGGCGCAGGCCCTCGACCGTACGCGGGGTGAACGCCTTGGAGACCAGGCGCCGGATGCGCGTGTGGTCCGGCGGCTCCAGGTCGAGCATGCCGTGGTCGTTGAGCACATGGAACGGCTCGTGCTCGGCCGGCGGCGCCGTACGCCCGAAGTCCTCGTGCGTGAACCGGTGCTGGTACGTCCGCCCCAGCCGCCGGTCACGCAGCAGCGCCGACACGTCCGCGTGGTGCGGCACCAGCCACTGGTCGCTGGGCTCGTAGTAGTGCACACGCCCCCGGTCACGCAGCTCGGTGTAGGCGGGGTAGGGATCGGCGACGAACGCGGGATCCCAGGGGTCGAAGGCGAGGTCGGAACGGGCAGCCATGCCCGGACGCTAACCTGCCGCGCCACCACCCGCCAGAGCCTCCGGCCACCCTCCGCGAGAGCCTCCGGCCACCGCCTGCCGGTCTTCGCGGAGCGGCACGCCTCTCACCCCGGGGTGACCAGCCTCGCCTCGTACGCGAACACCGCCGCCTGCGTGCGGTCCCGCAGGCCCAGCTTCACCAGGACGCGGCTCACATGGGTCTTGATCGTCGACTCTGCCACCACGAGCCGCTCGGCGATCTCCGCGTTGGACAGTCCCTGCGCGATGAGCACCAGCACCTCCGTCTCCCGGTCGGTCAGATCGCCGTACGCCGCCCGAGCGGTGGCCGACAGGCGCGGTTCGTCCGACAGCTTCGAGAACTCCGTGATCAGCCGCTTGGTGACGGAGGGCGCGAGCAGCGCCTCGCCGGCCGCCACCACCCGCACCCCGTCCGCGAGTTGACGCGCGGAGGCGTCCTTCAGGAGGAAGCCCGAGGCCCCGGCGCGCAACGCCTGATACACGTACTCGTCGAGGTCGAACGTGGTCAGCACCAGCACCTTGGCGCCACCGTCCGCGGCGACGATCTCGCGGGTCGCCTCGATGCCGTTGAGTTCGGGCATACGGATGTCCATCAGCACCACGTCGGGGGAGAGCTCCCGCACCCGCTCCACCGCATCGCGCCCGTTGACCGCTTCTCCGACGACCTCGATGTCCGGCATCGCGCCGAGCAGCACCGAGAACCCTTCGCGGACCATCATCTGGTCGTCCGCGATCAGCACCCGGATGGTCATGCCGAGTCCTCCGTGTCGGAGAGGTGCACCGGCAGGAAGACCGCCACCTCGTATCCCCCGTCGTCCGTCGCGCCCGCCGTCATCTCGCCGTTCAGCATCGATACCCGCTCCCTCATCCCCGTGACGCCGTGCCCCGCCCCGGGCGACGGCTTGACCAGCCCGGTCGCCGGACCGTTCACGATCCGCAGCCCGAGGCCCCCCAGCACATAGCCGATCTCGACGCGGGCCGAGGCACCCGGCGCGTGCCGCAGGCTGTTGCTGAGCGCCTCCTGGACTATTCGGTAGGCGGACAGCTCTATGCCCTGCGGGAGTTCGCGCACGGCTCCGGTGACCACCTTCTCGACGGTCAGGCCCGCGTTGCGCACATTGGTCAGCAACCCGTCCAGGTCGGTGAGGGTCGGCTGCGGGGCCTCGGGCGCCTCGTAGTCCTCCGCGCGGACGACGCCGAGAACCCGGCGCAGTTCGGAGAGCGCGATCACCGCGTTCTCCCGTATGACCGCGAAGGCCTGCTCCAGCTCCGGCGGGGGGTTCTCCACACGGTACGGCGCGGCCTCGGCCTGGATCGCGACCACCGACATGTGGTGGGCGACCACGTCGTGCAGCTCACGGGCGATGGTGGTGCGCTCTTCGAGGAGGGTGCGCTTGGAGCGCTCGTGCTCCGTGACGGTCTGCTGGGCGGTGACCTCCTGCTCGGCCTTGCGGCGTATGTGCAGGACGGCGACGAACAGGAGGACCAGTGCGGAGCTCAGCAGCATGGTCGGGCTGTTGGTGCTGTAGTGGCCGGACCCGAAGAGGGCCTCGGCGAGAATCCCGTAGACCGCCGTCAGCGCCCACATCCACGCGGCGGTGCGGGGCCGTGTGCGGATCGCCACGACCGTGAGGACCACCAGGTGCGTCGCGAAGGCCCCGGGCAGCCATGGCCAGTCCCCCCAGCTGGTGCCGATCACTGCGGTGACCGGTGTCACCGCGAACGAGACCCAGAAGGCGCCGACCGGCCTGACGAGGGTCAGCAGGATCGCGGCCAAAGAGAGGACGCCGGTGAGCATCCCCCCGAAATCCCCGGCTTCGTTCGTGGCGCCCGCGAAGAGCATCACCCAGACGCCGATCAACACCACCACGGCGTGCGGGGCCCATACCGCGTACTCCCGGAGGCGTCCCGGCAGCCGCCGGCTGATCGGGCCGTCCACACGCATGCGCGGCAGCGGGCGGTAGGCGAACGCGTCGTGGAACAGGTCCTGCCGCAGCCCGCGCAGGGCGTCCTGGGCCAGCCGGTACTCAGGGCTGTGCGGCTTGTCTCCGCCCCGCGGGGGCGTCGTCTGCGTCTGGGGCGTCTCGGTCACGTTAAGAAGGTAAGCGGACACCGGGGTCGCGGTCGTCACCAGTGAGAAGGGTCCTTCGGCGTCATTCTCAGGTACTACGAGTACCGCCAGGGCCGTCGCCCCCTCAGTACCCGGAGGGGCGTACCAGCCCCGACTCGTACGCGAACACCGCCGCCTGCGTGCGGTCCCGCAACCCCAGTTTCACCAGGATGCGGCCCACATGGGTCTTCACGGTCTGTTCGGCGACCACGAGCCGCTCGGCGATCTCGGCGTTGGACAGGCCCTGCGCGATGAGGGCGAGGACCTCCGTCTCCCGCTCGGTCAGCTCGCCGACGCGTTCCTTGACGGTGCGCACACGACCGTTCCGTACGAGTGGCACAGGAGCGAGACCTGGGCGCGTGCATTCAGGGCCGACACCTTACGCAGCAGAACCGGCCCGTGTGAGCATCGCCCGCCCTCGCCGGGCCGGCCTCTTGCGACGCTCCGCGCCACGGGCGGGGAACACACCATCCGGCTCCGCCGGACAAGAATCCGCGACGCAGCCATCAGATTCGCTTCACCACCGGGCTGAAGCCCGATGCACTGCAAATGAATCCCGGTAGCTCTCAGTCATTACGGGCATCCCTGGCATTGCGGATATAGCCGGCAGCGACAGGGCAGACCTGCACCCCTACGCGCCCACTCGCCTACCAGGCCAGCTGTGCGATCTCCTCCGCCACCACCGCGCACGCGTCCGCCGCCGGGTCGATCAGCGGGAAGTGCCCCACGTCCTCGAGGAGCGTGAGCCCCACCATCTCGCCGGCCTTCGCCGACGCGTCCGCGTACGCCTCCGAGACGGCCTGCGGCACGACGACGTCCGTGCGGCCCTGCACCACCGTGGTGGCGATGCCGGTGGGCAGCAGGAGGGCAGGATCGGCGTACGGCTGCCGTTCGGCGAACAGTTCTTCTCCACCCAGCAGCTGAAGAGCCGCCCCGGCACACACATTCAGCTTCTCGGCGACCGTGAGATCGGCGATCGGGGCGAGTGCGACGACACCGCGCAGCCGGGCGGGCCGGTCGGTGCGCCAGGGAGCGTCCTCGGGCAGCAGATGGCGGGCGGCGGCCCACAGCGCGAGGTGGCCTCCCGCCGAGTGGCCGGTGAGCACCATGCGGCGCGGGTCGGCCTGCGGAAGGGCCTCTCGTACGAGGTCGGGGAGCGCGTCGAGCGCGGCCGCGACGTCGTCGAAGGTGTCCGGCCAGCGCCCCGCGAGGGCCTGTCCCTCGACGGCCTGCCCCTCGACGGCCTGCCCCTCGGCAGCCTGTCCCTCGACGGCCTGCTCTGCGGCGGCCTGCCCTGCGGCGGACTCGGCACCGCGCCGGTACTCGACATTGGCCACGGCGAAGCCCCGCCGGGCCAGGAAGTCCGCGAACGGCGTGATGTGCCGGCGGTCGTACGGGGCCCGCCAGGCGCCGCCGTGCAGGACGACGACGAGCGGGGCCTGCTCGGCCTGTTCCTCGCCTCCGCGCGGGGCGTAGAAGTCGATGACCTGGTCGGGGTGGTCGCCGTACGCGGCGGTGGTGTCGGGGTCGACGGGCGAGTGCGAGAAGGCCGACTGTTCCTCCGCGGCACCTGCGGCGTCTGCGGCGTCTGCGGCACCTGCGGCGTCCGGCATGCTCCAACCTCTCAGCGGTGAAACGGAATTGGCGGACCGGGGGTGGGTTCGGCCGTTGGCGGGGACGGTACCAGGCCCGTGACGTGCGCCGACAAGGGGTTGTCACGCTGGGTGAGGGCGTCCCGGTGAGCTTCTTAAACGGTTCTGCCGTTTCGTTACAGTTGCGGAGTCGTACAGCGGGGCCATGAAGGGGCCATCAATCCGTACCCAGGAGGCGGCCATGTCCACCGAACCCGGCACCGTCCGCCCCGGGGGGCGTACCGCACGCGTGCGTGCCGCCGTGTTGCGGGCGGCGGGAGACGTGCTCGCCGAGCAGGGGTTCGCGCATCTGGACCTCGCGGATGTCGCGCGGCGGGCCGAGGTCGGCAAGACCACGGTGTACCGGCGGTGGGGGACGGTGACGGGACTCGTGGCTGATCTCCTCACGGACATGGCCGAGCAGTCGCTGCCGCGCACGGAGACGGGGTCCGTGCGCGACGACCTCCGGGCCAACGCCGCTCTCGTGCAACGGACGCTGGCCGATCCTCGGCAGGGAGCCCTCTTCCGCGCCGTCATCGCCGCGGCGGCCTGCGACTCCCGTACGGCGTCGGCGCTGCGCCGCTTCTACGACGTGCGGGTGGCCGAGTGGGCGCCCTGTGTCGAACAGGCCGTCGCGCGCGGGGAGTTGCCGGTGGGGACGGACGCGTCCGAGGTCGTACGCGCGGTGTCGGCGCCCCTGTACTACGCGTTGCTCACCACGGGGGTGGCCCCCGGGGCGGGCGACGCCGACCGGGCCGCGGAGGCGGCGGTCGCCGCGGCGGCGGCGGGGGTGTACGTCGGCCTCTCGGCGTGACCGCGCCGTACGTTTTTCGCCCCCGCCGCCCCTACCCGTCCCATCCCGTACCTGGGGGCTCCGCCCCCCAGACCCCCGATCGGCCTGAACGGCCTCGTCCTCAAGCGCCGGACGGGCTGAAGGTGCGGCCTCGCCATCAAGCCCCGGACAGGCTGAAGGTGCGGCCTCGCCATCAAGCCCCGGACGGGCTGAAGGGGCGGTCTCGTCCGCAAGTGCCGGACGGGTCGGCTGCAGCCGTCAGGTGACAGCCGCCGTCTGCGCCAGGGCCCGTGCCGCGCGCTCCACGTCGCCGAAGCCCACGTACAGCGGGGTGAACCCGAAGCGGAGGACGTCCGGGTGCCGGAAGTCACCGACCACACCCCGCTCGATCAGCCGCTTCATCACGTCGCCCGCGTCGTCGCACCGCAACGCCACCTGACTGCCCCGCTCCGCGTGCGCGAGCGGTGTCAGGGGTTCCACCCTGCCCTCGGGGACGTACGCCGAGACGCACTCCAGGAAGAAGTCCGTGAGCGCCAGCGACTTGGCCCTGACCGCCTCGATCGACACCCCTTCCCACACCTCCAGCGCCGCCTCCAGGGCGAGCATCGAGAGGATGTCGGGCGTGCCCACGCGACCCCGCAGCGCGCCCGGCGCGGGAGCGTACGACGGCCGCATCCCGAAGGGGTCCTCGTGGGAGTTCCAGCCCGGGAGGGGAGAGTCGAAGCGCTCCTGCAGGTCCCGGCGGACGTACAGGTACGCCGGTGAACCCGGCCCGCCGTTCAGGTACTTGTATGTGCAGCCGACCGCCAGGTCCACTCCGTGCTCGTCGAGCCCCACCGGCAGGGCGCCCGCGCTGTGGCACAGGTCCCAGACGGCCACGGCTCCCGCCGCGTGGATCGCCGCCGTCAGGGACGGCAGGTCGTGCAGACGGCCCGTGCGGTAGTCCACATGGTTCAGCAGCACCGCCGCCGTACGCGGGCCGAGCGCCGACGTCACGTCGCCGGGCGCCACCGCACGCAGCGCGCAGCCCGTCATTCGGGCCGCCGACTCGGCGATGTACCCGTCCGTGGGGAAGGTGGTGGCGTCGACGAGGATCTCGTCCCGCCCCTCCCCCGCCATGCGCACCGCGCCCACAAGTGCCTTGAAGACGTTGACACTTGTGGAGTCGCCCACCACGATCTGTCCGGCCGCCGCGCCCACCAGCGGCGCGATCAGGTCGCCGATCCGCTCCGGCGCCGTCCACCAGCCGCTCTCGTCCCAGGACCGGATCCGCAGGGAACCCCACTGCCGGCGCACCACGTCCTCGACCCGTCCGGGCACCGAACGGGGCAGCGCGCCGAGCGAGTTCCCGTCCAGGTACACCACATCGTCGAGGACGAACTGCGCGCGCAGCCCGGCCAGTTCGTCCGCGGCGTCCAGCGCCGCCGCCTTCCCGGCGTACGGCTCAGACATGGCTGCGCGCCGTCCACAGCTCGGGGAACACGTTCTTCTGGGCTCGCTTCTCCAGCCAGGCCACGCCCGCCGAACCGCCGGTCCCGGCCTTCGCGCCCATCGCCCGCCGGGTCGCCACGAGATGGTCGTTGCGCCAGCGCCACACCAGCTCGGCGACATCGGTCAACGCCTCACCGAGCCGGGCGAGTTCGGCACTCTCGTCACCGGAGTACAGCGACGTCCACACGGCCTCGACCTCCGCGGACGGCTCGTACCTCAGCGAGACGTCCCGCTCCAGCACGGACGAGGGAATCGCATGTCCCCGCCGCGCCAGCAGCCGCAGGACCTCGTCGTACAGGCTCGGTTCGTGCAGCGCCTTCTCCAGCTCGGCATGCACCCGAGGGGCGCCCCGGTGCGGCACGAGCATGGACGAGGACTTCTCGCCGAGCAGGAACTCCATCCGCCGGTACATCGCGGACTGGAAGCCGGAGCCCTCCCCGAGGGCGTTCCGGTACGAGTTGAACTGGGCCGGGGTCAGCTGACCGAGGGGCTTCCAGGACGCGTTCAGCGCCTCCAGCTCCCGTACCGACCGCTTCAGGGCCGCCACCGCGACCGGCACGTCGTCCTCGCGCACCGCCTTCGCCGCGGTCTCCCACTCGTGGACGATGACGGTGAACCACAGCTCCATGACCTGGGTGGTGACCAGGAAGACCATCTCTCCGGGGTCGTCGGAGAGGGTGTGCTGGAGGTGGGTCAGGACGTCCGCCTGGACGTAGTCCTCGTACGGGGTCGTGCCCTGGAAGTCGAGATGCGGGGTCTCGGGCTCTTGAGTCTCGTGAGAGTGCTGAGCCTGTTGGGACATCGCTGTCTCCTGTGCGTACTCCGGGTAGCGGTCCGCCCCTGCCGATTCCGACACGGGGGCCCCGGTCCCCACCGGCATCTTCCACAATCGTCCACCGAAACGGCAAGGCCCGCCTGGTCACACCCAGGCGGGCCCGCCAGAAGGGCCTGGAAGGATCTAGCCCAGCGTCTGAGCCGCCGTCGGCGAGGAATCCTTCAGGAACTGCGTGCAGCGCTCGTACTCCTCCTGCTCGCCGATCGCCTGCGCCGCACGGGCGAGCGCGTGCAGGGCGCGCAGGAAACCACGGTTCGGCTCGTGCTCCCAGGGCACCGGGCCGTGGCCCTTCCAGCCGCTGCGCCGAAGGGCGTCCAGCCCGCGGTGGTAGCCCGTACGGGCGTACGCGTACGACTCGACGACACTGCCGCGCTCGAACGCCTCGTCGGCCAGCTGGGCCCAGGCGAGCGAGGAGGTCGGGGACTTTGCGGCGACATCGGCGGGCGCCGTGCCGTTCGCCAGGAGCTCGCGCGGCTCCGGGTCGTCGGGCAGGTGGGTCGGGGGCGGTCCCCCGAGGAGGTTTTCGTGAATGGACATGGGTTCCAGTCTGCGGCATCCCTCCGGGGGTGGCACCTGTGGGCTGGGGTGCGTCTTTGTTCGTTCGGCACCCTGCGTCGGTGTGGCCGTCTCTGGGGGCTGCGCCCCCAGGCCCCCGGGGGTTCGTATGTCGGCCGCGGGTCGGCCGTGGCTGGTCGCGCAGTTCCCCGCGCCCCTCGGGGGGCTGCGCCCCCCAACCCCCCCAGGTTCGTATGTCGGCCGCGGGCCGGCTGTGGCTGGTCGCGCAGTTCCCCGCGCCCCTCGGGGGCTGCGCCCCCCAACCCCCCCAGGTTCGTATGTCGGCTGCGGGTCGGCTGTGGCTGGTCGCGCAGTTCCCCGCGCCCCTCGGGGGGCTGCGCCCCCCAACCCCCCAGGTTCGTATGTCGGCCGCGGGCCGGCCG
>NZ_VBZC01000104.1:0-7853 GCF_005786655.1 Streptomyces montanus
GCCACTGCCCCACACTCCGGCGATCGAGGAGAACACCACGAACGCCGACAACTCCCGATCACGGGTGAGCTCGTCGAGATGCGCGGCACCGGCCGCCTTGCCCGCCAGCACGCCGGACAGACGATCCGGGGTGAGGGCGCTGATCGGGTCGTCGTCCAGTACGCCTGCCGCGTGGAAGACCGCGTCGATGGGGTGGCGGGCCAGCAGGTCGGCTACCGCCTCGCGGTCGGCGACATCGCAGGCCTCCACGACTGCCCGGGCGCCCAACGTCCGTAGCTCGTCCGTGAGTTCACGCGCTCCGGGCGCGTCCGCGCCCCGTCGGCTGGTCAGTACCAGCTCGGCCGCGCCCTGTTCGGCGAGTTGGCGGGCCAGTCGCGCCCCCAACGCCCCGGTGCCACCGGTGACCAGCACCCGCAGGCCGTCCGCCCTCCACGGCTCGGCCGGAGTGCGGTGAGTACCGTGGTCTGCGGGGGTGGCATGGTGCAGACGGCGGGCCAGAATGCGGGAGCCGCGAAGAGCGACCTGATCCTCCCCACCCCCGGCCAGGACACCCGCCAGCGCCACCAGGTTCTCCTCTTCCACCCGGGACGACAGGTCGACCAGACCGCCCCAACGCTCCGGGAACTCCAGCGCCGCCACCCGGCCCAGACCCCATGCCGCCGCCTGGAGCGCATCCACCGCCCCGTCCGAGCCGGCGGCCGCCACTGCGCCGCGGGTCAGCACCCACAACCGGCCTGCCCCATCGGCATCGGCCAACACCGCCTGCACCAGCGCCAGGGCCGCCTCCGGCCCCTCAGCCGGAGCCAGCACCCCCACCACCGCAGCACCCTCTGACGCGGAGGCAAGTACCTCCGCCAGAGCCGCGCGGTCCGCACCAAGCGGATACTCCACCCGCTCCAGGCCCGGGCACCACTCCTCAAAGCCCGTCAGCACCTCCTGGGAACCGGAGGGCTGAAGCAGCAGCCACCGCCCCTCCAGACGACCGGACGGCAGATCAGCCACCCGCTCCCAGGCCACCCGATACCGCCACGCATCCACCGCCGAGCGTTCCGTGCGCTGCCGCCGCCAAGCCGACAACACCGGCACCACACCCGCCAACGCCTGCTGGTCCACACCCAGCACACCCGCCACAGCGTCCGCGTCCTCGCGCTCCACCGCGGCCCAGAAACCCGCCTCCGCCACATCAGCCACCACACCCGATGCCTCCGCCCCGGCAGGCTCAGGCCAAAACCACTCCCGCTGAAAGGCATACGTCGGCAAAGCGATGGCCGACCGATCCCTTGGAATGACGGCCGCCCAATCCACGGCCCCACCATGCACATGCACATCAGCCATCGCCGCAAGCACTGCCGATGGCTCGTCGCGGTCCTTGCGCAGGGACGGCACGAAGACACAATCGTCGCTGTTCGGCACGCAGGCCTGGGCCATGGCAGTCAACGTGCCGTCCGGACCCAACTCCACAAACCGGGTCACCCCATGCTCGGCCAGCCACGCCACACCATCGGCGAAACGAACCGCCTGGCGCACATGCCGCACCCAGTACTCCGCCGACTCCAACTCCCCTGCGTCGACGGCCTGCCCGGTCACGTTCGACACCACCGCCAATTGCGGCGGGTGGTAGGTGACGCTCTCGGCGACCGTACGGAAGCCCTCCAGCATCGGCTCCATCAACGGCGAGTGGAACGCATGACTCACCCGCAGACGCGACGTACGACGCCCCCGCTCAGCGAACTCCTTCGCGACCTGCGCCACGACCTCCTCGGCCCCGGCGATCACCACCGACCGCGGACCGTTGACCGCCGCAACCGACACCTCGGCCTCCCGGCCCTCCAGCAGCGCCCCGACCTCGTCCTCAGACGCCTCCACCGCGAACATCGCCCCGCCATCAGGCAGTCGCTGCATCAACCGCCCCCGCGCCACCACCAAACGGCACGCATCCTCCAGCGAGAACACACCCGCCACATGCGCAGCCGCCAACTCACCGATGGAATGCCCCACCACGAAGTCCGGCCGTACCCCCCACGACTCCACCAGCCGGAACAGCGCCACCTCCACCGCGAACAACGCAGGCTGCGCCCACTCCGTACGACCCAACACCTCCGCGTCCGCGCCGAAGACCACGTCCCGCAGCCCATCCACATGGACACAGACCGCGTCGAACGCCTCCGCGAAGACAGGGAACGCCTCGAACAACTCACGCCCCATACCCAGGCGTTGCGCCCCCTGACCGGAGAACAGGAACGCCGTCTTGCCCTCCGACACAACCCCCTGCACGCCGCCCTCACCGCAAGCCAGAGTCTCCAACCCAGCGACCAGCGCCTGCCGGTCTGCGCCCAGCACCACCGCACGATGCTCGAACACCGACCGCGTCGACGCCAACGACCAACCCACACCAACCGGATCAAGCTCCGGATGCGACCGCACATGAGCCAGCAGCCGACCCGCCTGCGCCCTCAACGCTTCCCGGCTACGCGCACTGATCACCCACGGCACCACACCGTCCCCCACGGACCCGCCGCTCCGGTCCGGAACGGGGGCAATCTCCTCCCCGGGGGCGGCTTCGAGGATCACGTGCGCGTTCGTGCCGGACAGACCGAACGACGACACACCCGCCCGACGCGCATGCTCCGACTCAGGCCATGACACGGCCTCCGACAGCAGACGCACCTCACCCGCCGACCAATCGACATGCGACGACGGCTCATCCGCATGCAGGGTGGCCGGCAGCATCCCGTGCCGCATCGCCAGCACCATCTTGATCACACCCGCCACACCCGCGGCAGCCTGCGTATGACCGAGGTTCGACTTCACCGACCCCAACCACAACGGCCGCTCCCCCGGCCGGTCCTGCCCATAAGTGGCGATCAGCGCCTGCGCCTCGATCGGATCACCCAGCGCCGTGCCCGTCCCATGCGCCTCCACCGCATCAACTTCGCCAGGAGACACACCGGCCGCCGCAAGAGCAGCCCGAATCACCCGCTGCTGCGAAGGACCATTCGGCGCCGTCAACCCGTTCGACGCACCATCCTGATTCACCGCCGAACCGCGCACCACGGCCAGCACCGGATGGCCATGACGGCGCGCATCCGACAACCGCTCCACCAGCAGCACACCCACACCCTCACCCCACCCCGTGCCATCCGCACCCTCCGCGAACGCCTTGCACCGCCCATCCGCCGCCAGCCCACCCTGCCGACTGAACTCCACAAACGCACCCGGCGTAGACATCACCGTCACACCACCCGCCAGCGCCAGATCACACTCACCCGCACGCAACGCCTGAACCGCAAGATGCAACGCCACCAACGACGACGAACACGCCGTATCCACCGTCACCGCAGGACCCTCAAGCCCCAACACATACGACACCCGACCCGACGCCACACTCGCCGCATTACCCGTGCCGACATAGCCGTCAGCGTTCTGGCCGGAGGCATTGAGCAGATGCACGTAGTCCTGACCGTTCGTCCCCGCGAACACCCCCGTCCGGCTGCCCCGCAACGACCGCGGATCAATCCCCGCCCGCTCCACCGCCTCCCACGACGTCTCCAACAACAACCGCTGCTGCGGATCCATCGCCAACGCCTCACGCGGCGACACCCCGAAAAACCCCGCGTCAAAACCACCCACACCAGCGAGGAAACCGCCCACACGCGCGTACGACCCGGCACCGCCCCGAGCATCCGGATCAGGGTCATACAACCCGCCGGCCTCCCAGCCCCGGTCGTCGGGGAAGTCGACGATGCCGTCCCCACCCTCCGACAGCAGCCGCCACAACCCCTCCGGAGAATCCACACCCCCCGGGAAACGACACCCCATCCCCACGATCACGACCGGATCCTCGGAAACGACCGCCCCGACCACCGGCCCAGCCGACGCCTCCTCCCCCACTACGCCGAACATCTCCCCATACAGGAAGTCAGCCAGCGCCACCGGAGTCGGACAGTCGAACACCACCGCCGCCGGCAACACCACCCCGCACTCCGCACCGAGCACGTTCCGCAACTCCACCGCGATCAGAGAATCGACACCCAACTCACGAAACGCCACATCGACAGCCACCGCCCCCACATCCCGATGACCGAGTGCGGCAGCGGTGCGGGCACGCACCACATCCAGGAGCGCCTTTGTCCCCGAATCGCGGGGCAGAGTGGCGATGCGGGAGCGGATGCTGTCGTGCTGGGAGTCCGTGTTCTGGTCGCCGGACGGCACCTCCGGGAGGTCGCTCACCAGGGCGCTGGGCCGAACGGCCGTGAAGGCCGGTGCGAAGCCAGCCCAGTCGATGTCGGCCACCAGCACGGTCACGTCGCCGGATCCGATGGATACGGCAAGGGCGTCCAGGGCCAGTTCCGGTTCCAGGGCCGCGACAGCGTCTTGTCGGCGGCGGCGTCGACCGGTGGTGGTCGAGGCGACCATGCCGCCGCCCGCCCAGGGGCCCCAGGCGATCGAGGTCCCGGGCAGATCAAGGGCACGGCGCCGCTCGGCCACGGCGTCGAGTACGGCGTTGGCGGCGGCGTACGCTCCCTGCCCGGCGCTCCCGAGGGAACCGGCCAGCGAGGAGAACATCACGAAGGCGGACAGATCCATTCGACGGGTCAGTTCGTCCAGATGGTGTGCGCCCTCTGCCTTGGCCCTCATGGTGACGCCGATACTTTCGGGGCCGACAGCGTCCAGGACGCCGTCGGCCAGCACGCCGGCCGTGTGGAAGACCGAGTCGACCGGGTGTACGTCCAGCAGCCCGGCGAGCGCGTCGCGATCCGAGACGTCACAGGCGGCGATCGTCACCCGCGCGCCCGACTCCTCGAGTGCGGACCTCAGTTCCTGGGCGCCCGGCGCCTGCGGACCGCGTCGGCTGACGAGGAGGAGTTCCTCCGCGCCCCGCTCAACCGCCCACCGGGCCACCCGCGCTCCGAGCGCGCCGGTACCGCCGGTGATCAGCACCGTCCCTCGCGGACGCCACTGTTCCTTCGGCTGCTCCGCACGGGCGTGCACCAGCCGCCGACCGAACACTCCCGTGTCCCGGATCGCTACCTGGTCCTCACCTCGGGGCAGTTCGGTGAGGGCGCCGGCGAGCCGGTCGATCGCCCTGCCGTCCGGCCCGGCAGGCAGATCGATCAGGCCGCCCCACCGCTCAGGCTGCTCCAGGGCGGCCACTCGGCCGAGCCCCCACACGGCTGCCTGTCCGGGCGATGTGGTGGCGTCGGCGCGGCCGCCCGACACGGCCCCACACGTGACGGACCACACCCGGCCGTCCACCTCGGCATCCGCGAGAGCCTGGAGCAGGACGGCGGTCCCTGCGGCCGCCATGCCGGTCCGTTCCTCTCCCAGCGGGAGCAGCGAAAGGACTCCGGCCACGGGTCCGCCCTCCTCGGCGGCGTCACGTAGCTCGTCCGTCAGACGCTCGCGGTCGTGACCGGCGGCGACTACGAGGCGCAGGTCGAATCCACGGTCCTCAAGACCGCTGAGGACGGGTCGGATCGTCGCGTCGGCTTCTTCCGTACCCGTACTCGCTTCGGGCGTGATCACGAGCCAACGCCCGGACACGCCGGGCGTATTGGGCGTTACCGTCAGCCGCTTCCACCCGACGTGATAGCGGCAGGAGTCGACAACCCGGCGGTCGCTCCGCTTCTTTCGCCAGTGGGAGAGTGCGGGAATCACCGTGTCCAGAGCACTGCGGTCGACGTCCAGTTCATCGGCCAGTCCGTCCAAGTCCCCCCGCTCCACCGCCTCCCAGAAATCCCTGTCCACGAGGGCGGAGGCGAACTGCGGACCGGCGATGGGTGCCGGAGCCGGTTCGGCGGGGCCGAGCCAGTAGCGGCTTCGCTGGAACGCGTACGTCGGCAGGGCCACCCGACCGGCCCCGGTGCCCGCGAACAGCGCCGCCCAGCCGACGCCGACGCCACGCACGAAGGCCCGCGCCACCGCCGACAGGAGCGCGTCGGTCTCATCCCGCTCCTTCCGCAGGACGGAGACGAAGACGCAGTCGTCGCTGTTCGGCACGCAGGCCTGGGCCATGGCGGTCAACGTGCCGTCCGGACCCAGCTCGACGAACCGGGTCACCCCATGCTCGGCCAGCCAGTTCACACCATCCGCGAAGCGAACCGCCTGGCGCACATGCCGCACCCAGTACTCCGCCGACTCCAGCTCCCCCACTCCGGCGGCCTGTCCGGTCACGTTCGACACCACCGCCAACTGCGGCGGCTGGTAGGTGACGCTCTCGGCGACCGTACGGAAGTCCTCCAGCATCGGCTCCATCAATGGCGAGTGGAACGCATGACTCACCCGCAGACGGGAGGTACGGCGTCCCTGCGCCGCGAGCTCCTGGGCGAGCTGCGCCACGTCATCGTCAGCCCCGGCGATCACCACCGACCGCGGGCCGTTGACCGCCGCAACCACCACGTCGGTCTCCCGACCCTCCAGCAGCGTCAGTACCTCATCCTCGGACGCCTCGACGGCGAACATCGCCCCACCCGGGGGCAGTTGCTGCATCAACCGGCCCCGCGCCACCACCAGAGCGCAGGCATCCTCCAGCGAGAACACCCCCGCCACATGCGCCGCCGCCAACTCGCCAATGGAGTGCCCGACAAGGAAGTCCGGCCGCACACCCCACGACTCCAGCAGCCGGAACAGCGCCACCTCCACCGCGAACAACGCAGGCTGCGCCCACTCCGTACGATCCAACGCCTCCGCGTCCGCGTCCGCGCCGAAGACCACGTCCCGCAACCCGTCGACACGCGCGCACACCGCGTCGAACGCCTCCGCGAAAACCGTGAACGCCTCATACAACTCCCGCCCCATGCCGAGGCGTTGGGAGCCCTGTCCCGAGAACAGGAAAGCCGTCTTACCCTCGCCCCGGGCGGTGCCGGTGACCAGACCAGCTGCCGATTCCCCGGCCGCCAGCGCCTCCAGACCGGCGATCAACGCCTGCCGGTCGTCTCCCAGTACCACCGCACGGTGCTCGAACACCGCCCGCGTCGACGCCAACGACCAACCCACATTGTGCGGATCAAGCTCCGGCTGCGACCGCACATGGGCCAGCAACCGACCCGCCTGTGCCCCCAGCGCCTCCCGACTGCGCGCACTGACCACCCATGGCACCACACCGTCCACGGGAGCACCGCTCCCGACAGACTCCGAAGCGGCCTCCTGCTCGGGCACGGCCTCCAAGACCACATGCGCATTCGTCCCGGACAGCCCGAACGACGACACACCTGCCCGACGCGGACGATCCCCCTCCGGCCACACAACCGGCTCGTTCAACAACCGGACCGCACCCGCCGACCAGTCGACATGCGAGGACGGCTCATCCGCATGCAGGGTGGCCGGCAGCATCCCGTGCCGCATCGCCAACACCATCTTGATCACACCCGCCACACCCGCGGCAGCCTGCGTATGACCGAGGTTCGACTTCACCGACCCCAACCACAACGGCCGCTCCCCCGGCCGGTCCTGACCGTACGTCGCCAGCAACGCCTGCGCCTCGATCGGATCACCCAACGTCGTGCCCGTCCCATGCGCCTCCACGGCGTCCACGTCCTGCGGGCTCAGACCAGCACTGGCCAACGCCGCCCGAATCACCCGCTGCTGCGAAGGACCATTCGGCGCCGTCAACCCGTTCGACGCACCATCCTGGTTGACCGCCGAACCGCGCACCACGGCCAGCACCGGATGGCCATGACGGCGCGCGTCCGACAACCGCTCCACCAGCAGCACACCGACGCCCTCCGACCAGCCGGTCCCGTCGGCGTCGTCACCGAACGCCTTGCACCGCCCATCCGCCGCCAGCCCACCCTGCCGACTGAACTCCACAAACGCACCCGGCGTGGACATCACCGTCACACCACCCGCCAGCG
>NZ_VBZC01000104.1:7863-21022 GCF_005786655.1 Streptomyces montanus
CCCGGAAACGACACTGGCCGCGTTACCGGTGAGGAGATGACTCTCGGTGCCCGTGGGCAGGTCGCGGCCGGTTCCTGATCCGTAGTTCTGGTTGCTGCAGCCGATGAATACGCCGCTGCGACTGCCACGCACCCTGGCCGCATCGATCCCGGCCTGCTCGAACACCTCCCACGACGCCTCAAGCATGAGGCGCTGCTGCGGGTCCATGGCCAGTGCCTCGCGGGGCGAAATGTCGAAGAACGCCGCATCGAACTCATCGGCGGAGTCGACGAATCCGCCTCGCACGGCGGATTCGTCGACAGCCTGGTCGGTGAGGTCCCAACCACGATCGGTCGGGCAGGCGCTGATGGCGTCCTCTCCGCCGGCCAGCAGATCCCACAAGCCGTCGGGCGAGTGGACGCCACCGGGGTAGCGGCAGGCCATGGCCACGATGGCGACGGGTTCGGCAGCCGCGTTCACCAGCTCGTCGTACTCCCTGCGCAGCCGCTCGTTCTCGAGCATCGTTGCGCGAAGGGCTTTGACGACTCGTTCCTCGGACGTGGCCATGCTCAGCTCCACAAATTGTTGCTTCGGCTTCGGCGGACGATGTGTGCGGGGTGGACGTGCTCAACCGTCGAGATCGCCCAAGGCCAGCTCCACGAGTGCGTCGACATCCATCGTGCGGATGGCTTCGCCGTCTTCGGGGAGGGACTCCGGGACGGCATCCGTGCCCTCCTGCTCGGCGAGGGCCAGGATCGCCTCCAGCAGGCCGCTCTCCTTGAGCTTGGAGACAGGGACGGCGGCGAGCTTCCTTCGCACGGCGGCCTCGTCCGCACCGGTCGAGGACAGCCCGTCCTGTGGTGCTGCCGGAACCGCGTCCGGGAAGAGTTCGGCATAGAGCTGGTCGGTGAGGGCTGCGGGGGTGGGGTGGTCGAAGACGAGGGTGCTCGGTAGCCGCACCCCGGTCTCCGCACTCAGCTGGTTCCGCAACTCCACCGCGGTCAACGAGTCGAAGCCCATGTCACGAAACGCCCTGCCCGACTCCACACTCCACCCCCTGGCATGCCCCAACACCGCAGCCACCCGCTGCCCCACCAAATCCGCCACCACACGCCGCCGCTCCACCTCCGGCAACCCGGACAACCGCACCGCCCAGCCCTCGCCGACACCCGAGGCCTCTCCCGCCTCGCCCCCGCTCATTGCCCGCGCCTCCGCCAGGCCACCCAGCAAAGGGCTCCGCCGACCACTGGTGAACACCGACGCAAAACGTTCCCAGTCGATGTCGGCGACGGTGACGGTCGTGTCGCCCAGCTCCAGGGCGCGGGTGAGGGCGAGCAGGGCACGCTCGGGGGCGAGAGGGAGCAGGCCACGGCGGCGCAACAGGGCCTGCGCCTCGGGCGCGGCCGCCATCCCCTCGCCGTCCCACGGTCCCCAGGCGAGAGCGGTCCCGGTCAGGCCCTGCGCCCGCCGGTTCTCGATCAGCGCATCCAACTGCGCATTCGCCGCCGCATACGCGGCCTGCCCACTACTGCCCCACACTCCGGCGATCGAGGAGAACACCACGAACGCCGACAACTCCCGATCACGGGTGAGCTCGTCGAGATGCGCGGCACCGGCCGCCTTGCCCGCCAGCACGTCGGACAGACGATCCGGGGTCAAGGCGCCGATTACGTCGTCGTCCACCACACCTGCCGCGTGGAAGACCGCGTCGATGGGGTGGCGGGCCAGCAGGTCGGCTACCGCCTCGCGGTCGGCGACATCGCAGGCCTCCACGACTGCCTGGGCGCCCAACGTCCGTAGCTCGTCTGTGAGTTCATGCGCTCCGGGCGCGTCCGGGCCGCGTCGGCTGGTCAGTACCAGCTCGGCCGCGCCCTGTTCGGCGAGTTGGCGGGCCAGTCGCGCCCCCAACGCCCCGGTGCCACCGGTGACCAGCACCCGCAGGCCATCCGCCCTCCACGGCTCCGCCGGAGTTACATGGTCTGCGGGGGTGGCATGGTGCAGGCGACGGGCCAGAATGCGGGAGCCGCGAAGAGCGACCTGGTCCTCCGCACCGCCGGCCAGCACACCCGCCAGCGCCACCAGGGTCTCCTCTTCCACCCGGGGTGGCAGATCGACCAGACCGCCCCAGCGCTCCGGGAACTCCAAAGCGGCGACGCGGCCCAGACCCCACACCCCGGACTGCCCCACCTCGACGACCCGGTCTGCTCCCGCAGCCGCCACTGCACCCCGGGTCAGCACCCACAACCGGCCTGCCCCATCGGCATCGGCCAACACCGCCTGCACCAGCGCCAGGGCCGCCTCCGGCCCCTCAGCCGGAGCCAGCACCCCCTCCACCGCAGCACCCGCCATTACGGAGGCCATCACGCGAGCAAGCTCCGCGCGGTCCGCACCAAGCGGATACTCCACCCGCTCCAGGCCCGGGCACCACTCCTCAAAGCCCGTCAGCACCTCCTGGGAACCGGAGGGCTGAAGCAGCAACCAACGGCCCTCCAGACGACCGGACGGCAGATTAGCCACCCGCTCCCAGGCCACCCGATACCGCCACGCATCCACCGCCGAGCGTTCCGTGCGCTGCCGCCGCCAAGCCGACAACACCGGCACCACACCCGCCAACGCCTGCTGGTCCACACCCAGCACACCCGCCACCGCATCCGCGTCCTCGCGCTCCACCGCGGCCCAGAAACCCGCCTCCGCCACATCAGCCACCACACCCGATGCCTCCGCGCCAGCAGGCTCCGGCCAAAACCACTCCCGCTGAAAGGCATAGGTGGGCACAGCCACCCGACCGGCCCCGGTGCCTTCGAAGACGACAGGCCAGTCGACACCGACACCATGAACGAAGGCCGTTGATACGGCCGACAGGAGAGCCTTGGCCTCGTCACGATCCTTACGCAGGGCCGGCACGAAGACGCAGTCAACTCCGTCGTCGGCAAGGCAGGCCTGAGCCATGGCAGTCAACGTCCCGTCCGGACCCAACTCCACAAACCGGGTCACCCCATGCTCGGCCAGCCACGCCACCCCATCGGCGAAACGAACCGCCTGACGCACATGCCGCACCCAGTACTCCGCCGACCCCAACTCCCCCACTCCGGCAGCCTGACCAGTCACATTCGACACCACCGCCAACCGCGGCGGCTGGTAGGTGACGCTCTCGGCGACCGTACGGAACTCCTCCAGCATCGGCTCCATCAACGGCGAGTGGAACGCATGACTCACCCGCAGGCGAGACGTACGGCGTCCCTGCTCGGCGAACTCCTTCGCGACCTGCGCCACGACCTCCTCGGCCCCGGCGATCACCACCGACCGCGGACCGTTGACCGCCGCAACCGACACCTCAGCATCGCCGCCTTCCAGCAGCGCCGCGACCTCGTCCTCGGCCCCCTCGACCGCGAACATCGCCCCACCGGAAGGAAGTTGCTGCATCAACCGACCACGCGCCACCACCAAACGGCACGCATCCTCCAGCGAGAACACCCCCGCCACATGCGCCGCCGCCAGTTCGCCGATGGAATGCCCGACCACGAAATCGGGACACACACCCCACGACTCCACCAGCCGGAACAGCGCCACCTCCACCGCGAACAACGCAGGCTGCGCCCACTCCGTACGATCCAACGCCTCCGCGTCCGCGCCGAAGACCACGTCCCGCAACCCGTCGACATGCGCGCACACCGCGTCGAACGCCTCCGCGAAGACAGGGAACGCCTCGCACAACTCACGCCCCATACCCAGGCGTTGCGCCCCCTGACCGGAGAACAGGAACGCCGTCTTGCCCTCGGACACAACCCCCTGCACGCCGCCCTCACCGCAAGCCAGAGTCTCCAGCCCGGCGACCAGCGCCTGCCGGTCTGCGCCCAGCGCCACCGCACGGTGCTCAAAAGCAGTACGCGTCGTGGCCAAGGACAGGCCCACGTCCAGCGGATCGAGCTCGGGATGCGCCTCCGCATGGGCCAGCAGCCGACCCGCCTGCGCCCCCAGCGCCTCCCTGCTGCGCGCACTGACCACCCACGGCACCACCGGCAGCACACCTGGTGCACCGGCAGACTCTGACGCCGTCTCCTCCTCGGGTGCGGCTTCGAGGATCACGTGCGCGTTCGTGCCGGACAGACCGAACGACGACACACCCGCCCGACGTGCACGCCCCAACTCAGGCCACACAACCGGCTCGTTCAACAACCGGACAGCACCCGCCGACCAGTCGACATGCGAAGACGGCTCACCCACGTGCAACGTCCGCGGCAGCGCCCCTTCCCGTATGGCCAGCACCATCTTGATCAGGCCTGCCACACCGGCGGCGGCCTGGGTGTGACCGAGGTTCGACTTCACCGACCCCAGCCACAACGGCCGCTCCTCGGGCCGGTCCTGCCCATAAGTGGCGATCAGCGCCTGCGCCTCGATCGGATCACCCAGCGCCGTCCCCGTCCCATGCGCCTCCACCGCATCCACATCCGACGCCGACAACCCCGCACTCGCCAACGCCGCCCGAATCACCCGCTGCTGCGAAGGACCATTCGGCGCCGTCAACCCGTTCGACGCACCATCCTGATTCACCGCCGAACCGCGCACCACGGCCAGCACCGGATGGCCATGACGGCGCGCGTCCGACAACCGCTCCACCAGCAGCACACCCACACCCTCACCCCACCCCGTACCATCCGCACCCTCCGCGAACGCCTTGCACCGCCCATCCGCCGCCAGCCCACCCTGCCGACTGAACTCCACAAACGCACCCGGCGTGGACATCACCGTCACACCACCCGCCAGCGCCAGATCACACTCACCCGCACGCAACGCCTGAACCGCAAGATGCAACGCCACCAACGACGACGAACACGCCGTATCCACCGTCACCGCCGGACCCTCAAGCCCCAACACATACGACACCCGACCCGACGCCACACTCGCCGCATTACCCGTGCCTATATAGCCCGCGAAATCCCCACCCGAAGCAGCCAACAGCGCCGGATAGTCCTGACCGTTCGTCCCCGCGAACACCCCCGTCCGGCTGCCCCGCAACGACCGCGGATCAATCCCCGCCCGCTCCACCGCCTCCCACGACGTCTCCAACAACAACCGCTGCTGCGGATCCATCGCCAACGCCTCACGCGGCGACACCCCGAAAAACCCCGCATCAAAACCACCCACACCAGCCAGAAAGCCACCACACCTCGTGGCGCTGGTGTAGGAACCGTCGATATCAGGACCGCAGAGAGCGTCGAGATCCCAGCCCCGGTCGTCGGGGAAGTCGACGATGCCGTCCCCACCCTCCGACAGCAGCCGCCACAACCCCTCCGGAGAATCCACACCCCCCGGGAAGCGACACCCCATCCCCACGATGACGATCGGGTCGTTCCCCATGCCCGTCGCGTCGGACGTCCTCGGCTGTGCCGTCGGCGACACGACCGTGCCGCCGAGCAGGGACAGTTCGTCGAGCAGCAGCTCCACGACGGCGGCCGGAGTCGGATGGTCGAAGACGAGCGTGGCCGGCAGCCGCAGACCGGTGCTCCGGGCGAGCGTGTTGCGCAGTTCCAGGGATGTCAGCGAGTCGACGCCCAGGTCACCGAAGGCGCGTTCGAGGTCGACGGTGGCGTCGTGGCCGTGACCGAGGACGGTCGCGACCGCAGTGCGGACGGTGTCGTGCACGATGGACCGGCGGTCCTTCTCGGGCAGCTGGGCGAGGGTGTCGCGGAACCGAGCTGATGTGCCGGCTCCGGCGGCCGCGGCCTGCCGGAGGTGAGTGAAGCCGGCCAGTGCACGCAGCACGGTCGGCACGTTCGCCGGATCCTCGCGGAGGGCGGGGAGGTCGATGCGTACGGGCAGGGGAAGTCCCGCGGGACGGTCCATGCACCTGTCGAAGAGGGTGAGCGCGGTGTGGGTGGGCAGCGCCCGGACGCCGCCTCGGGCGATGCGGCCGCGGTGCGGACTGCCCAGTCCTCCCGTCATCGCGCTGTCCTCTTCCCACAGTCCCCAGCCGATGGCGACGGCGGGCCGGCCGGCGGACCTGAGGTGAAGGGCGAACGCGTCGAGGAAGGCGTTGGCGGCCGCGTAGTTGCCCTGGCCGGGACCGCCGAAGGTGGCGGCGGCAGAGGAGAACAGGACGAACGCCGACAGTCCGAGGTCCCGGGTGAGCTCGTGCAGGTTGACGGCGGCGTCCGCCTTCGGCCGGAGGACGGCGGCGAGGCGCTCCGGTGTGAGCGATGTGATCACGCCGTCGTCGATCACGCCTGCCGCATGCACGACCGCGCCCAGTGGGTGGTCCGGCGGGACGGTGGCCAGCAGGTCGGCCAGTGCGTCGCGGTCGGCCACGTCACAGGCGGCCACGGTGACCCGCGCCCCCAAGTCCTCGACGGTGCGGATGAGTTCCGTCGCGCCGGGCGCGTCGGCGCCTCGGCGTCCGGCCAGCAGCAGGTGGCGTACGCCGTGCTCGGTGACCAGGTGCCGGACGACGGCGGCGCCCACGGTGCCGGTTCCACCGGTGACGAGGACGGTCCGTTCCGGGTCGAAGGACGGAATCGGGCCGTGCGGCTCGGACCGGCTCCGGGAGTGGCCGAGTCGGGGTACCAGTACAAGGCCGTCCCGCAGGGCGCTCTCGGGCTCGTCGTACCGCAGTGCCTCGGCGATCTCCTCGGCGGTGAGGTCGTCCGCATCCGTGCCCGTGCCCTTGTCCAGCAGCAGGAAACGCCCGGGGTTCTCGGACTGTGCGGACCGTACGAGTCCGCGAACGGAGGCCGCCGGCAGGTCCCGCACCGTCTCGTCGGGCAGCGCGGCAACCGCACCCGAGGTGACGAGAGCCAGGCGGGAGCCGGCGAAGCGCTCGTCCGCGAGCCACCTGTGCAGGAGTTCCAGTGCCTGCGCGGCGGCCTCGTGGACAGCTGCGGCCAGTGCGGTGCCGTCACCCGGAGCAGGGGTCGTGCGCCAGGGCACGGCGACGAGCTCGGGGACCGGAGCACCGTCTTCGACAGCGGCCAGCAGGTCGTCGAGTCCGCCGTACACGGCGACGTCCGCCGGGGCGTTCTGGACCGGCCCCTTGGGGCGGATCCACTCCACGGTGAAAAGGTCGTCTCCGTCCGCGCCCGCGTCCGCGTGCGCGGCGGCCGGGAGGTCGGTCTCGGAGAGCGGCCGCACGGTCACCGCCTCGGCCGTCAGGACGGAGGCGCCCGTCTCGTCCGCCAGCTCCAGTGTCAGCGCACCGTCACCGTCCGGGTTCGGCGCCACCCGTATCCGTACGGACTCGGCGGCGACCGCGCGCAGGGTCAGGCCCGACCAGAGGGATACGTGGGGAGCTGCGTGACCCAGCGCGGGCAGGGCCAGCAGGCCCGCTTCGAGCAGGGCAGGATGCACGGTGAACCGGGCGGCGTCGACGCGCTGCGCCTCGGGCAGCACGGCCTCGGCGAACAGTTCGTCACCGCGTCGCCAGACAGCTGTCAGGCAGCGGAACGCCTCGCCGGGGGCGACGCCCTGGCCCTCCAGGGTCCGGTACATCTCGTCCACCGCGACGGGGGCCGCGCCCGGCGGGGGCCAGGCGCCGAGATTCGTACCGGGCTCGGCGTCACTCCGTGCCGTGGCGTCCGTGAGGAGACCCCGTGCGTGCCGGGTCCAGGGGTGATCCTGGTCCTGGTCCTCTTCCCCTGCCTCGGCCGGGCGGGAGTGGACGGTGAAGGACCACCGGCCGTCCTCACCCTCAGGCTCCACCACGGTCTGGAGCTCGACGGCCGCGTTCTCGGGGAAGGACAGCGGTCGCTCGACGGTGAGTTCGGCGACGTGGTGAACGCCCATGTGCCGACCGGCGTGCAGGGCGAGGTCGGCGAAAGCGCCGGAGGGCACCACGGCGGTGCCGAAGGCCGTGTGGTCGGCGAGCCAGGCGTGCGTACTGCGCGAGAGGCGGCCGGTCGACACGACGGCGGACGACTCTGCCAGGGTGATGGCCGCGCTCAGCAGCGGGTGGCCGGTGGTGCGTGTGGGGCCGCTCTGGTCCGGGTCGAGCCAATAGCGGCGCCGCTGGAACGCGTACGTCGGCAGGTCGACGGCCGGCCGGTCGCCGGGGATGACGGTCGGCCAGTCCACGGCAGCACCGTGTGTGTGCAGTCGGCTGACGGCGGTGAGCAGGGCCGTCGGCTCGTCGCGGTCCTTGCGCAGGGCGGGGACGAAGACGCGGTCGTCGCCGTCCGGCACACACGTCTGCGCCATGGCGGTCAACGTGGCATCCGGACCCAGCTCCACGAACCGGGTCACCCCGTGTTCCGCCAGCCACGCCACCCCGTCGGCGAACCGGACCGCCTGACGCACATGCCGCACCCAGTACTCCGCCGACTCCAACTCCCCCACGCCAGCGGCCTGACCAGTCACGTTCGACACCAACGCCAACCGCGGCGACTGGTACGTGACACCCTCGGCGACCGCCCGGAACTCCTCCAGCATCGGCTCCATCAACGGCGAGTGGAACGCATGACTCACCCGCAGACGCGACGTACGACGCCCCCGCTCCGCGCACTCCTTCGCAACCTCCGCCACCACCGCGTCCACACCAGAAATCACCACCGACCGCGGACCGTTGACCGCCGCGACCGACACCTCGGCCCCCCGGCCCTCCAGCAGCGCCCCGACCTCGTCCTCAGACGCCTCCACCGCGAACATCGCCCCGCCATCAGGCAGTCGCTGCATCAACCGGCCCCGCGCCCCAACCAGAACGCAGGCATCCTCCAGCGAGAACACACCCGCCACATGAGCGGCCGCCAGTTCGCCGATGGAATGCCCCACCACGAAGTCCGGCCGTACCCCCCACGACTCCAGCAGCCGGAACAGCGCCACCTCCACCGCGAACAACGCAGGCTGCGCCCACTCCGTACGACCCAACACCTCCGCATCCGCACCGAAGACCACGTCCCGCAGCCCACCCACATGGACACAGACGGCATCGAACGCGTCAGCGAAAACCGGGAACGCCTCGTACAACTCACGCCCCATACCAAGGCGTTGAGCCCCCTGCCCTGAGAACAGGAACGCCGTCTTGCCACCGCTCCGCGCAGAGCCGCTGACCAGACCGGCCGCCGACTCGCCGGACGCCAGCGCCTCCAGACCGGCCACCAGCGCCTGCCGGTCCGCGCCCAGCACCACCGCACGGTGCTCGAACACCGAGCGAGTGGTGGCCAGGGACCGGGCCACCGCGTGGTCGTCCTCCACCCCATGGGCTGACAGGTGCAGCAAGAGTTTCCGGGCCTGCTCCGACAGCGCCTCCGGGCCCCGCGCGGTCAGCAGCCACGGCAGGACAGGCAGCAACGGGGCGTCCGAAGCTCCCTCGGCCGATACTCGCTCGGCAGCCGCTTCCTCGGCCTCGGCCGGTACCGGCGGCGCTTGTTCGATGATGACGTGGGCGTTGGTACCGCTCACGCCGAAAGCCGACACACCCGCGCGGCGCGGGCGGCCGGGGTCCTGCCACTCGACCGGCTCGGTGAGCAGACGAACGTTGCCCTCCGTCCAGTCGACGGTGGTGGAAGGGGCGTCGACGTGCAGGGTGCGCGGCAGCCTCTGGTGGCGCATGGCCTGCACCATTTTGATGACGCCGCCGACGCCGGCGGCGGCCTGGGTGTGCCCGATGTTGGACTTGAGCGAGCCGAGCCACAACGGTCGGTCCCCTGGCCGGTCCTGGCCGTACGTCGCCAGCAGCGCCTGCGCCTCGATGGGGTCGCCGAGGGTGGTGCCGGTGCCGTGCGCCTCGACCGTGTCCACGTCCGCCGGGGAGAGGCCGGCTGCCGCGAGGGCGGCGCGGATGACGCGTTGCTGCGCCGGCCCGTTGGGCGCGGTGAGTCCGCTGCTCGCGCCGTCCTGGTTGACGGCCGATCCACGGACCACGGCGAGGACCTCATGGCCGTTGCGCCGGGCGTCCGAGAGGCGTTCCAGCAGGAGCATGCCGACGCCTTCGCTCCAGCCGGTGCCGTCCGCCGCGTCCGCGAAGGACTTGCACCGGCCGTCGGCGGAGAGTCCGCGCTGGCGGCTGAACTCGAGGAAGGTCACCGGTGTGGACATGACGGCGACGCCGCCCGCCAGCGCGAGGTCGCACTCGTCGCCCCGCAGCGCCTGGACGGCCAGGTGAAGCGCGACCAGGGACGAGGAACAGGCCGTGTCCACGGTGACCGCGGGGCCTTCCAGCCCGAACGTGTAGGAGATGCGTCCGGAGGCGATGCTGGCCGCGCTGCCGTTGCCCAGGTAGCCGTCGAGTCCAGCGGGCGGCTGGGTGAACCGCGTGGCGTAGTCGTTGTACATCACGCCCGCGAAGACGCCGGTCGCGCTGCCCTTCAGTTGGGCAGGGCGCAGCCCGGCACGCTCCATGGCCTCCCAGGCGGCCTCGAGCAGCAGCCGCTGCTGGGGGTCGGTGGCGAGTGCCTCCCGGGGCGACATGCCGAAGAAGTCCGCGTCGAAGTCGGCGGCGTCGTGCAGGAAGCCGCCCTCGCGGGTGTAGCAGGTGCCGGGGCGGCCCGGATCGGGGTCGTAGAGTCCGTCGAGGTCCCAGCCTCGGTTGTCGGGGAAGCCGGTGATGCCTTCCGAGCCGGAGTCGACGAGCTGCCACAGGTCCTCGGGCGTGCGGGCCCCGCCGGGGTAGCGGCAGGCCATGCCGACGATGGCGATGGGTTCGACGGCCTTCGACTCGATCTGGCGCAAGCGGCTGCGGGTGCGTTTCAGGTCCGCCGTCACGCGCCGCAGGAAGTCGTCAAGCCTGGCCTCGCTCACAGATCGGTTCCCTTCAACAGCTGGCGCAAGGTCTCGTCCAACGAAAGGCTCGGGACCTCGCCGACAACGAGGGGTGGGTGACGGCCCGTCAGACACAGGCGGCGCCGGTCGGCGAAGTCCGGATCAGCGGGGGGGGGAGGGGACTGATCCGGCCGCCGTTCGCGGCGCCACCCTGCGCTCGATTATGCGGACGCCCTCGGAGGGCGGTGACCTGCGCCGACCGGCTCTAAGAGAACCACTAACATTGGCCGCTCCCATCCCGAGGCAGAGACTCACGGACGGCAGAGACTCACAGAGGGGCAGAGCCCCTGGCTGCTGTGACTCACAGAAGGCAGAGACTCACAGACGAAGGGCTCCCTGAGTCACCGGAGGCAGGAGCCCCTCACCCGCGGCGCGTTCGAGGAGTTCTGTCACCGCCGCGTAGCCCTCCTCCCCCAGGCCGGCGGTGAACGAGTTCACGTACAGGTCGATGTGCTGGCCGATGACCGCCGGCGCCATCTCCTGCGCGTGCTCGGTGACGTAGTCCCGGGACGCGTCGGGCGCGTCCCACGCGAAGCGCACGGAGGAGCGGATGGCCTCGGTCACCTCCGCGATCCGGCGCTCGCCGAGGGCACGCCGGGCGACGATCGCGCCGAGGGGTATGGGCAGGCCGGTCCGTTTCTCCCACTCCTCCCCCATGTCGGCGAGGCAGTGCAGGCCGTACCGCTGATAGGTGAAGCGGGCCTCGTGGATGACGAGCCCCGCGTCGACGCGGCCGTCGCGGACCGAGGGCATGATGTCGTGGAAGGGCAGGACGACGATCTCCCCGACGCCGTCGGGGACGGCGTGCGCGGCCCACAGCCGGAACAGCAGATAGGCCGTGGATCGGGTGCTGGGCACGGCGACCCGGGCGCCGGACAGGTCGGCGGGTGCACCCGGTTCCTTGAGCAGGACGAGCGGGCCGCAGCCACGGCCGAGCGCACCACCGGTCGGCAGCAGCGCGTAGTCGTCGAGGATGTACGGCAGCACACCGTACGAGACCTTGAGCACGTCCAGGGACGCCTCCTCGGCCACGCTGTTCGTGATGTCGATGTCGGCCAGGGTGACGTCCGTCTCGGGTGCTCCTGGTAGCAGGCCGTGCGTCCAGGCGTGGAAGACGAAGGTGTCGTTGGGGCACGGCGAGTGTGCCAGGGTCAGTCGTTCGTGTGTTGTGGCCATTTCAGTCATGCGGTCGTTGGCCTCTCTTGTCGCCGCGTGCGGGTCTTCTCTTGTCGCCGCGTGCGGGTCTTCGCGCCCGCGCCGCCCGATGCGGGCTCCTCGACCGGCGCGGGTCAATTGCGGGGCAGGGTCGCCCCGTTCCAGCGAACCCGCTCCGGGTGTGGGGTTTTCCCCAGACAGACATCGGCCAGCATGGAGGGGCGTCAGCGGGTGCCGGTCCGCGGCATGCGCCGGGTCGGCTTCCGGAGCGCGCCGGTTGTCGGACCGACCCGTCCGGCCCCGCTCCTGCGCGGCACACGTGGCCGGTTCTCCATGACCTCGTGCGGCAGCCCGGACGGTCCGGGGTGCCGCCGGGTCCCGAACAAGGCCGACAGACGAGCCACGTCCCCGGAGGCGTGCTCACACTCACCAGGTGTGCCGTCAGGCACCGACCGAGGAGGTTCCCGGTAATGGACGCTGGGCTCAAGCGCGAGCTGGAGGACAAGGTCCTCGCCGGCGAGCGGCTGTCCCGCGAGGACGGCCTCGCCCTGTACGAGTCGGACGACCTGGCGTGGCTAGGTGGTCTGGCGCATCATGTGCGCACGCGCAAGAACGGCGACGTCGTGCACTTCAACGTCAATCGCCACCTCAACATGACGAATGTGTGCACGGCGTCGTGTGCGTACTGCTCGTTCCAGCGGAAGCCGGGCGAGAAGGACGCGTACACGATGCGCATCGAGGAGGCCGTCCGCCTGGCCAAGGCGATGGAGAACGAGAACCTCACCGAGCTGCACATCGTCAACGGCCTGCACCCGACGCTGCCGTGGCGCTACTACCCGCGGTCGCTCTCCGAGCTGAAGAAGGCGCTGCCGAACGTCTCGCTGAAGGCTTTCACGGCCACCGAGATCCACCACTTCGAGACGATCTCGGGCCTGTCGGCGTCGGAGATTCTGGACGAGCTGATCGAGGCGGGTCTGGAATCGCTGACCGGTGGCGGTGCGGAGATCTTCGACTGGGAGGTGCGGCAGCACATCGTCGACCACCGCACCCACTGGGAGGACTGGTCGCGTATCCACCGTCTCGCGCACGCGAAGGGTCTGAAGACCCCGTGCACGATGCTCTACGGCCACATCGAGGAACCCCGCCACCGCGTCGACCACGTCCTGCGGCTGCGTGAGCTGCAGGACGAGACCGGTGGCTTCCAGGTGTTCATCCCGCTGCGCTACCAGCACGATTTCGTGGACATGCAGGACGGCAAGGTCCGTAACCGCCTTCAGGC
>NZ_VBZC01000105.1:0-14708 GCF_005786655.1 Streptomyces montanus
AGCGCGCCCGCCTCGATGGCGCCGCGCTCCCCCGCCCGGCGCGGGATCCACACCAGGTGGGCGCCCGTCGCGGTCGCGGCCCGTGCGACGGCGGTGAGCCCGCCGGCGACGGCGGCCAGCCGCTCACCGACGACGATCACGGCGCCTTCGGCGCGCAGCGCCTCGGATGCCGTCGCGCCCTGGCCGTCCAGACCGACCCCGGACGCGAGCGCGTCCAGCCACTCGGTCTCGGTGCCCGGCGCGGCGGGCAGCAGCGTGCCGCCCGCCTTCTCCAGGCCGCGGGTCGCGTGCGTGGCGAGCGAGAACGTCTTCTGGCCGTGCCCGCGCCAGGCCTTGCGCAGCCGCAGGAAGACGCCGGGCGCCTCCTCCTCGGACTCGATGCCGACGAGCAGGACGGCGGGCGCCTTCTCCAGGGAGGTGTACGTGATGCCCGTACCGTCGAGGTCCCGTCCGCGTCCGGCGACCCGGGCGGCCAGGAAGTCGGCCTCCTCGCTGCTGTGCACGCGCGCGCGGAAGTCGATGTCGTTCGTGTCGAGGGCCACCCGCGCGAACTTGCTGTAGGCGTAGGCGTCTTCGACGGTGAGCCGGCCGCCGGTCAGGACGCCGGTCCTGGAGCGGGCCGCCGTGAGCCCCTCGGCTGCCGCCGCGAGGGCTTCGGGCCACGAGGCGGGCTCCAGCTCACCGGATGCGCCCCGTACGAGAGGGGTCGTCAGCCGGTCCCGCTGCTGCGCGTACCGGAAGCCGAACCGCCCCTTGTCGCACATCCACTCCTCGTTGACCTCGGGGTCGTTCGCCGCGAGCCGCCGCATGACCTTGCCGCGCCGGTGGTCGGTACGGGTCGCGCAGCCGCCGGAGCAGTGTTCGCACACCGAAGGCGAGGAGACGAGGTCGAAGGGACGCGAGCGGAAGCGGTACGCCGCCGACGTCAGCGCGCCGACCGGGCAGATCTGGATGGTGTTCCCGGAGAAGTACGACTCGAAGGGGTCACCCTCACCGGTGCCGACCTGCTGGAGCGCGCCCCGCTCGAGCAGCTCGATCATCGGGTCGCCCGCGACCTGGTTGCTGAACCGGGTGCACCGGGCGCACAGCACGCACCGCTCCCGGTCGAGCAGTACCTGGGCGGAGATCGGAACCGGCTTCTCGAACGTGCGCTTCTTGCCCTCGAAGCGGGACTCGGCGTGGCCGTGCGACATGGCCTGGTTCTGCAGGGGGCACTCGCCGCCCTTGTCGCAGACCGGGCAGTCCAGCGGGTGGTTGATGAGCAGTAGCTCCATCACACCCTTCTGGGCCTTCTCGGCAGCGGGCGAGGTGAGGTGGGTCTTCACCACCATCCCGTCCGTACAGGTGATCGTGCAGGAGGCCATGGGCTTGCGCTGGCCCTCGACCTCGACGATGCACTGGCGGCAGGCGCCGGCCGGGGCGAGGAGGGGGTGGTCGCAGAACCGGGGGATCTCGATGCCGAGTTGCTCGGCGGCGCGGATGACCAGGGTGCCCTTGGGCACGCTGATCTCGATGCCGTCGATCGTCAGCGTGACGAGGTCCTCCGGCGGAACTGCCGCCTCTCCCCCTCCGGAGGGAGCGCTGGTGGTCACAGTCATGCGTTCACCTCCGTGCGGTCGGCCCAGGCCGTGGACTTGGCCGGGTCGAAGGGGCAGCCCCGGCCCGTGATGTGGTCCTCGTACTCCTCACGGAAGTACTTGAGCGAGGAGAAGATCGGCGAGGCGGCGCCGTCGCCGAGGGCGCAGAAGGACTTGCCGTTGATGTTGTCGGCGATGTCGTTCAGCTTGTCGAGGTCGGACATGAGGCCCTTGCCGGCCTCGATGTCGCGCAGCAACTGCACGAGCCAGTACGTTCCTTCGCGGCAGGGCGTGCACTTGCCGCAGGATTCGTGGGCGTAGAACTCGGTCCACCGTGTGACCGCCCGGACGACACAGGTCGTCTCGTCGAAGCACTGCAGCGCCTTGGTGCCGAGCATGGAGCCCGCGGCGCCGACGCCCTCGTAGTCCAGCGGGACATCGAGGTGCTCGTCGGTGAACATCGGGGTCGAGGAGCCGCCCGGAGTCCAGAACTTGAGCCGGTGCCCGGGCCGCATTCCGCCGCTCATGTCGAGGAGCTGGCGCAGTGTGATGCCGAGCGGGGCCTCGTACTGGCCGGGACTGGCGACGTGGCCGCTGAGCGAGTAGAGCGTGAAGCCCGGGGACTTCTCGCTGCCCATCGACCTGAACCATTCCTTGCCCTTGTGCAGAATCGCGGGAACCGACGCGATCGACTCCACGTTGTTCACCACAGTGGGGCACGCGTAAAGGCCCGCGACGGCAGGGAAGGGGGGACGGAGTCGCGGCTGGCCACGGCGGCCCTCGAGCGAGTCGAGCAGCGCGGTCTCCTCACCGCAGATGTACGCGCCCGCGCCCGCGTGCACGGTGATCTGGAGGTCGAGTCCGCTGCCGAGGATGTTCTCGCCGAGGTAGCCGGCGGCGTACGCCTCCCGGACCGCCTCGTGCAGCCGCCTCAGTACGGGGACCACTTCACCGCGCAGATAGATGAAGGCATGCGACGACCGGATCGCGTAGCAGGCGATCACGATGCCCTCGATGAGGCTGTGCGGGTTCGCGAAGAGGAGCGGGATGTCCTTGCAGGTGCCCGGCTCCGACTCGTCGGCGTTGACCACCAGATAGTGCGGCTTGCCGTCGCCCTGCGGGATGAACTGCCACTTCATGCCCGTGGGGAATCCCGCGCCGCCGCGTCCGCGCAGACCGGAGTCCTTCACATACGCGATGAGGTCGTCCGGCGACATGGCGAGGGCCTTGCGCAGGCCCTCGTACCCGTCGTGCCGCCGGTAGACGTCAAGCGTCCAGGACTTGTCCTCGTCCCAGAAGGCGGACAGGACCGGAGCCAGCAGCTTCTCGGGGCTGGTCTCGTTGTTGATCTCGGCTGCCAAGGTCATCACTCCCCCTCCTCGGTGACCGGGCCCGCCGGGTGGGAGGGGTCGGAGGCCGAAGTCTGCTGCGGCGCGTCGTGCGAGCTGAGGTGCTCGGCGGGCTGCTGATCCTGCGGACCGCCCGAACCCCGCGGGTGCACCACGCGCGCGGGACCTGTCTCTCCCTTGGCCAGCCGGAGGCCGGTCAGTGAGGCCGGGCCCGCGCTGCCGCCCGCCTCCACGGCTCCGGCGCGCTCGTCGGGGAAGCCGGCCAGGACCCGCGCGGTCTCCTTGAACGTGCACAGGGGGGCGCCGCGTGTCGGTGCGACCTGGGCTCCCTCGCGCAGGTCGTCCACGAGGCGCTTCGCGGATTCCACGGTCTGGTTGTCGAAGAACTCCCAGTTGACCATCACGACCGGTGCGAAGTCGCAGGCCGCGTTGCACTCGATGTGCTCCAGGGTGACCTTGCCGTCGCCGGTGGTCTCGCCGTTGCCGACACCGAGGTGGTCCTGGAGGGCCTCGAAGATCGCGTCACCGCCCATGACCGCGCACAGCGTGTTGGTGCAGACGCCCACCTGGTAGTCACCGGACGGCTTGCGCCGGTACATGGTGTAGAAGGTGGCGACCGCGGTGACCTCGGCCGTGGTCAGGTCCAGCATCTCTGCACAGAACCGCATGCCGGTGCGCGTGACATGGCCCTCCTCCGACTGCACGAGGTGCAGCAGCGGAAGGAGGGCGGACCGGGAGTCCGGGTAGCGGGCGATGACCTCGCGCGCGTCCGTCTCGAGCCGGGCTCGAACGTCGTCCGGGTAGTCGGGCGCGGGCAGTTGGGGCATGCCCAGGCCGACGCCCTGCCCGGAAGGAGTGGTGGTCACCGGTCGACGCCTCCCATCACGGGGTCGATGGACGCGACGGCGACGATGACGTCGGCGACCTGGCCGCCCTCGCACATCGCCGCCATGGCCTGCAGATTGGTGAAGGACGGGTCCCGGAAGTGGACCCGGTAGGGGCGGGTGCCGCCGTCGGACACGGCGTGCGCCGCGAGCTCGCCCTTGGGCGACTCGACGGCGGCGTACGCCTGGCCGGGCGGGACCCGGAAGCCCTCGGTCACCAGCTTGAAGTGGTGGATCAGGGCCTCCATGGAGGTGCCCATGATCTTCTTGATGTGGTCGAGCGAATTGCCGAGCCCGTCCGGGCCCAGGGCGAGCTGCGCCGGCCAGGCGATCTTCTTGTCGGCGACCATGACCGGCCCGGGCTCCAGCCGGTCCAGGCACTGCTCGACGATCCGCAGCGACTGGCGCATCTCCTCCAGGCGGATCAGGAAGCGCCCGTACGCGTCGCAACTGTCGGCGGTCGGGACGTCGAAGTCGTACGTCTCGTAGCCGCAGTACGGCTGCGCCTTGCGCAGGTCGTGGGGCAGGCCGGCCGAGCGGAGGATCGGGCCGGTGGCGCCGAGGGACATGCAGCCGGCCAGGTCGAGGTAGCCGATGTCCTGCATGCGGGCCTTGAAGACGGGGTTCCCGGTGGCGAGCTTGTCGTACTCGGGAAGGTTCTTCTGCATCTTCTTCACGAACTCGCGGATCTGGTCCACCGCGCCCGGAGGCAGGTCCTGGGCGAGGCCGCCGGGCCTGATGTACGCGTGGTTCATGCGCAGGCCGGTGATCAGCTCGTAGATGTCGAGAACGAGTTCACGATCACGGAAGCCGTAGATCATGATCGTGGTGGCGCCGAGTTCCATGCCTCCGGTGGCGATGCACACGAGGTGCGAGGAGAGACGGTTCAGCTCCATCAGGAGCACGCGGATGATGGTGGCCCGGTCGGGGATCTGGTCCTCGATGCCGAGGAGCTTCTCGACGGCGAGGCAGTACGCGGTCTCGTTGAAGAACGACGTGAGGTAGTCCATGCGCGTCACGAAGGTCGTGCCCTGTGTCCACGTACGGAACTCGAGGTTCTTCTCGATGCCGGTGTGCAGATAGCCGATGCCGCAGCGGGCCTCGGTGACCGTCTCTCCCTCGATCTCCAGGATCAGCCGGAGCACACCGTGCGTGGACGGGTGCTGCGGGCCCATGTTGACGACGATGCGTTCGTCGTCGGCCCGGGCCGCGGTCTCGACGACCTCGTCCCAGTCGCCACCGGTGACCGTGTAGACGGTGCCTTCGGTGGTCTCACGTGCGGATGCTGACTGCGTGCTCACGAGTACGACCTCCGCTGGTCCGGAGCCGGGATCTGGGCGCCCTTGTACTCGACGGGGATGCCGCCGAGGGGGTAGTCCTTGCGCTGCGGAAAGCCCTGCCAGTCGTCCGGCATCATGATCCGCGTCAGGGCCGGGTGACCGTCGAAGACGATGCCGAAGAAGTCGTACGTCTCGCGCTCGTGCCAGTCGTTCGTCGGATAGACGGAGACCAGGGACGGGATGTGCGGCTCGCGGTCCGGGGCGCTGACTTCCAGGCGGATCAGCCGGTTGTGGGTGATCGAGCGCAGGTGGTAGACGGCGTGCAGCTCGCGGCCCTTGTCGCCGGGGTAGTGGACGCCACTCACCCCCGTGCACAGCTCGAAGCGGAGCGCCGGGTCGTCGCGCAGGATCTGCGCGACCGGGAGCAGGTACTCACGCTCGATGTGGAAGGTGATCTCGTCGCGGTCGACGACCGTCCTGTCGATCACGTTCTCGGGGACGAGGCCCTGTTCCTCCAGGGCGCCCTCCAGCTCGTCGGCCACCTCGTCGAACCAGCCGCCGTACGGACGCGTGGCGGGTCCGGGCAGCCGGATGGAGCGGACCAGGCCGCCGTAGCCGGAGGTGTCGCCGCCGTTGTTGGCGCCGAACATGCCGCGCTGGACGCGGATCTCCTCGCCCTGGTCGCCTCGCCGCCCGGGGAGGTTGGAGGCGCTCAGGTCCTTCTCGGGGTTGGCCCCGTTCGTGACTTTGTCGTGTCCGTCGCTCACCGCAGCAGGCCCTTCATCTCGATGGTGGGGAGCGCCTTGAGCGCCGCCTCCTCCGCCTCGCGGGCCGCCTCCTCGGCGTTCACGCCGAGCTTCGAGGTCAGGATCTTCTGGTGGAGCTTGAGAATGGCGTCCATCAGCATTTCGGGCCGCGGCGGACAGCCGGGCAAATAGATATCGACAGGGACGATGTGGTCGACGCCCTGCACGATGGCGTAGTTGTTGAACATCCCGCCCGACGATGCGCAGACCCCCATGGAGATCACCCACTTGGGGTTCGGCATCTGGTCGTAGACCTGCCTCAGGACCGGCGCCATCTTCTGACTGACACGACCGGCGACGATCATCAGGTCGGCCTGGCGCGGCGATCCGCGGAAGACCTCCATGCCGAAGCGCGCCAGGTCGTAGCGGCCCGCGCCGGTCGTCATCATTTCGATGGCGCAGCAGGCGAGGCCGAAGGTGGCGGGAAATACGGACGATTTACGCACCCACCCCGCGGCCTGCTCGACGGTGGTCAGCAGGAAACCGCTCGGCAGCTTTTCTTCGAGTCCCATGCTCAGTGGCTCCTCTGTCCCCTATCCGGGGTTCAGTCCCATTCCAGGCCGCCGCGCCGCCATACGTACGCGTACGCGACGAAGACGGTGAGCACGAAGAGCAGCATCTCCACGAGCCCGAATACCCCAAGGGCGTCGAAGGTGACGGCCCAGGGATAGAGGAAGACGATCTCGATGTCGAAGACGATGAAGAGCATCGCCGTCAGGTAGTACTTGATGGGGAACCGCCCACCGCCGGCCGGCGTGGGCGTCGGCTCGATCCCGCACTCGTAGGCCTCGAGCTTGGCCCGGTTGTACCGCTTTGGACCGATAAGCGTGGCCATGACCACGGAGAAGATCGCAAAGCCTGCCCCGAGGGCTCCCAGTACGAGGATGGGCGCATACGCGTTCACCGCTCCTCGCTCCCTTCAGTCGGCACTGACTGCTGGCGGTTGCGCCGGGCCCCGCCTGCCCCGCGAAGCTCACGCGCTCCGTCGGTCTCACGAAGCTCACAAGCCCCGTGCGGCTCCACGAAGATCGCTAACATGTGAAGCAGGTCACAAGCCCAACTGCCACGCATCTTATGCCCGCCGGTCTGTGATCTGCGACACGGGGTACGACAACGACTTTGTGATCTCCACCACCTGGCAAAGGATCATGAAGTCAGATGAGCGGTGATCTTCGCACAGGAAGCGTCCAAGTGATCACCAGAGGTGACATTTTCGCTCGTCGTCGCTGGTCCAGGGCGTGGAGCATTATCAAGAGGCGGCGGCGCCAAGCAAATTGGTGCTGGACGCAGGTGCTTGATAGAGGAACTCGTTCACACCTCGGGGGGAGTTGAGGCCTCGGGTGTGGACAGAAGGGACCGCGTGCATCCGTTCACGAGCGCGAGTGAATGGCCGCGCACCACCAAGCCGCATCAGACCGGGACATAGGGGGCGAAGGCGCGAGCGCGCCACCCGCTCGGCCACCGTTTCGACGCACATCCGACCCGCATCCGACTCACGCGCGTGACGTGGCCGTTATGGAGACCGTTCCGTGACCTGCGTCACATTCACAGGTGGGCAGATAAACGGGGCTTGGCCAACCGCTTCAACAAGTGGTAAGCGGCGGGCAATTCGGACCTATTGCGAAAACACCTTGACCACAGGCCTGATGAGCCGTGTCCGCAATGCCCGTTACGGCGTCAATAAGGAACGACACGCCCGGGTTTTCGGCGGTCGATTGAACAACTGTGGCGCACCCCACGTTTCTTGAAGATATGGAGGAGCCCCTGATACCGGTTGGACTCATGTCCCACACCGCTCACAAACCCAGCCACCGGAAGCCCCGGCGCAGCAGCAGCTCCACGCTCGCGATGCGCGCCGGAGTTGCCGGTGGCGTCCTCAGCACCCTGGCAGTGGCCGGTGCGTCCAGCTCGGCGAACGCCGCCTCCGAGCCGGTAACACAGACCATCGAGCTGCCCACGCTCACGGCTGACCTCTCCTCGCAGGTCGCCGAGTCCGCAGCCGCGACCCAGCAGGCCGCGGCCGACTACGAGCTGCTGGCCGAGCGCGACGCGGCAGCCGCCAAGGCCGCCAAGGAGGCCAAGGCCGACCTCGCCGAGGCGAAGAAGGCAGCGGCCAAGAAGAAGGCCGAGGCCGAGCGCAAGGCCGCCGCCGAGCGCGCCGCCTCTCGCTCCACCGAGCGCACCACCCTCACCGCCTCCGCGAGCAGCGACGTCCCCGCCCCTGCGAGCGGCAACGTCGGCACCGTGATCAGCTTCCTCAGGGCGCAGGTCGGCGACGCGTACGTCATGGGCGCCACCGGCCCCAACGCCTGGGACTGCTCCAGCCTGGTCCAGGCCGCGTTCAAGCAGGTGGGCGTGGATCTGCCCCGCGTCTCCCAGGACCAGTCGACGGCCGGCACCCCGATCCCGCTGTCCGACATCCAGGTCGGCGACATCCTGTACTGGGGTGGCGCGGGCTCGGCGTACCACACGGGTGTCTACATCGGGAACGGCCAGTACCTGGACGCCGCGAACCCCTCCAAGGGTGTCGTCATCCAGGATCTGTCGGGCTACCCGGCGAGCGGCGCTGTACGCGTGCTCTGACCTCCGGTCGCACTTCCTGAAGGGCCGCCTCCCCAACAGCGGGGAGGCGGCCCTCAGGCGTGCGCTCAGGGGCGCTCTCGGGGGCTCCTTACGCCTTCGGGGCCACCTTGCTCAGCCCGTTGATGATGCGGTCCATCGCGTCGCCACCCGTGGGGTCGGTGAGGTTCGCGAGCATCTTCAGCGTGAACTTCATCAGCAGCGGATGGGTGAGTCCGCGCTGGGTGGCGATCTTCATGACCTGCGGGTTGCCGATGAGCTTCACGAAGGCGCGGCCGAGCGTGTAGTAGCCGCCGTAGGTGTCCTTGAGGACCTTCGGGTAACGCCGGAGGGCGAGTTCGCGCTGGGCGGGGGTCGCGCGGGCATGGGCCTGGACGATGACGTCCGCGGCGATCTGGCCGGACTCCATGGCGTACGCGATGCCCTCGCCGTTGAAGGGGTTCACCATGCCGCCCGCGTCGCCGACGAGCAGCAGGCCCTTCGTGTAGTGGGGCTGGCGGTTGAAGGCCATGGGGAGGGCGGCACCGCGGATCGGGATCGTCATGTTCTCCGGGGTGTAGCCCCAGTCCTCGGGCATCGAGGCGCACCAGGCCTTGAGGACCTCACGCCAGTCCAGCTCCTTGAAGGAGGCGGAGGTGTTCAGCACGCCCAGGCCCACATTGCTCGTACCGTCACCCATGCCGAAGATCCAGCCGTAGCCGGGCAGCAGCCGGTCCTCACCCGGACCGCGCCGGTCCCACAGCTCCAGCCAGGACTCCAGGTAGTCGTCCTCGTGGCGCGGGGACGTGAAGTACGTACGCACCGCGACGCCCATCGGCCGGTCCTCCCGGCGGTGCAGGCCCATGGCCAGGGACAGCCGGGTCGAGTTGCCGTCGGCAGCGACCACCAGCGGGGCGTGGAAGGTGACGTCGCGCTTCTCCCCGGTGTCACCGAGCTTCGCGCGCACGCCCGTGATGCGGCCCGTACGGTCGTCGACGATCGGCGCGCCCACATTGCAGCGCTCGTACAGCCGCGCGCCCGCCTTCTGCGCCTGGTGTGCCAGCTGCTCGTCGAAGTCGTCCCGCTTCCGTACGAGTCCGTAGTCGGGATAGGAGGCGAGATCCGGCCAGTCCAGCTGGAGGCGGACACCGCCGCCGATGATGCGCAGGCCCTTGTTCCGCAGCCAGCCCGCCTCCTCCGAGATGTCGATGCCCATCGACACGAGCTGTTTCGTCGCGCGGGGCGTCAGCCCGTCGCCGCAGACCTTCTCGCGCGGGAACGCGGTCTTCTCCAGCAGCAGGACGTCCAGTCCCGCCTTCGCCAGGTAGTACGCGGTGGTCGAACCGGCTGGCCCGGCGCCGACGACGATCACATCGGCGGTGTTTTCTGAGAGGGGCTGGGGTTCGGTCACGGCGGGGTCTCCCCAAGACTCGAAATCAACGTGCCGACGGGCACTGGACATGGGCAGTCTATTCAGCGGTACTGATCAACCTGCTGAAGGGCTGCCCCATGAACCGACCTCTCCCCGTGGTTCGGCTGCGTGTCCCCACCGACGAGGACGCCTTCGCCTGGCACCGGGTCTTCGACGACCCGGACGTGATGGAGTTCCACGGCGGGAAGTCGGCCGAGCTGTCCGTCTACGAGGAGATGACCGCGCGCCAGCGCCGGCACGACGCCGAACTCGGCTTCTGCTTCTGGACGATGCTCGACGAGGCAGGCGAGGTCATCGGCTTCACGGGCGCCCAGCCGTGGCCGCACGCCTGGGGCCCCGAGGGCGAGATCGAGATCGGCTGGCGGCTCGGGCGGGCGCACTGGGGCAAGGGCTACGTGACGGCGGCCGCGCGCACCACGCTCGACCGGGTGCGCGAGACAGGCGTAAGAAGCGTTGTGGCGATGGTCAACTCCCGCAACGAAAGATCCATCGCGGTGACCAGAAGGCTGGGCATGACGCTCGCCGAGAGGTTCACCTCGCCGCGATCGTCCGCGACGGGGCACTGTTACCGGCTCGACCTCTGACGCGGGCGACGGCTTCCCCGGCGTACCGGCAGGGCTTACCCTGCCGGTACCGCTGGGGGTGACGTCTGTGCGCCTAACACCCAAGACGCCCGATGTGCGCGTGCCGAGGCTGGTCGGTCTGATGGCCGTGGACGCGCGCGAGACAGCAGAGACGCGCGGGATCCTGCTCGCCGCGCCCGACCGTCCAGACTTCCATCTGACCGTCGTCGACTACGTCGTACGCCAGTACCCGCTGCCCGGCACGGAAGTGCCCCACGGGGCGGTCGTCACCGTGTGGTTCGACCTCGGCGAGGGAGAGGGCGGTGGGGGCGCGGGGGTGCGCGAGCCCCGGCTGCCGCTTCCGCCGTCGGGCGGCCTGTACCGCGAACTCGACGAACCGCGCGACCCGTTCGAGACAGGTCCTCAGGTGAGCTGCCAGGTGTCCAGAGCGACCTGGTAGGTGCCGGCCAGACCGCTCTCCCACAGGTCGTCGTGGCCGACGATCATGATGGCGTACTCGGTGCCGTTCGCGGCGACGTAGCCCTGGTCCTTGGCGTGGACGGTCCGCCCGGCCCCGTCGGTGTAGGTGTACTCCCAGACCGCGCCGTCGCGCTCCTGGAAGGTGTTCCGTTCCAGCTTGATCCGCCGGTAGTTGTCGTTCTTCCGCTCGGCGGTCTTCTCCAGGGTCAGGAAGTTGTCGTACGAGGTGTAGCCGGCGCCCTCTATGACGCCGACCTGGATGTGCTCCAGGCCGGTCGAGCCCGCGTACGTCACCTGGGTCCCGTTCTCCACGCCCTCGCGCGCCCAGACCTCCGGGACGGCGAAGGAGAAGCCCAGCGGGTCGGTCAACCGGTGGTATCCGGTGGGGACCTGGGCTGCGGGGGCGGGCGAGTCGGGCGTGGTCGGGGACTCGGGCGTGGACTCCGGCGTGGGCTCGGCGGATGCGGTCGGCGCGCCCGAGGGGGTGACCGGTGGGGTGACCGCCTCTTTCTGCTTCGCGGAGGCGGTGGCGGTGGCGGTCGGCTTCGTCCGGGCCTTGTCCGAGGTGTCGCCGCCGTTCCGGTCCTGCCAGACGAAGACTCCGGCGGCCGCGCCTCCCCCGACGACAACGGCCACCGCGAGGGTGACGCCCCAGATGAGGGCGCGGCTGTTGGGTTTCGGTCCGGGGACAGGGCCGGGGACTGTGCCAGGGCCAGGGGTGGCGGGGTGCGGTCGGCCGAGATGCACGGTGTGGGGGTCGTAGGCCGGCGCCGGCGTCGGCGTCGGTGTCGGCGGGGTCGCGGGTTGCAGTGGCTGCGGCGGCATCGGAGCCTGCGGTTCCGCCTGGGGCCGCGGAGGCAGCGAATCCTGCTGTTCGGCCTGAGACTGCGGCTGCGGCTGCGGCTGCGGCTGCGGCGGAGTCTGTGGCTGCGCCGGAGTCTGCGGCTGCGGGGTGGCCGGAGCCTCCGCGTGACCGGCGGGAGCGCTCGGCATCGGCGGGATCGGTGGCGCGATGAGCCCCGTACGCACCCCGGACATCTGCATCGCGTACGGCGCGACGAAGGCGGCGGCGAAGATCCACAGAAGCCCGAACAGCAGCGCGTCGGGCACACTCGGCCCCACCGAGAAGGTGCCCGCGCCACTCGCGCCGAAGTCCGAGGAGCCGCCGGAGCCCTCCGCGCCGATCCCGCCGACACCGGCGAGGAGCAGGAACAGAGAGAAGAACACGCCCGCCGCCAGCATCTGCTCCCTGCGGTCGGCGGAGCGGCGCGCGGCCATGATGCCCACGGTGAGCGCGCAGACCAGCCCGAGCGCGATCGCGCCGACGACTGCCCAAGCGCCGGCCGCGTCGCCGAGTTCGGCGAACCCGAACGACTCGTGCTCGTAGCCGCCGCCGTACGTCGAGCTCCCGCCGACCTCCGCCTCCACGGGCGCGCCCCAGGCCAGGGCGGCTGCCGTGACGGCGAGGTTCGGCAGGAGGAGCAGCGCGAGCAGCAGTGCCGGGACTCCGGCGTCGTCGAGGTCCAGCGCGTCGTCGAGGCCGTCGATCTGCGCGAGGACGACGAACGCCACGAGGGAGCACAGGGCCAGCACGACCGCGAGGGCGCGTACGGCCGTGCCGGTCGCGCGGAACAGGGCCCGCGCGACCGGGCGTACGGCCAGCCACTCGGCCAGGTCGTCGCGGTGCAGCACCCCGACGCCCACCGCGAGGCTCAGCAGCAGCGCGCCGAGCGCCGCGAGCACCGGCGACGACGAGACCTCGACGGTTCCGGCGACCGTCGGCTGCGCGAACAGTCCGAGCACCAGCACGGCCGCGGTCACCAGCAGCGCGACGCGGACGGCGGCCTCGAGCCCGGCTGTCGCGCCCTGGGGGTTCGTGCCCTGGGGGGTCGTGCCCTGGGGGGTCGCGTTCAACGCGGTCGTGTCCCGCGCGGCGCGGGCGGCGAGACGGTTGCGCAGGATGCGTACGCCGATGAGGAGCGCGGCGATCCACAGGCCCGTGACGGTCAACGGCACCACCGACAACGCGCCGACAGCGTCGAGCTCCTCCCCCGGACTACCACCCGACCCGAACATCGGGTCCCCGGCCCCCGCCACCTCGAAGCCGCCGCCCAGCGCCTGGAGCAACAACGCGAGCGCGATCCGCAACCGGTCCGTGAACCCGATGACGACGTCACCGGGCTCCTGCCCGTACGAGGGAAGGGCCAGCCCCAGGGCAGCGACAACCAAGAACCCGACCGGCCATACCGCGGCCTGCGAGGCTGCGCCCCAGTCCCCACGGAAGACCCGTCCGAGAAAGGCCCCGAGGGGCGAGGGGGCACCGGGAGCGTAGGCGGGCGCCGGCGGAACAGCCGGAGCCGGCGTAGTCATCGCAGCCGGCGGCGTGTCCGACGGAGTCGCCGGCGGAATCGTCGGCAGGCTCGGCGGAGTTGTCGGCTGACTCGACGGAGTTGTCGACGGAGTTGTCGGCTGACTCGACGGAGCCGGGGCGTGTTCGTGGCCGCAGTGCATACAGAAGCGGGCCTCGTCGGGCGTGGGAGCTCCGCAGTGCGGGCAGTGCGACGTCATCGGGACGCTCCGTCGTGGTGAGAACTCGTGCCGTGATCAGACGTAATCAACGGACACGGGTTACCCATTGACCGGTTCCCGTCAACGCACCCCTCGTTCGGGTGAATTTGGTCAGCTCTGCTTGAAGCCCCGGTGCAGCGTCACGATCCCGCCCGTGAGGTTCCGCCAGGCGACCTTCGACCAGCCCGCCTTGCGCAGGCGCTCGGCCAGCGCGGGCTGGTCGGGCCAGGCGCGGATGGACTCGGCGAGGTAGACGTACGCGTCGGGGTTGGACGAGACGGCGCGCGCGACCGGCGGGAGCGCGCGCATCAGGTACTCCGTGTAGACGGTCCGGAAGGGCGCCCAGGTCGGGTGCGAGAACTCGCAGATCACGACGCGGCCGCCCGGCTTGGTCACCCGGTACAGCTCACTCAGCGCGGCGTCCGTGTCCTGCACGTTCCGCAGGCCGAAGGAGATCGTCACCGCGTCGAAGGTGTCGTCCTTGAAGGGGAGCTTCGTCGCGTCGCCCGCCGTCAGCGGCAGCCAGGGGTGGCGCTTCTTGCCGACCTGGAGCATCCCGAGAGAGAAGTCGCACGGCACGACGTACGCTCCCGTCCGCGCGAAGGGGAGCGAGGACGTCGCCGTGCCGGCCGCCAGGTCCAGGACCTTCTGCGCGGGCCGCGCGTCGACCGCCTTCGCGACCTCCTTGCGCCACAGCCGGGCCTGACCGAGTGACAGCACGTCATTCGTCACGTCGTACCGTTCCGCCACGTCGTCGAACATCGAGGCGACTTCGTGCGGCTGCTTGTCCAGGGAGGCGCGGGTCACGGTCCTATTGTGGCAGGCAGGAGAGGGCAGAGCCGAGGCGCCCGGCCTGCGCGGCCCGGATCGCCGCGCGGACCGTTGCCCGGACCGCAGCCCGGACCGCCGTCCCGCGCCCCTTCAGCGCCCCGTTCGCCGGCCTCACGCACACCTACGGCAGCAGCCTCGGCCTCACCGTCACGATCCGGTCGAGCCGCTTGCGGCGGGTCAGCCACGCGAAGTCGATCGAGAAGTGCTCCTTCGCGTACATCAGCAGCGTCACGAACCCGGCGGAGAAGAAGGCCTGCGCGAGCGGGATGTCGTCGAGATCGTACGAACCGGTCTCGGCCTGGTGCGTGAACGCGTACCACGCCCCGTACGCCAACGCGGCGAGCGAGCCGACGGCCACCGGCCCCGGCTTCAGCCTCCG
>NZ_VBZC01000105.1:14718-20148 GCF_005786655.1 Streptomyces montanus
CGGTGAGGGCGCTGCCGAGCCGGTCGTCCGGCGGTGCCCAGAGGAAGGTGAGGACCGCGATCGGGGCGAGGGACAGCAGCAGGACCGGCACGGGCGCGAGCCGGAACACCCTCAGCAGCAGCGGCGAGAGCAGCACGAACCACAAGTACGTGCGCAGGTACCAGAGAACCTCCCAGGCCTGCGCGCCCCGGGACGCTCCAGGGACTTCGCCGTCAGGGTGCCGGCCAGGGCGAACATGATTCCCATGGAGGGGAAGAGCATGCCCGCCCAGGGCCAGCCGAAGGCGTGGTACGCGACGACGCGGACCAGGGCGATCGCCCGGAGGGCGTCGAAGTAGCGGTCGCGTCCCGCGGGACCCGGCTTCGGACTCGGCTTCGGCTTCGGCTCGGGGGTTGCCACCGTGGTCACAGCGGTAGCCGCTCCCCTGCGATGAGAGCCCATCAGCCCGCCCCCGCCGGTGTTCCGACCTCGCCCGTGCGCTTCAGCTTCTGCCAGCGCAGACGGCCGCCCGTCAGGGCGGTGATGCAGGAGTGGATCAGGACGAGGTACATCATCTGGCGGTACGCGAGCTGCTGGAGCGGAAGCATCAGCAGGTAGCGGTACTTCTCCTTGTCCAGCCTGAACGCGTATGCGGCACAGACGAGTTGGATGCCCAGGACCGCCAGCCACGCCAGCAGTGACGCCTTGAAGTCGACGAAGATCATCGCGTAGACGGTGAACACGTCGATCAGCGGTGCGAACACGGGCGTGAGGATCTGGAAGACGACCACCAGCGGCATGCCGACCCGGCCGAAGCGACCCGAAGGCCCCTTGTCCGTCAGGGACTTGCGGTGCTTCCACAGAGCCTGCATCGTGCCGTACGACCAGCGGTAACGCTGCGACCACAGTTGCTTGAGCGACCTGGGCGCCTCGGTCCAGGCACGTGCGTGCTCCTGGTAGACGACCCGCCGGCCCTCGCGGTGCAGGGCGATCGTGATGTCGGTGTCCTCGGCGAGCGTGTCCTCACTCATACCGCCCACCGCGAGCACGGCCTCGCGACGGAACGCGCCGATCGCACCCGGGATCGTCGGCATGCAGCGCAGCAGGTCGTACATGCGGCGGTCGAGGTTGAAGCCCATCACGTACTCGATGTGCTGCCACGCCCCGATGACGGTGTCGCGGTTGCCGACCTTGGCGTTGCCCGCGACGGCACCGACCTCCGGGTCGGCGAAGGGCTGCACCAACTGCCCGACGGTGTCCGGTTCGAAGACCGTGTCACCGTCCATCATCACCACGATGTCGTAACTCGCGTGCCGTACACCGTTGTTGAGCGCCGCCGGTTTGCCCGCGTTCTCCTGGCGGATGACGCGTACGTTCGGCAGGCCCAGCGACGCCGCGATCTCCGACGTGCCGTCCGTCGAACCGTCGTCGACGACGATGATCTCGATCGGATGGGTGCTCCGCGCCAAGGAGTTGAGCGTGTTGGCGATGCACTCCTTCTCGTTGTACGCGGGCACGATCACGCTCACGGGTCGAGTGACCGGCGGCCCCCAGCTGAACCGGCGTTTGTTGCGCTGCCGGTGGTGGCTGCGGGCGAGTATCAGCATCATCCCGAACCGGCCCATGACGGCGACACCGACGACGGCGAGCCCGGTCGCGAGCCCTGGCACGATCCACTCGGCGACGGCGACGGCCGCGACAAGGGCCTTGCCCTCGTAGAGGGTGGCGCCGGTGGCCGTGCGGTGGGCGGCCTGGGGGTTCGAGGCGCCGTTCTGCTGGGCGGGGCCGCCGGGTTCCTGGCCGGGCTGTTGACCGGCGGGCTGTTGACCGGACTGTTGGTCGGGCTGTTGGTCGGGCTGTTGGTCGGGCTGTTGGTCGGGCTCCTGGCCTGGCTGTTGGCCGCCCTGTTCCGCCTCCTGCTGCCCGATGGCGCCGCTGATGGTGGTGAAGGTGTACCCCTTCGCCTTCATCTTCTTGATGTACGTCCCGAGCGCCTTCACCGTCTGCGAACGCTCACCGCCCGCGTCGTGGAAGAGCACCGACGCACCCTTGTTCTTCGACGGCATGGCCCCCTTGATGATCTTCGAGACACCCGGCCGCTTCCAGTCGTCGCTGTCGGTGTCGACGAAGACGCTGGTGTAGCCCTCCTCGCCGAGCTTCTTGTAGACGGGCCAGCTGTAGTTGTCGATGGCATCCGTCCGGGAGGAGTACGGGGCACGGAACAGCGTGGTCGTGATGCCCGCCGCGCCCGCGAGCGCGAGTTGTGTCTGTTCCATCTCGCGCGTGACGCGGGCGTCGCTCTGGTACGAGAGATCGATGTGCGTGAAGGTGTGGATGCCGATCTCGTTGCCCTGGCCGACCAGGTCCTTCACGAGGTCCGGGTTGCGCGAGACCATCGAGCCGACCACGAAGAAGGTGGCCGGGACGTCGTTCTCTTCCAGGACTTCGAGGATCTTCGGTGTCCAGGTGGGGTTGGGCCCGTCGTCGAAGGTGAGCGCGATGGTCTTCTCCGGCACGGACCTGGACTGCGCCTGACCACCGCGGAACGTCAGGATCGGCCCGCCGTCGAGGACCTCGTCCGGGACGTCGTCGGTGGCGGCCCCGCTGCGTACGCGCTGGTCGCCACCGACCTCGGCGCGCAGATAACCGTCGAGCAGCATCACGCTGGTGAGCGCGAGCAGGAGTAACAGAGCGAGGATCACGCGCGGCTTCTGCAGAGCCGCGGCCTTGCCGGCGGCCCGCTCCATGCGGGAGGGCGCGCGCCTGCGGCCGCGCGAGGGAGTCGTCGTAGCCATGAGTGCGGCTGCCTTTCGGTCAGTTGGCGGCCGCGGAGGCGGACACGGACGGAGCTGAGGACGTAGCCAAGGACGGGTCGGAGGTGGGGATGCCGGTGGGAGCACCGGTGGGGGCACCCGACGGGACGCCCGTGGGAACACCCGACGGGACGCCCGCGGGCGGGGCACCGGTCCGCTGTTCCGGCGGGCTGCCGGTGCCGCCCTGCGGCTGTGCACCGCCGGGTCCCTCGTTCTGCGCACCGGCAGGCCCGCCGCCCCCGAAGGGCAGCAGCGAGGACGGGGACAGCGAGGGGCCCCAGCCCATGAACGCCATGCCGAGCACGACCGCGTACCCGAGGCAGACAACGCCGAGGAGGAGACCGATCCGGCGCAGCAGCTTGGCCCTGCGCCCGGAGTTGTCGACGAACACGGGTCCGTCCTCGGACCCGTTGCCACGCTTATCGCGGCGGCCGCGCTCGTTCGCGCGGTTCTCGATGCCAGGCTCGGATTGCATTCCCCGGACGTTAGGCAGCCTTCATGTGGCAAGAACTCTGATTCTGATGTGAGACAGCCATGAGAATCGCCTTAACCTGTGCGGTCCCTGAGAGAACCCGCGTTGATTTCATGAAGCCCGGCCACTTGTGAGACGTTGCCCGTCCCAGACGCAAGTCACGAGAGCGGTGCATGTGCCATGAGGAGTCTCCTGAAACCAGCTGCCGGGCTTGTCTTGGCGACAGCCTTGTCCTGCACCGGGTGCTCCTCGGACACGCCACCCCCGCAGTCGGCCCCCTCGGCCCCCTCGGCTCCGAAGACGCCTTCGCAGTCGCCTTCGCAGTCGCCATCGCCGTCACAGTCACCGCCGGCGACGTCCTTACCGGGTCCCGCGTACGCCCCGTACGTCAGCGCCACCGCGGCCTCCGACAACGAATCGGCGGGCTCCCCGTCGGCGTACAACCTGGCCTTCGTGATCGCGGGCCGCGGCGGCTGCACGCCGACGTGGGGCGACAAAGCCATCGGCGACTCGGCGGTGAAGTCCAGGATCTCGGCGCTGGCGTCGTCCGGCAGCAGTATGCGGGTCTCCTTCGGCGGAGCGTCCGGCAAGGAGCTCGCCACGACCTGCGACAACGCCTCCAAGCTGGCCAAGGCCTACGCGACCGCGCTCGACGCCGCCGGCGCGAAGGAGGCCGACTTCGACATCGAGGCCGCCGCGTTGGCCGACTCCAAGTCGGTCGCGGTGCGCTCCAAGGCCATCGCCCTGCTCCAGAAGGAGCGCCCCGAGGTCCGGGTGTCCTTCACGCTGCCCGTGATGCCGCACGGCCTCAACGCCAAGAGCCTGGCCGTGCTGGAGTCCGCCAACGACAACGGTGTGCAGGTCTCCACGGTCAACATCATGACGATGAACTACGGCAGTTCGTTCGACGATGACATGGGCACTTACGCCATCGCCGCGGCCAAGGCGACCCACAAGCAGCTGCAGGGCGTCTTCGACCTCTCGTCCGAGGACGCCTGGAAGGGCCTCGCGCTCACCTCGATGATCGGCGTCAACGACGTCGACAACGAGACGTTCACGCTGTCCGACGCGGCCCAGGTCCGTTCGTTCGCCGAGGAGAAGGGCGTCGCGTGGGTGTCGATGTGGGCGGCGGCCCGCGACACGGCGTGTGCGCGCGGCAAGTCGTCGGCGAAGGGCCCGCGGACCGACTGCAGTGGGATCAGGCAGAGTTCGGGCGCGTTCGCGGAAGCCTTCTCGGGCTGACCAGGGGCTGACCAGGGGCTGCGACCCTATCGCCGCCTGTGCACCAGGCGGCCCGCGCAGACCGTAGCGATGCAGGTGCCGTCCTCGTCGAACACGGCGAGGTCGGCGCGGCCCGCTTCCCGGATGGCGGGCGGCGCTGCGTCCGGAAGCACGACGGTGTCCGGAAGCACGACGACGTCCGTACGCCCGGCCGCGGCCCGGAGTTCGGGCGTATCGGCGTACCTCTCCAGCACCGCCACCGCGCCCAGCTTCAACACCGCGTGAATGCGTTCACGCGGTGTCGGTGCGTCCGGGATGGGCCCTCTGTGGATCAGGGCGGGCCCGAGCACCCCGGGCCACCGACGCACCCGTGCGTCGGGAAACCGTTCCCGGATCTCCGCGAACGTCCCGACGGCCGCCACCCGGTCCCGTCCCACGACGACCGCACCGTCCTTGATCGGCTCCCCGCGGTCCCAGCCGACGCGTACCTCGTCGGCTGCGTGAATCGTCTCCAACTCGCCCTCTTGCCGACTCAGTTGGAAGCGAGCAGCTTCAGCTCGGGGTGGGCGGTCCCGCCCTCGATCGCCGTCGACGAGATGTGCGACTGGACCCGCTCGTCGACGGGGTCGTTCGCCGGGTCGTCGTGCACGACGATGTGCTCGTACGTGGTGGTGCGCTGGGCCGGGACGCGGCCTGCCTTACGGATCAGGTCGATGATCTCCATGCGGTTGGAGCGGTGCTTGGCACCGGCCGACGAGACGACGTTCTCCTCCAGCATGATCGAACCGAGGTCGTCGGCTCCGTAGTGCAGCGAGAGCTGGCCGACCTCCTTGCCGGTGGTGAGCCAGGAGCCCTGGATGTGGGCGATGTTGTCCATGAACAGCCGCGCGATGGCGATCATCCGCAGGTACTCGAAGAGCGTGGCCTGCGTACGGCCCTTGAGGT
>NZ_VBZC01000106.1:0-19989 GCF_005786655.1 Streptomyces montanus
AGGGCGGCCAGCTGCCCCGGAGTGGCCGCGAGCGCCGCCCGCGCCCCCTCGTACGCCGCCCGCGCCACGGCACCGCAGTCGCCCTCGGCCCCGGAGGCCGCGTCGGCGGCGGCCGAGGCAACGGTGAGGACCGTCCCCTCGACGGGGTGCGCGACCGCCTGCCGGGCCGAGTCGGCCGCCTGCCGGAGGGCCAGCCGCAGGCCTTTCCCGTCGGCGTGGGCGGTCTCGCCGGCGGCGGCAAGCACCTGCGCCATGCCCCGCAGGAGCTGCGCGAGGATCGTCCCGGAGTTCCCCCGGGCTCCGATGAGCGCGCCGTGCGCCATCGCGTGGACCGCGTCGGCGAGCGCCGGCCGGCCGGCCTCCCCGCTTCCGGAGGCGGCCTCATGCGCCACGAAGACCGCCTCGACCGCAACGGCCGCCGCCTCCACCGTCAGGTACAGATTGGTGCCGGTGTCCCCGTCCGCGACCGGATACACATTGATTGCGTCGATCTCCTCGCGCGACCGGCCGAGGGCCTCCAGCGCGAGTCCGCACCAGGCCCTCACCGCGAGGGCATCCAGTGTGTGCGGCACCTGCGGCACCTGCGCCTCCTTGATCAGCGAATGTGGGACGCAGCGTAGACCCAGGTCAGGTTTCCGCCGGAAGAGGCCCGGGGCAGGGCCCCGGCCAGCCATGGTAGTTTCGTTGTACGGAAGCAGTCGTTGTATGCTGCTCCGGTTGCCCGATCCACATCGGGCCTTCCCCTGGCACCGCCACTCAGATCGTAGATCCTGATCCCGGCATGCCGGGATCAACCGTAAGAGCATCTGAAGTCTTTGGAGTGACCCGTGGCTGCCAACTGCGACGTCTGCGGCAAGGGGCCGGGCTTCGGCAACAACATCTCGCACTCGCACCGCCGTACGCCCCGTCGCTGGAACCCGAACATCCAGCGCGTCCGTACCGTGGTGGGCGGGACGCCGAAGCGCGTGAACGCTTGCACCTCGTGCATCAAGGCCGGCAAGGTCTCGCGCTGACGCAACGCTAGCGCGCGGCCACTGCTTGGTCCGCTGCAAGGCCGGCCCACCTCAGGTGGGCCGGCTTTTTGCCGTGCTCGTTTCCGCCGCGAGGGCCGCTCATGTGGCCGGCGTCGCGGCCCTGGACCGCTTCACGACCTCCCGTGCCGGCCGCTCACGCCCTCGCCCTGAACCGCCACCCATGATCCACGGGCCCGATCCCGTCCCCCAGCGCGAACCCCTCGGCGATCGCCCCGGTCACGTACTCCTTGGCCGCGGCCACCGCCTCCGGCACGGCCTCCCCCTTCGCGAGCTGTGAGGCGATCGCGCTCGCGAGGGTGCAGCCCGTGCCGTGGGTGTGCCGGTTGTCGAGACGGGCGGCGCGCAGCCAGTGTTCGTCGGAGCCGTCCGTGAGCAGGTCGACGGCTTCACCGCTGAGGTGGCCGCCCTTGATGAGCGCCCACTTCGGGCCGTACGACAGCACCGCCGCCGCGGCCCGCCGCATCTCGTCCTCCGACTCGACGCGCACGCCTGTGAGTTGGGCGACCTCGTCGAGGTTCGGCGTGGCCACGGTGGCGACGGGCAGCAGCTTCGTCCGTACGGAATCCAGCGCGGACGCGGCCAGCAATGGGTCTCCGTGCTTGGAGACACCGACCGGATCGACGACGGCGGGCGCGTCCGTGCCCCCGATCAACTCGGCGACGGCCTCGACGAGTTCGGCCGAGGCGAGCATGCCCGTCTTGACCGCCTGGACGCCGATGTCGTCGACGACGCTGCGGTACTGGGCACGTACGGCCTCTACCGGTAGTTCCCAAGCGCCTTGTACGCCGAGCGAGTTCTGGGCCGTGACGGCTGTGAGCACGCTCATGCCGTGCACACCGAGCGCGAGCATCGTCTTCAGGTCGGCCTGGATCCCCGCCCCGCCGCCGGAGTCGGAACCGGCGACCGTCAGCACGCGTGGCGGAGCACCCGTCGTCATGACTCTATGTCCGAGAAGTGGTCCCAGCCGCCCTTACTGGTCCACGGCGCCCCGTCGACGGTCACCTGCGGCAGCGCCGACGGGTTGAGGACTTCGCCGATCACCTTCCAGCGTGCGGGCAGCTTCACGTCCGACGGGAAGGTCGCGACGATCGCGTGGTCCTCGCCGCCGGTGAGCACCCACTGGAGCGGGTCGACGCCGACCGCCTGCCCGATGTCGTTCATCTGGGAGGGGATGTCGACGGCACCGGAGCGGATGTCGATGCGCACCTTGCTGGCCTCGGCGATGTGCCCGAGGTCGGCGATCAGCCCGTCGCTGACGTCCGTCATCGAGGTAGCGCCGAGGCCGGCGGCCGCGGGACCCGCGTGGTACGGCGGTTCGGGGCGCCGGTGGGCCTCGACGAACGCGCGCGGCGAGCGGAAGCCGCGGGACAGCACCGCGTGCCCGGCCGCGGACCAGCCCAGCCAGCCCGTCACGGCGACGACGTCGCCGGGCTGGGCCCCGGCGCGGGTGACCGGCTCGTGGTTGCGCAGATCGCCGAGCGCGGTGATCGACACGGTGATGGTGTCACCGCGTACGACATCGCCGCCGACCACGGCCGCGCCCGCCACCTGGCACTCGTCGCGCAGGCCGTCCATCAGCTCGGAGGGCCAGGTGGCCGGGAGTTCGGCCGGGACCACAAGGCCGAGCAGCAGCGCGGTCGGTACGGCGCCCATGGCGGCGATGTCCGCGAGGTTCTGCGCGGCCGCCTTGCGCCCGACGTCGTACGCCGTCGACCAGTCGCGGCGGAAGTGCCGCCCCTCCAGGAGGATGTCGGTGCTCGCCACGACCCTGCGGTCGGGGGCGGCCACCACGGCAGCGTCGTCCCCCGGCCCGACGCGTACCGCCGGGGTGGTGGTGAGCCGTGAGGTGAGCTCCTTGATGAGCCCGAACTCCCCCAACTCGCCCACGGTGCCCTTCATCGTCGTACTTCTCCTTCTGTTACTGCCACTGCGCGGTCGCGAGCCGTCACTGACCTGGATACGGTCGTGTCGACCGTCAACTTGTGTCGTACGTGCACCCCGGCGCGCAAGCCCCGGCCTCCGCGGGTCTCCCCGCAGTGAGCAACGACGCGATACCGTGGCGTTCCTTTTCCCCACATGATCCTCGTGGCCGCCCTGGAGGTTCCGTGGTACAGGCGTACATCCTGATCCAGACGGAGGTCGGCAAAGCGTCGACCGTCGCCGAGACGATCAGCAAGATCCCTGGGGTCATCCAGGCCGAGGACGTGACGGGACCGTACGACGTCATCGTGCGGGCCCAAGCTGACACTGTGGATGAGCTCGGCCGCATGGTGGTCGCGAATGTCCAGCAAGTGGACGGCATCACGCGTACCCTTACCTGCCCGGTCGTGCACCTGTAGCCCCCGTCTACCCTTGGCCGGTGAGCTTCTTCCGTCACCGGCTTCTCGGTCTTCCCGCCCTTGCCCTGCTGATCGCCGCCATGGGCTGCTCCTCAGCAGACGACAGCGCCTCGACCGTGGTTCCCAGCCCGGACGCGAAGGTCACGAAGCTGTGCCAGAACCTGGACAAGCGGCTGCCGCAGAAGGTGGACGGCCTCGGTCGGAAGGATCCCGAGCCCCGGTCGACACTGACCGCGGGCTGGGGAAGCCCGGCGATCATACTGCGCTGCGGGGTCGAACGGCCCCCGAAGATGATCGACCCGAAGGTGGCCAAGGGCGCCGACCCGAAGGCGATCCCCGGCTTCGTGAACGGCGTCGGCTGGCTGATGGAGAAGCAGGACGAGGGGTCGACCCGCTTCACCACCGCACAGCGCCTCGTGTACGTCGAGGTGACGGTGCCCGAAGGGCGGGACACCTCCGGCATGCTCGTCGACCTGGCACCGGCCATCAAGAAGGCGATCCCCAAGGGGATCGCCGACTAGGTGTGCTGTCCGGACAGGTTGGTGACGCGGCTGGCAGCACACCTAGATCATCAAGCGGAACGCACTACCGCAGCCCGGTCGACCGCCTCAGCGCCGCCTGTACCAGGCGGTCCACCAGCTCCGGGTAGGGAATGCCGCTGGCCTCCCACATCTGCGGGTACATGGAGATCGGCGTGAAGCCGGGCATCGTGTTGATCTCGTTGATCACGAAGTTCCCGTCCTCGGTCAGGAAGAAGTCCGCGCGCACCAGGCCTTCGCAGGACGCGGCCTCGAAGGCCTCGACCGCGAGCCGCCGCACCTCGTCGGTCTGCTCCGGAGTCAGCGGGGCGGGCACGATGCCGGGCGTCGAGTCGATGTACTTCGCCTCGAAGTCGTAGTACGCGTGCGACTGCACCGGCGGGATCTCGGCCGGGACCGAGGCGCGCGGCCCGTCGTCGAACTCCAGGACTCCGCACTCGATCTCGCGACCGCGCAGCAGCGCCTCCACGATGATCTTCGGGTCGTGCTGCTGGGCCGCCTCGATCGCCTCGTCGAGGCCGCCCAGGTCGTCGACCTTGGTGATGCCGATCGACGAACCCGCGCGCGCGGGCTTCACGAAGAGCGGCCATCCGTGCTCGCCGGCGAAGTCGACGATCTTCTTGCGGGCCGCGGACTCGTCGAGCTGCCACTCGCGGGGGCGGATCACCATGTACGGGCCGACGGGCAGCCCGAAGGAGGTGAAGACCCGCTTCATGTACTCCTTGTCCTGGCCGACCGCCGAGGCGAGCACACCCGAGCCGACGTACGGGACGCCGGACAGCTCCAGGAGGCCCTGGAGGGTGCCGTCCTCGCCGTACGGGCCGTGCAGCATGGGGAAGACGACGTCGACTTCTCCGAGCACCTTCGGGACGGAACCGGGCTCGCTGTAGACGACTTCGCGGTTGGCCGGGTCGACCGGCAGGATCACCCCGCCCTCGTCCGATTCCGCGAGCTGCTCGACGTTCGGCGGCCGCCGGTCGACGATCGCCATCCGCTCCGGCTCGTCGGCGGTGAGCGCCCAACGGCCGTCCTGGGTGATGCCGATCGGCAGCACGTCGTACTTCGTACGGTCGATGGCACGCAGGACGGCCCCGGCGGTGACCACGGAGATCCCGTGTTCGGAGCTGCGGCCGCCGAACACGACGGCTACACGCGGCTTACGAGGCGGCTGCTCAGGGCTCTGGGGGAGGTTCTCGGTGCTCATATCGCGTTGAGAGTACCCGTTGGTAGTGCGGTGAGTCAGCGCCCCGCGGCGGAGGTTGCTCAGTGTCGCCGGGGCCGTCGCACAGCGTGGGTGATCAGTGGCGTCGTCGGCGTCAGTGGCGTTCCCGCTTGGCGCTGCGCGCCATCAGCTCCTTGAGGGCGACGACCGGCGGCTTGCCCTCGTGGACGATGCCGACGACCGTCTCCGTGATCGGCATGTCGACGCCGTGGCGGCGGGCCAGATCCAGCACGGACTCACAGGACTTGACTCCCTCGGCGGTCTGTTTGGTGACCGCGATGGTCTCCTCCAGCGTCATGCCCTTGCCGAGGTTGGTGCCGAAGGTGTGGTTGCGCGAGAGCGGCGAGGAGCAGGTGGCCACGAGGTCGCCCAGGCCCGCGAGTCCGGAGAACGTCAGCGGGTCGGCGCCCATGGCGAGTCCGAGCCGGGTGGTCTCCGCCAACCCGCGCGTGATGAGCGAGCCCTTGGCGTTGTCGCCGAGCCCCATGCCGTCCGCGATGCCGACGGCGAGACCGATCACGTTCTTGACGGCACCGCCGAGTTCGCAGCCGACCACGTCGGTGTTGGTGTACGGGCGGAAGTACGGGGTGTGGCTGGCGGCCTGGAGGCGCTGGGCCACCGTCTCGTCGCTGCACGCGACCACGGCGGCGGCCGGCATGCGGGCGGCGATCTCCCGTGCGAGATTGGGTCCGGTGACCACGGCGATGCGGTCCGCGCCGACCTTGGCGACGTCCCCGATGACCTCGCTCATCCGCATGGCCGAGCCGAGTTCGACGCCCTTCATGAGGGATACGAGGACGGTGCCGGGGGCGAGCAGCGGCGCCCACTCGGCGAGGTTCCCGCGCAGCGTCTGCGAGGGAACCGCGAGCACCGTGAAGTCGGCGTCACGCGCCGCCTCGGCCGCGTCCGTGGTGGCCCGCAGGTTCTCGGGAAGTTCGATGCCCGGCAGGTAGTCGGGGTTCGTATGCGTGGAGTTGACCGCTTCGGCGAGTTCGGCCCGCCGCCCCCACAGGGTCACGTCGCACCCGGCGTCGGCGAGCACCATGCCGAAGGCCGTGCCCCATGATCCGGTCCCGAAGACGGCCGCCTTGACGGGCGCACCGGATGTCGTCACTTGCCGTGCCCCTCTTCCTGTTCTGCCTTCTGTTGCACGTGCTGTTCCGCATGCTGTTCCGTCTTGCCCTGCACGCGCGTCCTACGCCGCTGCTCGATGCGCACCTGCCGCGGGTCGAACGGCGTCGTCGGCGCCTTCTCGCCGCGGATCACCTCCAGCTGCGCGGTGATCGCGGCCATGATGACCTCGGTCGCCTCCTTCAGGAGGTCCGGTGTCATCTCCTTGTCGTAGAAGCGCGACAGGTCGACCGGCGGGCCCGCCAGGACGTGGTGCGTCTTTCGCGGAAGAAGATCGGGCTTCTTGGCGTACGGCGGCAGCAACAGGTTGGCGCCCCACTGAGCGACCGGAATCACCGGGCACTTGGTCTGCAGCGCCACGCGCGCGGCGCCGGTCTTGCCCGTCATCGGCCACAGGTCGGGGTCACGGGTGAGGGTGGCCTCGGGATAGAACGCGACGCACTCCCCGCGCTCCACGGCGTCGATCGCGGCCCGGTAGGCACTCAGCGCGTCCGTGCTCTCGCGATAGACGGGGATCTGCCCTGTGCCGCGCATGGCGGCCCCCACGAAGCCCTTCTTGAAAAGCCCGCTCTTGGCCAGGAATCGCGGAACGCGGCCCGTGTTGTACTGAAAGTGCGCGTACGCGAACGGATCCACATGGGAATTGTGGTTCACCGCGGTGATAAATCCACCCTCAGCAGGAATGTTCTCCATTCCGCGCCAGTCCCGCTTGATCAGAACCACCAGCGGCGGTTTGCAGAGGACCGCTGCGAAGCGGTACCAGAAGCCGATTCTGCGGCGGGGCACGCCGACACCTTCCTTCCAGGGCCTGGGGGGCCGCACAAGTGTCGCGCCAGGCCGCCTGTCTGTCGAGGACACCGTACGCCCGCCCGTCTCGCACGGCCGTGTTCGCAGGGAGCCGTAGGCAGCCGGCCCCCTCCCCCGGCGAAGTCACCGTCACCGTCCCCAGGTGACAATGGGCGCGACAAGGGAGGGACGGAGCGCTCGTGCAGTGGACCTTGGTCATACCCCTGAAAGCCCTGGCGCGGGCGAAGAGCAGGCTCTCGGACACCGCCGACGACGGTCTGCGCCCCGGGCTCGCCCTCGCCTTCGCCCAGGACACCGTGGCCGCCGCGCTCACCTGCGCCGCGGTCCGCGATGTGGCGGTCGTCACGGACGATGTGCTGGCCGGGCGCGAGCTGGCCGCGCTGGGCGCCCGGATCGTGCCGGACGAGCCGGCAGGCGGCCTGAACGCCGCTCTGACGCACGCGGCGTCGGTCGTACGCACCAGAAGCCCCGAAAGCCCTCTGGCGGCCCTGAACGCCGATCTGCCCGCGCTGCGCCCCCTGGAATTGACCCGCGTCCTCGATGCGGCCGCCGCATTCCCCCGAGCTTTTCTCCCTGATGCCGCCGGAACCGGCACGACTCTGTTGGCCGCGGCCGCGGGCCGGGAATTGCTCCCCGCATTCGGCACCGATTCCCGCATCCGTCACCGCGCATCGGGGGCCGTGGAGATCACTCTCGGCGCGGTGGATTCCGTACGCCAGGACGTGGACACCGGCGACGATCTGCGGGCGGCGCTCACCCTCGGCGTGGGCCCGCGCACCGCCGCGGCGGTCGCGGCTCTGAAGGCCGCTTGAGCACGCACGTCGCGCCGAACGCGGGAAACGCCTTCCGGCACCTTGTGCGGCGGGCTTCGACCGCAGGACCTGGGGCCTGTCCGGCGGCGGAGCGTCGGCGACTGACGACAACGCCGCAGATATGCGTGCCAGCCCCCGCGGCCCCCGGCGTGATCCGCACAGGCCCTAGGCTTCCTCCCATGCAGGCGACCGCGTACACATACGACCCCGACACCCGTAGCGGGCAGGTGCTGCTCGACGACGGCACTCCGGTGCCCTTCGACGCCCCGGCGTTCGACGCGGGCGGGCTCAGGCTGCTGCGCCCGGGGCAGCGGGTGCGGATCGAGACGGAGGGCGAGGGCGAAGCGCGCCGCATCACCCTGGTGACGCTGCAGACCCTCTGAACGTGGGCGGAAAACGCCGCTGAGCACACCGCGGGCCGGGCTCCCAGGAAGGAGCCCGGCCCGGCGCGTGAATTCCCTTGCCCAGCGACCCTGCTCAGCCGCGGGCGGCGGTCTTCTTGGCGGTGGTCTTGCGCCCCGTCGACTTCTTGGCCGGGGCCTTCTTGGCGGGGGCCTTCTTGGCGGCCGCCTTCTTGGTGGTGGTCTTCTTGGCCGCGGCCTTCTTGGCGGCCGCCGTCGTCTTCTTGGCGGGCGCCTTCTTCGCCGTGGTCTTCTTGGCGGTGACCTTCTTCGCGGTGACCTTCTTGGCGGGCGCCTTCTTCGCCGCCGCCTTCTTCGCCGTCGTCTTCTTGGCCGCGGCCTTCCTGACCGTGGCGGCAGCACCGCCGGTCAGGCTGCCCTTGGGCGCCTTCTTGACGGCGACCTCGCCACCGCGGGGGAGCCTCTTCGAGCCGCTCACCAGGTCCTTGAAGCCCTGACCCGCGCGGAACCGCGGCACGGAGGTCTTCTTGACCCGAACACGTTCGCCGGTCTGCGGGTTGCGGGCGTAACGGGCCGGACGGTCCACCTTCTCGAAGGATCCGAAGCCGGTGACCGAGACCCTCTCCCCGCCGACAACTGCACGGACGATCGCGTCCAGTACGGCGTCAACCGCGTCCGCGGCCTGCTGACGCCCGCCGACCTTGTCGGCAATCGTTTCTACGAGCTGCGCCTTGTTCACGTCTTCCCCTTCGGAGACATTGCCCGAACGAATGCGTTCAAGCTTTTTCGCACGTTAGGCAGATATATACCGCAAATCAAACACGAAACGGGCTAATCACCCTTGTGCCGCAACGAACTCGGACTGTCGCGGAGTTCTCAGAGGTCCTCTTCGGGGAATCGCCCCTCGTCGAGGTCCGCGGTGAACCGCTCCAGACGCCTTGTCGCATCGGCGAGATCGTGCTTGGCCACGGCCGTAATGACCAGCAGCTTCCGGGTCAGCGCCATCCGTACGCCCTCCGGGACTTGCAGTGCGCGCACCCTTGCGTGCGCTTCCTTGAGTTGGGACGCGACTGCCGTATAGAGCGCGAGTTGGCCGTCGTGTTCCATGCACAGATTGTGCCATCTGGGGCGAGTTGTCGCCTGCGCAGGGGGTAACTACCACCTCCCAGGCGCCTCTCGCACACCTCCTCACAGGACTGTGACAAGGCTCGACTACCCCAACAAACCCCCTTGAAACAAGGCCAGTTGAAGCCAATTGTGGAGACGCGATCAGACCGTCCGGAGGCGCACACAGAAGTACCCCCAACCGTCCACGATTGGGGGTACTGAGGCCTGTTGCGATGGCTGGAATCAGCCTTGCGTGGCTCGGGCCGTTCAGGTCTGAAGGGTCCGCGGCTTGAAGACGGGCCGCGTGGACTCGTACGCGGCGATGTCCGGCTCGTTCTGCAGCGTGATGCTGATGTCGTCGAGGCCGTTCAGCAGCCGCCAGCGGGAGTTCTCGTCGAGCTCGAAGGAGGCGGTGATGCCCTCGGCGCGCACCTCACGGGCCTCAAGGTCAACAGTGACCTCAGCCTGCGCGTCCTTCTCGGTGAGCTCCCACAGCGCGTCCACGATCTTCTGCTCCAGAACCACCGTGAGCAGGCCGTTCTTGAGCGAGTTGCCGCGGAAGATATCCGCGAAACGGGACGAGATGACGGCCTTGAAGCCGAAGTTCTGCAGCGCCCACACGGCGTGCTCGCGCGAGGAGCCCGTACCGAAGTCGGGACCGGCGACGAGGACCGTCGCCCCCTGCCGCTCGGGCTGATTGAGGATGAAGGACGAGTCCTTGCGCCAGGCCTCGAACAGCCCGTCCTCGAAACCGTCCCGGGTGACCTTCTTGAGCCAGTGGGCGGGGATGATCTGGTCGGTGTCGACGTTGCTGCGGCGCAGCGGGACGGCCCGTCCGGTGTGCGTGGTGAATGCTTCCATGGCCATGGTTCTCAGACTCCAGCGGGCGTACGGGCGGCAGGCGCGTCGGACAGATCGGCCGGCGAGGCCAGGTGGCCGAGCACGGCGGTGGCGGCGGCGACCTGCGGCGAGACCAGGTGCGTACGGCCGCCCTTGCCCTGCCTGCCTTCGAAGTTGCGGTTGGAGGTGGACGCGGAGCGCTCACCGGGGGCCAGCTGGTCGGGGTTCATGCCCAGACACATCGAGCAGCCCGCGTGCCGCCATTCGGCGCCGGCCTCCTTGAAGACGACGTCCAGGCCCTCCTCCACGGCCTGCAGCCCCACGCGCGCGGAGCCGGGAACGACCAGCATCCGTACGCCGTCGGCGACTTTGCGGCCCTCGACGATCGCCGCGGCGGCCCGCAGGTCCTCGATACGGCCGTTGGTGCAGGAACCTACGAAGACGGTGTCCACCTTGATGTCGCGCAGCGGCTGTCCGGCGGTCAACCCCATGTATTCCAGGGCCTTTTCGGCGGCGAAGCGCTCCGAAGCGTCCTCGTACGAAGCCGGATCGGGGACGGACGCCGAAAGCGGCGCGCCCTGACCGGGGTTGGTGCCCCAGGTGACGAACGGCGCGAGGGTGGCTCCATCGATGACGACCTCGGCGTCGAAGACCGCGTCCTCGTCCGTCCTCAGCGTCTTCCAGTACGCGACGGCGGCGTCCCAGTCCTCACCCTGCGGGGCGTGGGCACGGCCCTTGATGTACTCGAAGGTGGTCTCGTCGGGCGCGATCATGCCCGCGCGTGCACCGGCCTCGATGGACATGTTGCAGATGGTCATCCGGGCCTCCATCGAGAGCTTCTCGATGGCCGGGCCGCGGTATTCCAGGATGTAGCCCTGGCCGCCGCCGGTGCCGATCTTCGCGATGATCGCGAGGATCAGGTCCTTGGCCGTGACGTCGTCCGCCAGTTCGCCCTCGACCGTGATCGCCATGGTCTTCGGCCGGGCCAGCGGCAGCGTCTGGGTGGCCAGCACATGCTCGACCTGCGAGGTGCCGATGCCGAACGCCAGAGCGCCGAAGGCGCCGTGCGTGGAGGTGTGCGAGTCGCCGCAGACCACGGTCATACCGGGCTGCGTCAGGCCCAGCTGCGGCCCCACGACGTGGACGACGCCCTGCTCGACGTCGCCGAGCGGGTGCAGACGTACGCCGAAGTCGGCGCAGTTCTTGCGCAGCGTCTCCAGCTGGGCGCGCGAGACCGGGTCGGCGATGGGCTTGTCGATGTCGAGGGTGGGGGTGTTGTGGTCCTCGGTCGCGATGGTGAGGTCGAGGCGGCGCACGGGGCGCCCCGCCTGGCGGAGGCCGTCGAAGGCCTGCGGGCTCGTCACCTCGTGCAGCAGGTGCAGATCGATGAAGAGAAGGTCGGGCTCGCCCTCCGCGCGCCGGACGACATGGTCGTCCCAGACCTTCTCCGCGAGTGTCCTACCCATCGCTTTCCCTCCGGCCGGCCTGTCCGGCGCCGGCCCAACTAGAGATTTCGGGATGGCCACGTCCGTTCCCCCTCGTACCGGACGTCTGCCGCCGGGCCCGATGGTCTGCGGGCCGTTGTACGTACAGGGTGGCGCGTTCCACGGAAAATTGAACTTGCGTTTCACAGAGTGAGACGCGAGTATCGTTGCATGGACAACAGTAGTGGCGTCGGCGTTCTGGACAAGGCAGCCCTTGTCCTGAGCGCTCTGGAGTCCGGTCCGGCCACCCTCGCGGGCCTGGTCGCGGCGACCGGACTGGCACGGCCCACGGCACACCGTCTCGCCGTGGCACTCGAGCACCACCGCATGGTGGCGCGGGACATGCAGGGCCGCTTCATTCTGGGCCCGCGCCTGGCCGAACTCGCCGCGGCGGCGGGTGAGGACCGGCTGCTCGCCACGGCGGGTCCGGTGCTCACACATCTGCGGGACGTCACGGGCGAGAGCGCGCAGCTCTACCGCCGCCAGGGAGACATGCGCATCTGTGTCGCCGCGGCCGAGCGGCTGTCCGGTCTGCGTGACACGGTGCCGGTGGGCTCGACGCTCACGATGAAGGCGGGCTCCTCGGCCCAGATCCTGATGGCCTGGGAGGAGCCGGAGCGGCTGCACCGCGGCCTCCAGGGCGCCCGCTTCACGGCGACGGCACTGTCGGGCGTACGCCGCCGGGGCTGGGCCCAGTCGATCGGCGAGCGCGAGCCGGGCGTCGCGTCGGTCTCCGCCCCCGTACGCGGCCCGTCGAACCGCGTGGTGGCCGCCGTCTCGGTCTCCGGACCGATCGAGCGCCTCACGCGCCACCCGGGCCGGATGCACGCACAGGCCGTGATCGACGCCGCCACGCGGCTGTCCGAAGCCCTGCGCCGCTCCAGCTGACCGCTCGGCCCGTGCCTCCCCCGATCCTCCCCCGGTCTGCTCCCGCCCAGCCCGACCGCTCAGAGCGACGGACCAATGACGCCACGTCGCTCATGAGGTGGGCCTCCGCCGCAGGGTGCAGCATGGAAGTACCGGCGATCAGGAGGTGCATGATCATGGCTGAGTTCATGGACGTTCACCGCGGGATGAAGGGGATCACCAGCGACCAGCTGCGAGAATCCCACCGCGCGGACCTGGCCATCGAGGCCGAGGAGCAGGTGCACTTCAAGCAGGCCTGGGCAGATCCCGAGTCCGGCGTTGTCTACTGCCTGTCGGAGGCGCCTTCGGCCGAGGCGGTGCGACGCATTCACCAGCGCGCCGGCCACCCGGCGGACGAGATCCACCCGGTGCCACTCACGGCCTGACGCCGTCCCGGCGCACAGATGCGCTGCGCGGTTCCGCATACGCCGAAGGGGCCCTCCTGGTAAGGAGGGCCCCTTCGCATGACGTACCCCCGACCGGATTCGAACCGGCGCTACCGCCTTGAGAGGGCGGCGTGCTAGGCCGCTACACAACGGGGGCGAGGATCTTGCGTTTCCGCAGATCCGAGCTGGTCTACCAGGACTCGAACCTAGACTAACTGAACCAGAATCAGTCGTGCTGCCAATTACACCATAGACCAATGCGGTTGAGACCAGCTCGTACCCCCGACCGGATTCGAACCGGCGCTACCGCCTTGAGAGGGCGGCGTGCTAGGCCGCTACACAACGGGGGCCCTAGCGATCCTGCATGAGAGTCAGTGGGTGCGACCCGGACTGTCCCCCTGGGAAGGATCTGTACCCCCGACCGGATTCGAACCGGCGCTACTGCCTTGAGAGGGCAGCGTGCTAGGCCGCTACACAACGGGGGCTTTGCAGATGAGCTCTGCGAGCTGGCCTACCAGGACTCGAACCTAGACTAACTGAACCAGAATCAGTCGTGCTGCCAATTACACCATAGGCCACTGGAACGCAAGCCCCCTCAGGGGTTTTGTTCTAGCTTGCGCCTCCGGCTCCGGCCTTTCGGCCCGCTTCCGGCGGCGCAGGAAGAACATTACCCGAAGGTGGACGGCGCTCCAAAACGGGTATCGGCCCGGAGGAGCGCGGGGAGTTCGGCCAGCGAGGCGATACGGCGCAGGCCGGCGGGCGGATCGGGGACGGCGTCCACGTCCCCGTTCACCTCCGTGTCCGCGTCTGCGCCGGCGCGGTCGATCCAGATCGAGAGGAGCCCGGCGTCGGCCGCGCCCTGTCCGTCGATCTCCGGGTGATCACCGACGTACGCGACCTGGTGCGGGGACAGCTCCAGGGCGTCGCAGGCCGCGTGGAAGGCCTGCGCGTCCGGCTTGGAGACGCCGAGCTCGACGGCGCACAGGACCGCCTCGAAGCGGTCGCGTACGCCGAGGACGCGGAGCTTGCGGTCCTGGACGTGGAGGCTGGAGTTGGACAGCACGGCGTGTCGGTGGCTGGCGGCGAGGGTGTCGAGCGCGGGCAGCACGTCCGGGAAGAGCCCCCAAGCGGCCTCGTAGTGGTCCAGGTACCGCCGGAACCACGTGTCGGCCTCCGCGTCGGTCAGTTCCTCCCCCAGGAAGACCCGCACCCGGTCCCGCCGCTGCCCCTCGAAGTCGGTCTCCCCCTCCGCGAACCTGGCCCACTGCAGTTCGGTGACCTCCCGCCACCGCACGAGGGCCATCTCCACCGTCCCGTACCGGTCGAGCAACCCCTCGGCCACGAGATGCTCCCGCATTCCGGCCCGGTCCGCCGCCGTGTAATCGAAGATCGTGTCGTCTACGTCCCAGACCACGGCTCGGATACTCATGATCCGAAGGTAGCGCCCGTCCGGTGACCGCGTCTGCCTACCGCGAGACATCGACCGCCCTGATCGACGAGAACGACGCCTGGGGCGGAGCGCTGTGCGCTCCGCCCCAGGCACTACGCCCTCCGCGCTACGCGCTACGCGGTCAGCTTCGCCAGGGCCGCGTCGATGCGGGAGAGGGTCTTCTCCCTGCCCAGGACCTCCAGGGACTCGAACAGGGGGAGGCCAACCGTGCGGCCGGTGACGGCGACGCGGACCGGGGCCTGGGCCTTGCCGAGCTTGAGGCCGTGCTCCTCGCCGGCCGCGAGGACGGCGCTCTTCAGCGACTCCGCGCTGGTCCAGTCCGCGGTCTCCAGCTTCGCGCGGGCCGTGCGCAGCAGCGCGTCCGAGCCCTCCTTCATCGCCTTGTTCCAGGACGCCTCGTCCTCGGCCGGCTCGTTCAGGAACAGGAAGTCGACGTTCTGCGTGATGTCGGACAGGACCGTCAGGCGGGTCTGGGCGTACGGGGCGATCGCCTCCCACTTGGTCTGGTCGAAGTCCTCCGGCGCCCACGGCGCGTGCGGGGCCTTCAGCCACGGCCCGCAGGCCTCGGCGAACGCCTTCACGTCCAGCCGCCTGATGTGGTCGGCGTTGATCGCCTCGCACTTCTTCAGGTCGAAGCGGGCCGGATTCGGGACGACGTCCTTGATGTCGAAGGCGGCGACCATCTCGTCGATCGAGAAGACGTCCTGGTCCGCGGAGAGCGACCAGCCCAGCAGGGAGAGGTAGTTGAGCAGGCCCTCCGGAAGGAAACCGCGCTCCCTGTAGAGGTTCAGCGAGGACTGCGGGTCCCGCTTGGAGAGCTTCTTGTTGCCCTCGCCCATCACGTACGGCAGGTGCCCGAAGGCGGGCACGGACTTCGCGACGCCCAGCTCGATCAGCGCCTTGTAGAGGGCGATCTGCCGCGGGGTCGACGACAACAGGTCCTCGCCACGCAGCACGTGCGTGATCTCCATCAGGGCGTCGTCGACCGGGTTGACCAGCGTGTACAGGGGCGCCCCGTTGGCTCGTACGATCCCGTAGTCCGGAACGTTCTCCGGGGTGAACGTCAGCTCGCCGCGGACCAGGTCCGTGAAGGTGATCGCCTCGTCGGGCATACGGAAGCGGACGATGGGCTCCCGGTCCTCGGTCCGGTACGTGGCGATCTGCTCGTCGGTGAGCGCCCGGCAGTGACCGTCGTAGCCGGAGGGCTTGCCGGCCGCGCGGGCCGCCTCGCGGCGGGCGTCGAGTTCCGTCGCCGAGCAGTAGCAGTAGTACGCGTAGCCGCCGTCCAGGAGCTTGCGCGCCACGTCCTTGTAGAGGTCCATGCGCTGCGACTGGCGGTAGGGAGCGTGCGGGCCGCCGATCTCAGGGCCCTCGTCCCAGTCGAAGCCGAGCCAGCGCATCGAGTCGAGGAGCTGCTCGTACGACTCCTCGGAGTCGCGGGCGGCGTCGGTGTCCTCGATGCGGAAGACCAGGGTGCCGCCGTGGTGGCGGGCGAACGCCCAGTTGAACAGGGCGGTGCGGACCAGCCCCACATGGGGGTTGCCGGTCGGCGAGGGACAGAAACGTACGCGGACGTTCGCGTTAGCCACGCTTGATCACCTTGTTGGTGAGAGTGCCGATGCCTTCGATGGAGACGGCGACCTCGTCGCCGACGCCGAGCGGGCCGACCCCTGCCGGGGTGCCCGTGAGGATCACGTCGCCGGGGAGCAGCGTCATGGCCTCGGTGATGTTCACGATCAGATCCTCGATGGGGTGGATCATCTCGCTGGTGCGGCCCAGCTGTCGCTGTCGGCCGTTGACCGTGCACTGGATCGTGATGCCCTCGGCGATCGCGGCGAGGTCCAGGCCGGTCTCCACCCAGGGGCCGAGCGGGCAGGAGGAGTCGAAGCCCTTGGCCCTCGCCCACTGCTTCTCGCGCCTCTGGACGTCGCGCGCGGTGACGTCGTTGGCGCAGGTGTAGCCGAAGATGACGTCTTTGACCCGCTCGCGCGGGACCTCGCGGCACATACGGCCGATGACCACGGCCAGCTCGGCCTCGTGGTGCAGCTCCTCCGAGAAGGAGGGGTAGGCGATCTCGTCGCCGTGGCCGATCACCGAGGTGGACGGCTTGAAGAAGGCGAACGGGGCGTCGGGCACCTCGTTGCCGAGTTCCTTCGCGTGCTCCGCGTAGTTGCGGCCGAAGGCCACGACCTTGTTCGGCAGCACCGGCGGCAGCAGCCGGACCTTGCTCAGCGGGACCTTCGTACCGGAGAGTTCGAAGTCCGCGAACGGGATGCCCTTGATGATGTCGAGGACGAGCCCGTCGGTCGATCCAGGAGGGCCCTCGCCCTCGACCGCGCCGAACGCGACGTTGCCGTCGATGGAGAACCTGGCGATGCGCACGGGATCCTTGCGCCCCTCACTGAGCTGGCTGAAGTTTTGACGCTCCAGGCTAACGCGGCAGGAGGGCGCGACCTCGCGCGATTCCGCCCGGGGGACCGTGGGATGCTTGATCCGCGTCGTGGACCGCCGCTCCGACCGCTACTCCGCGGAGACGGCCGGGACTACTCCGCGGAGACGGCCGCGACCGGGACGTCCATGAGGACGGTGCGCCGGGGGTTGGCGGTCTGGGCGGGGAGCTCAACGGCGTGCTCCTGCTGCTCGTGCTGCCGCTCCGTCCGCAGTTCGCCGGCGTCCTCGAGGTCGACCAGCGTGGTGCGTCGCGGATTGGCGGTGTTGCGGAGCATCATCGTCGTCTTCATCTGCGGTTTCGGACCCTGTCGGTACGGGCGCGGAGCGCGGCCGGAAGCCGTCACGCGAGCGCGGGTTGTCGAATTAGCTGTCTCTGTAAAGCATCAGGCTAAACATTCAATCCGCCTGGAAAGTTGTGAAGAGGTCATGATCGCCGTGTGAGTTTGCTCACCAACTGCCAGCCAAAAAGGGGCAATTCAGACGGTCGGTGCGCCTCACCGAAACGGACATTGCCCCACTGAAGCCCTTATTCCGCTCCCGATCACGGTGACTGGGGCACGCCTCGCTCGCAAGCGGGTCGATGGGATACGTCCGTTATGTACGAGATCACAGTGCACGTCTCGTAACTCGGCCCTCACAACCTGTCACGGAGGTCACAGCATGACCTGCGGGCCTTGTTGGAGATCCTGCACTGTGCTGGAATTCCACGAACCGCCGCGGAACAGAACCGGCGCGCAGGGGGCGCAACGCGCCGCCGAGTGGCGGCGGAAGGGGGAGCCAGCGCCGGTCACCCACGACCGACAAAGGCGCATTGCGCCTGTACGACGCCGACACCGTCCCACCGTCATGCGGAGGGACGCCTGGTCCAGAGGTTGCGACGCTAGTGCAGGGACGTTTCAAGAGGGATGGCAGCGCTTCGGCGGAGCCGGAGTCGCAGGGCGGGACCGACCGCGGCTCCTCGCCCCAGCACGCCCAGAACCCGGGACCGGCACAGTCCGGCAATGGCGGTGATCGCGGCTCGCGCCCCCGCGTGACGGCGGGCGGCGCTCCTGCCGGTACGCCTGCCGCGCCGAAGGCGAAGAGTTCCAGCAGCCCCGGCTCCCGAATAGCGCTGCGCAACTGGCGCATCTCGACCCGTCTGGTCTCGCTGCTCGCGCTGCCCGTGGTGGCCGCGACCTCGCTGGGCGCACTGCGCATCAGCGACTCCATGGACGACATCCAGCAGCTCGACAACATGAAGCTGCTGACCGACATGACCAAGCAGGCGACCGAGCTCGCCGCGGCGCTCCAGGAGGAGCGGGACAAGTCGGCCGGTCCCCTCGCGAACGGTGCCAAGACGAGTGACTTCACCGTCAAGGGCGTACGGGAGAAGACGGACCGCGCACGTGCCGCCTTCATGGAGGGCACCCACGACATCGACGCCGCGGCCGGCGAGAAGAACCTCGACGGCGTCCGCGACAATGTCGTCGCCATCGCGACCGAGCTGGGCAAGCTCAGCAGCATCCGCGACGACGCCTACACGGACACGGACAACACGACCCAGACGGTCGACGCGTACCACCGGCTCATCGACCAGTTGCTCGGCCTCTCGCAGGACATGGCCGAGGCGACCAGCAACCCGGAGATGATCCAGCGCACCCGCGCCCTGGCGGCGTTCTCCTCCGCCAAGGAGTACGCGTCCATCCAGCGCGCCGTCATCGCCGCGGCCCTGCCCGCGACCGACAAGACGTTCGGCGAGCTCTCGGAGAACGACCGCAAGTACGCGGCCTCGGCGCTGGACAGCCAGGAGTCCGAGCTCACCAGCTTCGCCAGCATCTACGACGGCAACGCCGAGGCGCTGACGAAGCCCATCGACGACGGCAGCCCGACCATCGAGGCCGCCGACACCTACGCCGAGCGCGTGCTCGAGCGTCAGGACGGCCTGCAGCTGCGTGACAAGCGCTCGTACCTGGACTGGATCGACGCCGACTCGACCAAGATCCAGGAAATGTCCAAGATCGAGCTCACGCTGCTCAACCAGATGGAGCAGAAGGCCCGTGAGCTGCGCAACGAGTCCGAGCGCGAAGCGATCATCTCCGGTGCGCTGATCCTGCTCGTGCTCGGTGTCTCGCTCGTCGGCGCCTTCGTGGTGGCCCGGTCCATGATCCGCTCGCTGCGCCGCCTCCAGGACACCGCGACCAAGGTCGCCCAGGACCGGCTGCCCGAGCTCGTCAAGCAGCTGTCCGAGTCCGACCCGCAGGACGTCGACACCTCCGTCCAGTCGGTCGGTGTGCACTCCAAGGACGAGATCGGCCAGGTGGCCGCGGCCTTCGACGACGTGCACCGCGAGGCGGTCCGCCTCGCCGCCGAGCAGGCCCTGCTGCGGGGCAACGTCAACGCGATGTTCACCAACCTCTCGCGCCGCTCCCAGGGTCTGATCCAGCGCCAGCTGTCGCTGATCTCCGAGCTGGAGTCCCGCGAGGCCGACCCGGACCAGCTGTCCTCGCTGTTCAAGCTCGACCACCTCGCGACCCGCATGCGCCGTAACGGCGAGAACCTCCTCGTTCTCGCCGGTGAAGAGCCGGGCCGCCGCTGGACCCGCCCCGTCCCGCTCGTCGACGTCCTTCGTGCAGCCGCCTCCGAGGTGGAGCAGTACGAGCGCATCGAGCTGGCCGCGGTCCCGACCACCGAGGTCGCCGGCCGGGTCGTCAACGACCTCGTGCACCTGCTCGCCGAGCTGCTGGAGAACGCCACGTCGTTCTCCTCACCGCAGACGAAGGTCAAGGTCACCGGTCACGCGCTGCCCGACGGCCGCGTACTGATCGAGATCCACGACACCGGTATCGGCCTGTCTCCCGAGGACCTCGCGTCGATCAACGAGCGACTCGCCTCGCCGCCCACCGTGGACGTCTCGGTCTCGCGCCGCATGGGTCTGTTCGTGGTCGGCCGCCTTTCGCAGCGCCACGGCATCCGCATCCAGCTGCGTCCCTCCGACTCCGGTGGTACGACCGCGCTGGTCATGCTCCCCGTCGATGTCGCCCAGGGCGGCAAGCAGGCCCCGGGCAAGCCGGGCCAGGGCGCGGTCTCGGGCGGTCCGGCCGCCGCGCAGGCCGCGGCCGGTGTCGCGGCGGCCCGCCGTG
>NZ_VBZC01000107.1:0-19973 GCF_005786655.1 Streptomyces montanus
CCGCGGCCCCCTTGGCGCCGCGGGACCCCTACGCCCGCCTCGCCCGCGGCTGCCGTCCGCGAGGGTGCCGGGCGCCCGCGCGGCGGGTGCACGGGCGCCGGGTGCGGTACGTGATCGGGGACGAGCCGGGGCAGGTCAACGGGATGCGATGGCCTCGGCGCCCGGGGACTGTCCGACCCTGATCCGCCGGACAGGCCCTGGCGCGCCTCCGCCGCCGGTAGGTTTCCGCTCGGTTCAGCGCGGCGATCTCATTGCGTGCAGGTGAGATGCCCTGGACGGGGCGCCCGCACAGCGATGCTGATCCGTCGTGAGCATGACTCGACGTGCACCTCTGACGGCGCACGCGCGCACACCGTGAACGCCATCCGACTTGCGACCGGGGCCCACGCCCCTGTGAGGTAACCGCATGCCCAGCGAGTTCTTCATTCCCGACCCGGAGGGTCAAGTTCCCAGTGCCGAGGGGTACTTCGGCACGTTCGGCGGCAAGTTCATCCCGGAGGCGCTCGTCGCCGCCGTGGACGAGGTCGCCGTGGAGTACGACAAGGCGAAGTCCGATCCCGAGTTCGCGCGCGAACTGGACGACCTGCTCGTGAACTACACCGGCCGGCCCAGCTCCCTGACCGAGGTGCCGCGCTTCGCCGAACACGCCGGGGGCGCCCGGATCTTCCTCAAGCGGGAAGACCTGAACCACACCGGATCCCACAAGATCAACAACGTGCTCGGCCAGGCGCTGCTCACCAAGCGCATGGGCAAGACCCGTGTCATCGCCGAGACCGGAGCCGGTCAGCACGGCGTCGCGACCGCCACCGCCTGCGCCCTCTTCGGCCTCGAGTGCACCATCTACATGGGTGAGATCGACACCCAGCGGCAAGCCCTCAACGTCGCGCGCATGCGCATGCTCGGGGCCGAGGTCATCGCCGTGAAGTCCGGCTCCCGCACCCTCAAGGACGCCATCAACGAGGCGTTCCGCGACTGGGTCGCCAACGTCGAGCACACCCACTACCTGTTCGGGACCGTCGCCGGGCCGCATCCTTTCCCGGCCATGGTCCGTGACTTCCACCGTGTCATCGGCGTCGAGGCCCGCCGGCAGATCCTCGAACGCGCCGGGCGCCTTCCCGACGCCGCGGTCGCCTGCGTCGGCGGCGGCTCGAACGCCATCGGCCTCTTCCACGCCTTCATCCCGGACACGGACGTACGCCTCATCGGCTGCGAGCCCGCCGGCCACGGCGTCGACACCGGTGAGCACGCGGCCACCCTCACCGCAGGCGAGCCCGGCATCCTCCACGGGTCCAGGAGCTACGTCCTGCAGGACGAGGAGGGCCAGATCACCGAGCCGTACTCGATCTCGGCCGGCCTCGACTACCCGGGCATCGGTCCCGAGCACTCCTACCTCAAGGACAGCGGCCGCGGCGAGTACCGCGCCGTCACCGACGACGCGGCCATGCAGGCCCTGCGCCTGCTGTCGCGGACCGAGGGCATCATCCCGGCCATCGAGAGCGCGCACGCGCTCGCGGGCGCCCTCGACGTGGGCAAGGAGCTGGGCAGGGACGGGCTGATCATCGTCAACCTGTCCGGGCGCGGCGACAAGGACATGGACACGGCCGCCCGGTACTTCGGCCTGTACGACACGGACGCGGCCGTCGCCGCGGACGCCGACGGCGACACCGCCGAGATCGAGGGGGACGCCAAGTGAGCGGCAACATTCAGCTGTTGAGCGACACCCTCGCCGCCGCGAAGGCCGAGGGGCGTTCCGCCCTCATCGCCTACCTCCCGGCCGGTTTCCCGACCGTCGACGGCGGGATCGACGCCATCAAGGCCGTCTTCGACGGGGGCGCCGACGTCGTCGAGGTGGGGCTGCCGCACAGCGACCCGGTCCTCGACGGCCCGGTCATCCAGACCGCCGACGACATCGCCCTGCGCGGCGGGGTCAAGATCGCGGACGTGATGCGCACGGTCCGCGAGGCGTACGAGGCGACCGGGAAGCCGGTGCTCGTGATGACGTACTGGAATCCGATCGACCGCTACGGCGTCGAGCGGTTCACCGCCGAGCTGGCGGAGGCCGGCGGGGCGGGATGCATCCTGCCCGACCTCCCCGTGCAGGAGTCCGCGCTCTGGAGGGAGCACGCCGAGAAGCACGGACTCGCGACCGTCTTCGTCGTCGCGCCCAGCAGCAAGGACGCCCGGCTCGCCGACATCACCGCGGCGGGATCCGGATTCGTGTATGCGGCCTCCCTCATGGGGGTCACCGGCACCCGTGAATCGGTGGGCGCGCAGGCCCAGGACCTGGTGCGGCGCACCAAGGCGACCACCGATCTGCCGGTCTGCGTCGGACTCGGCGTCTCCAACGCCGAACAGGCCGCCGAGGTCGCCGGCTTCGCCGACGGCGTCATCGTCGGCTCGGCCTTCGTGAAGCGCATGCTGGACGCGCCGGACGAGGCGGCGGCTCTGGAGGCCGTACGCGCGCTCGCCGCGGACCTCGCCCAGGGCGTCCGAGGGGCGTAACCGACAACCCGCTCACTCGTACGGGTGGACCTGGGATCGGGGAGGCGCGCTGCGCCTCCCCGGTTCGTTCTGCCGGGCGTGAGCGAGAAGAACCGTGAGGGAAAGCGCACCGCCCGCGAGCGGCTTGCGGCGGAGCGAGAGAAGCAACGGTCGGCGGAGAAGCGCCGCCGGCTGCTGATCGTGGGCGCCGCCGTCGTCTGCGTGCTGGCACTGGCCGCGGTGATCGGCGTGCTGGCCGCGAACATGGACAAGGACAAGACGGACACGGCGGGCCCGGTCACGGCACCCTCGGGGGCGAACGGCGACGACAACCTCGTCATCCCCGTGGGTGAGGCGAACGCCAAATCCACCCTCACCGTGTGGGAGGACTTCCGCTGCCCGGCCTGCAAGAACTTCGAGAGCGCGTACCGCCCGACCATCCATGAGCTCACGGATTCCGGACAGCTGAAGGCCGACTACCGGCTCGTCACGCTGATCGACGGGAACATGGGCGGCAGTGGTTCGCTCCACGCCGCCAACGCCGCGGCGTGCGCTCAGGACGCCGGGAAGTTCACGGCGTACCACGACGTGCTGTTCGAGAACCAGCCCGTGGAGACGAAGGACGATTACGCCGACAACGGCAAGCTGATCGAGCTGGCGGGCAAGGTCGAAGGGCTCGACACCGACGCCTTCAGGAAGTGCGTCGAGGACGGGGCGCACAACAGCTGGGTCGCCCAGTCCAACAAGGCCTTCCAGAGCAGTGGCTTCCAGGGCACGCCGACGGTGCTGCTGAACGGCAAGAACATCTACCAGGACCGGACGATGACCCCGGCGAAGCTGAAGCAGATGGTCGAGGAGGCGAACAAGGCGTAGCGCAGCCGCGCCTCGTTATGGAGCCGTAGCCCGGGCGGGTTGCCGAGTTTCCCGCCCGGCAGGGTAGCGTCGACCCTGCCATGGAACTTGCCTACATCCCCAGCCCGTCGCGCGGAGTGTACGAACTCTTCGGCGTTATTCCGCTGCGCGCCTATGCGTTCTGCATCATCATCGGTGTCTTTCTGGCCGTCTGGCTGGGAAACAAGCGGTGGATCGCCCGCGGGGGCCGGTCCGGCACCGTGGCCGACATCGCCGTGTGGGCGGTCCCGTTCGGCCTCGTCGGCGGACGGCTGTACCACGTCATCACGGACTACCAGCTGTACTTCAGCGAGGGCCAGGACTGGGTCGACGCCTTCAAGATCTGGGAGGGCGGCCTCGGCATCTGGGGCGCCATCGCTCTCGGTGCGCTGGGTGCGTGGATCGGATGCCGTCGGCGCGGGATCCCGTTGCCCGCATGGGCCGACGCCGTCGCGCCGGGCATCGCCCTCGCGCAGGCCATGGGCCGCTGGGGCAACTGGTTCAACCAGGAGCTGTACGGGCGGCCCACGGATCTTCCCTGGGCGCTGAAGATCACCTCCTCCGCGGACGGGCGCATTCCTGGCACGTACCACCCGACGTTCCTCTACGAGTCGCTGTGGTGCATCGGCGTCGCGCTGCTCGTCATCTGGGCGGACCGGCGCTTCAAGCTCGGGCACGGGCGGGCGTTCGCGCTGTACGTCGCCGCGTACTGCGCGGGCCGGTTCTGGATCGAGTCCATGCGCGTCGACGAGGCCCACCACATCTTTGGGCTCCGCCTCAACGAGTGGACCGCGATCATGGTCTTCCTCCTCGCCGTCATCTACATCGTGGTGTCGGCCAAGCGGCGTCCGGGCCGCGAGGAGGTCGTCGAGCCGGGTGTCTCCGACGGTTCGGGGGACGACTCGGTTGCCGAGGCCTCCGACAAGGACGAGGACAAGGAAAAAGACGAGGACACCGAGGCCTCCGGCAAGGACACGGACGCCGCGGCGGAGCCCGAGTCGGATGAGGACGCCGTGCCGTCGGACACGAAGGACGAGGCCGAGTCGGCCAAGAAGGGCTAACATCGGCTGATACGTCGAAGGGGGCGCCCCAAGGATTTTGGGGCGCCCCCTTCGTGTGCCGGGACTATGTGCGGCGGCGGGCCAAGGCCAGGGTGCGGTGCGCCGCCGCCACCACCGCCGTGTCGATGAGCCGGCCGTTCGGGAGGGCCTGGGCGCCGGGCTCCGTGGCGGCGGCCTTGATGATCTCCTCGGCGGAGGCGATCTCCTCCAGGGACGGCAGATAGGCGTGCTCGATGACGGGCAGCTGATCGGGATGGATGGCCGCGCGGCCCAGGAAGCCCAGGGAGCGGCCATGGGCGCAGGACACGGCCAGGCCGGCGAGATCGCGTACGTCCGGATAGACGGACTGGGCCGGCGGGGCCAGGCCCGCGGCGCGGGCGGCGAGGACGACACGGGCGCGGGACCAGTCGAGGCCGGCCTCCTCGCGTACGCCGAGGTCCGCCCGTAGATCGGCCTCTCCCAGTGCGATGCCGCGCAGCGAGGGGTCGGCCGTGGCGATCGCATACGCGCGCTCGATGCCGAGAGCCGATTCCAGGAGGGCGTACAGCGGGAGACCGGCCGTTCGTTCCGCGGTGCGGGTGATCTGGGCGGGGGAGGTCACCTTGGGCAGGCGCAGGGCCGAGAGGCCCGGGAGCGGCAGCAGGGAGCGGAGGTCGGCGTCGCCCTGCGGGGTGTCGAGGGCGTTCACGCGGACGTGGACCGGGAGCGGTGGCGGCTCGGAGAGGAGTTCGGCGGTGGCGGCGCGGGCGTACTCCTTGCGCTCGCGGGCGACCGCGTCCTCCAGGTCGACGATGACCACGTCGGCTCCGGCCCGCAGGGCTTTGGCGACCACGGAGGGGCGGTCACCGGGGGCGTAGAGCCAGGTGAGGGGGAGGGGCTCGGGCTCGGTGGTCACAGCGCGCCCTCCGCTCTGAGGGCGGTGATCTCGGCGGCGGTCAGGCCGAGTTCGGTGAGGACCGTGTCCGTGTCCGCGCCGTGCGGGCGGCCCGCCCAGCGGATCCCGCCGGGCGTTTCGGTCAGGCGGAAGAGGACGTTCTGCATGCGCAGCGGGCCGAGTTCGGGGTCGTCGACGGTCGTGATCGTGTCCAGGGCCGCGTACTGCGGATCCTCCATGACCCCGCGTACGTCCTGGATGGGCGCCACCGCGGCTTCCGCCTTCTCGAAGGCGTCGATGACCTCGGACCGGCTGTGCCGGGCGATCCACGCGCCGACCGCCTCGTCGAGTTCGTCCGCGTGCCGGGCCCGTTCCACGCCCGTGGCGAACCACGGCTCGGTCGTCAGCTCGGGGCGGCCGACCAGGCGCAGTACGCGTTCGGCGACCGACTGCGCCGAGGTCGACACGGCGACCCAGGTGCCGTCCGCGGTGCGGTAGGTGTTGCGGGGCGCGTTGTTCTGCGAACGGTTGCCCAGACGCGGCTGGACGTGGCCCAACTGGTCGTACCAGAGCGGCTGCGGGCCCAAAACCGTGAGGATCGGCTCGATGATCGCCATGTCGATCACCTGGCCGTGGCCGTGGCCGTGGCCGTGGCCGTCGCCGTCGCCCGTGCGGTCGCGGGCCGCGAGGGCCGTCATCACCGCGTACGCCGTGGCCAGGCCCGCGATCGAGTCGGCCAGTCCGAACGGCGGGAGAGTGGGCGGCGTGTCCGGTTCGCCGGTGATCGCCGCGAAGCCGCTCATCGCCTCGGCGAGCGTGCCGAAGCCGGGCCGGTGCGCGTACGGGCCGAACTGGCCGAAGCCGGTGACCCGGGCGAGGACCAGGCCGGGGTTCGCCGCCGACAGCTCCGCCCAGCCGAGGCCCCATTTCTCCAGCGTGCCCGGGCGGAAGTTCTCGATGATCACGTCGGAGGAGGCGGCGAGTCGCAGGAGGGTGCGGCGGCCGCCGTCCTTCGAGAGGTCGAGGGTGATCGTGCGTTTGTTGCGGCCGAGGAGCTTCCACCACAGGCCGACGCCGTCCTTGGAGGGGCCGTGGCCGCGGGCGGGGTCCGGCTTGCGGGGGTGTTCGACCTTGATGACCTCGGCCCCGAAGTCGCCGAGCATCGTGGCGGCGAGCGGTCCGGCGAAGAGGGTGGCCAGGTCGAGGACGCGGAGGCCGGTCAGGGGTGCGGTCATGGGTGGGAGGCCTCCTGGTGGGTCAGGTGGGCGAGGGTGTCGAAGCCGATTCCGTCGAAGTCGCCGATGGAGGTGGCGAGCCGGTTCTTGAGAGGGGCCGTCCAGCGGTCGGCGATCGCGTCCGGGTGGCCCGCCAGGAGTCCGGCGATGGATCCCGCCGTCGCGCCGTTCGAGTCGGTGTCCCAACCGCCGGACACGGCACGGCAGATGGACGCGGTGAAGTCGCCGTCCGCGTGGGTGAGGGCGGCGGCGAGCAGGGCCGTGTTGGGGATGGCGTGGACCCAGTGGTACGCCGTGTGGGTGGCGTGGAGTTCGTCCACGACCCCGTCGAAGTCCCGGCCTCGGTGTTCCTGGGCCAGTTGGACGGCGTGGCGGACGGCTCGGGCGAGGCGGGAGTCCGGGGGGACGACGGACAGGCCGGTGCGCAGGCAGGTGTGGATGTCGCTGGTGCGGGTGGCTGCCTCGGCGATGGTGGCCGCCGTGAACATCGCCGCGTAGACGCCGTTGGACGTGTGGCTGAGGGTGGCGTCCCGGTGGGCCTGTGCCGCGGCCGCGGCCGGGTCGCCGGGGTTGGTCCAGCCGTGTACGTCCGCGCGGATCAGGGCGCCGATCCATTCGCGGAAGGGGTTGCGGTGGTGGGCCGTGAGCGGGGGCTCGATGCCGCCCAGGAGGTTGCGGTAGGCGATGCGTTCCGCTGTGAAGGTGCGGGCCGCCGGGAGTTCGTCCAGCCAGAGTCGGGCGACGTCCGTGGTGGTGAAGCTCTTGCCGTGGCGTTGGAGCAACAGGAGGTTGAGGACGGGGTAGTTGAGGTCGTCGTCCTCGGGCATGCCGTTGATGTTCTCGGCGAGGGAGGTGGTCGCCGAGCGGCGGTTCCAGGGGTATGCGGCCGTGAGCTCGGGTGGCAGGCCCTGTGCTGTGAACCAGGTGGTCAGGGGCCAGTTGCCGGTGGCTCGGGCGAGGGCGCGGATCGCTGTCAGCGGGAGTTTTTCCACCGGCTTGCCCAGGAGACAGCCGGCGGCTCTGCCGAGCCAGGCGGCGTGCAGGCGGGGGAGGGGGAGGAGCGGTGCGGTGGGAGGGACTTCGTCCCGAACGCCACCCCTTTGTTCCGAGGGCCAATGGGGGCACAGGGCTTGGATCTCGCCGAGGCCGGTCGGCTCGCTGTGCTCCAACCTGCTGGGCAGAGCGGCGAGTTCATCGAGCAGGTCGCCGGCCAGCCTCCGTAGGTACGGCGACGCCGGTTCGTGTGAGGCGCCCGCGCGACGGGGAGCTTCCTGACCGCCCGCGGCGCGCCAGCGGGCGGCGATCGCGGAGGGATCGCGGCCGTCCTGGGCCGCCTGGCGGAGTTCGTGGCCCAGCAGGTCCTCGGGCTGGACCCAGGTGAGGCGGAGTGGCGTCAGGAGTGAGGTCATGAGAGCTCCGCGAACGCGGACTCATGGGCGCGGCGCCGCCGCACGTCCTTGGTGAAGACCTCCCGGGTCACCTCCGCGAGTGTCCTGGCCGGAGTCTCCAGGTCCAGTCGGCTGGACTCCGCGACCGTCTTGGCCCAGTCGCGCGGGGCCGGAGAGCCGAGGGCGCCCGCGAGGGCGCCGGACATCGTGGCGATGGAGTCGCAGTCCCGGCCGTAGTTGACGGAGCCGAGGACGGCGTGGCGGTAGTCGCCGCCGGACACCACCACCATGCCGAGAGCGATGGGGAGTTCCTCGATCGCGTGGACGCGGGAGGGGCGGCGGGCGCCGAGGGACGGGGCGCGGTAATCGGGGCCGACCGTGTCGTACGGGGCGACCGCCTCGCGCAGGGGGCGCAGGGCCGACTCGAAGTCCGTGTGGCGGGTTGCCGTTTCGCAGACCGATTCGATCGCCGCACGGGTGCCGTCCTTCGCCACGCTCAGACAGGCCCCGACCACCGAATCCGGGGTCGCACCCGGGGCGCAGGCCGCGGCCACCGCCGCCGCGAAGACGCCCGCGGCCTCGCGCCCGTACGAAGACTGGTGCGCGCCCGCGATGTCGAGGGCCTCGGCGTACGCGCCTGCCGGGTTGGCCGCGTTGACCAGGCCGACCGGAGCCATGTACATCGCGGCACCGCAGTTGACGATGTTGCCGGTGCCGGCCTCGCGCGGGTCGATGTGGCCGTAGTGGATGCGGGCCACCAGCCACTTCTCGGCGAGGAAGACGCGCTGGAGGGGGAGGGCCTCCGCCCCCAGTTCGGGGATCCAGCGGGGGGTGGTCATCAGATCGGGCACCAGGTGCTCGGCGATCGCGTAGGCGTCCAGATGGTCGCGGACCGCGGCGTACACGCGGATCAGTGCGTGGGTCATCAGGGTGTCGTCGGTGACGTGGCCGTCGCCCTTGTGGTACGGGGCGATGGGGCGGGCGGTGCGCCAGTCGTCGCCGTTCCAGGGGCCGACGATGCCGTGGACGCGGCCGCCGTGGCGTTCGGTGATCTGCTCGGGGGTGTAGCCCTCGACGGGGCCGCCGAGCGCGTCGCCGACGGCGGCTCCGACGAGGCTGTGGATGATCCGTTCTTCCAGGGTTCCGGTTCGGGTGGGCGTCATGTCCGAATCATCCCTCTGGGAGGGCCGGCTCCGTCGCTGTGAGCAGTTCGGCGAGTTCCACCAGATCCGTGCCGGTCAGGCGGGGGAGGGCGCAGCCGGAGAGGGTGCGGCAGGCGTCGCGCCAGGCGGAGGGGATGGCGCTGCCGCCGCCGAGGGCGCCGGTGAGGGCGCCCACGAGCGCGGGGGCCGAGTCGGCCACGCGGGACAGGCAGGCGGCGGCGGGCACGGCCTGGTCGATGCGGCCGCGCGCGGCGGTCGCGAGGGCGAGGGCCACCGGGACGGTCTCGGCGGCGGCGATGCCGTAGCTGTAGACGTGGTCGACGATCTGATGCTCGAGGAGGGGTACGAGACCGAAGGCACCGTCTGCGGTGTCCGCGTCGCGGACGAGCTGGAGCGCGTGGCGGGCGTTGCGGCCGATCTCCGTGGACTCGGGGAGTTCGGCGAGTGCGGCCGTCGCGCAGGCGTCGACGTCCGCGCCGGTGAGCGCCAGCGCGATCGCCGCGGCCATGGCACGGGCGCCGTGCACACCGTCGCCGTCCTGGGTGTAGCGGGCGTCGAACTCGGCGAGCTCCGCGGCGAGTTCGGGGTCACCGGCGTGCGCTACGGCGAGTACACAGGCCCGTACGCAGGCCGCGTCGTCGAAGTAGTGGGGGTTGTCGTGGCCGGTGGCGGGCGGGCGCAGACCGGTGGCGAGGTTGCCGAGTCCGGCGTGCACGGAGATGCGGGCGCGCAGGGGGAGGACGGCCGACTCGACCTCCGGGGCGCGGTCGGCGGCCGCGGCCACCTCGCCGGCGAGGGCGTTCCAGGAGAGGTCGATGGCCGCGCGCATCCGGCGCTCCCGGCTCAGATCGCCGAGCACGCTGCCGTCGGCGGCCCGCAGCACGGCCTCCGCCGCGAACGCCGCCCATTCGGCGTCGTCCGACGGTCCGAGCCTGAGCGGTTCGGGCGGCTGGTTGAGCGCGATCGGCACGGGCAGCGTCGTGGTCGCGTTCTGCTCCGCGAACGTGTCCAACTCCCGCGTCAGCCGCCGCGTCCACTCGGGCATCCGCGCGGCCCGATGCCGCGCGGCGGGCCAGCCGGCGGCATCACCCGCGGCCAGCCCCAGAAGGAGACCTTCGATACGCCGCCGGGGCTGAGCCGTGGACGCATCGGGTGCGAGGCCCGGGGCGTCGGTGAGGGAGCCGCGGGCGCCGGGAGCGCTCGGAGCGAGACAGGACTGGCCGGCGTCACCGACACTGCCGACGCCGGGCGCGCCGACCAGGGGGTTGGGAGTCACGGCCGCCCCTCGTCCTCGTCACCCACGGTCGCCGACACGCCCCGGCCAGGGTCGGCGGCCCGAGTGAACGCCCTGAAGGCAGGGGCGGGAGCCGAGGGCTGAGTCGAGGCCGTCATCGGGGTCGGTGCGGCAATGGACGCGGCAGCCGGGGTTGGGGTCGAGGGCGGTGCGGGAGCCGGCTCCGCATGCGGAGCCGGAGCGATACCCGCGGCCGCAGCCGATGCCGGAGCCGGAGCCGACACCGAGGCGCGAGCGGCAGCCGCAGCCGGTGCCGGTGTCGGTGCCGGAGTTGGAGCAGACTTCGAGGCGGGAGCGGCAGCCGCAGCCGGTGCCGGTGCCGGAGTTGGAGCAGGGGCCGGAGTTGAGGCGGGAGCCGATGCCGCATGCGGAGCCGATGCCAGAGCTGGAGCCGACATCGAGGCGGGAGTCGGCTCCGCATGCGGAGTCGGAGCGACACATGCAGCCGCACCAGATGCCGGAGCCCGAGCCGAGGTGGGAGCCGATGCCGATGCCGGAGCCGGCGCCGAGGCCGGAGCTGGCGCTGCGGCCGCAGCCGACACCCGTGCGGGAGCCGCAGCCGCAGCGGACGCTGAAGCCGGCCCCAGGCCCAGACCCAGAGTCAGGGCCGGAGCCGGAGCCGGAGCCGAGGTGGGAGTCGGCCCCGTATGCGGAGTCGGAGCGACACATGCAGCCGCACCAGATGCCGGAGCCCGAGCCGAGGTGGGAGCCGGCGCCGATGCCGGAGCCGGCGCCGCGGCCGCAGCGGACACCCGTGCGGGAGCCGCAGCCGCAGCTGACGCTGAAGCCGGGCCCAGGCCCAGAGTCAGGGCCGGAGCTGGGCCTGGGCCTGGCTCTGGCTCGGGTGTCGGCCTTTGTTCCCTGCCCGACGGTGCCCCCTCCTCGTCCGGGGTCAGCAAGTCCGCCACGTCCAGCACGTGGTGCCCCCGCATCGAAGGGAGGCAGCTGCCGCGGGCCGGGCCGATGGCTGATGCCCAGGCCGTGGGGATCGCGGAGGCGCCCCGTGCGGCGCCGGCCAGTGCGCCCGCCACCGCCGCCGTCGTGTCGGCGTCGCGGCCCATGTTCACCGCTGTGAGGACCGACTGGCGGAAGTCGCCGTCGGCGGCGGCGTACGCGCCGAAGGCCAGGGCGACCGCCTCGGGGGCCAGGTCGGTCCAGGGGTAGCCGCCGATGACCACCGCGGAGCGGACCGCGCGTTCGCCGCGGTGGGCGCAGGCGACCGCCCGGCGCAGGCAACGCGCGGTCCAGGAGTCGTCCGGAACGACCGCGAGCGCGGAGGCGACCACCGCGATCGTGGGGGCGCCCGCCATCGCCGCCGCCACTCCCGCCGCGACCGCCTGGCCGCCGTAGATCCCCTCGCCGTCGTGGCTCACCGAACCGTCGATCGCCACCAGGCGGGCCGCCTCGGCGGGGCGGCCCGCGGCGAACACCCCGAAGGGTGCCGCACGCATCGCCAGCCCGTCGCTCCACGCATGCCGGTGCTGGGCGGAGATGGGCGCCGCGAGGCCCCGGCGCAGGTTCTCCAGCGTGCCGCGCTCGCTGAAGCCCGCGCCCCGGAACGGCCCCTCGTCCCGGTCCGCGATCCACCGGTGCCAGGCCGCCTCGACATGCGCGACCGTGAGAGCCGAACCGTGCCGGGCCAGCAGCAGCCCCGAGAAGATCGCGTACTCCGTGTCGTCCGTGCCGGACGGGCGCTCGGCGACGTACCCCGTGATCCGGCCCCAGCGAGCGCGGATCTCCGAAGGCTTCATGTTCTCGGCGGGCGCGCCCATCGCGTCCCCGACGGCGAGTCCGAGCAGCGCACCGCGCGCCCGTTCACGAAGACCGGCGGCGTCCCCGGACGCCGGAACCGAGGGAATGCAGGCGGTGGAAGCCATGCGGTGCCACTCCTCTCAGGGCTCCTGGCCTCCTGTCAGGGGCGAGGACCTCAGTGCGCGGACCTCAGTGCCCGACGTCAGTGGCGGACTTCAGTGCGTGCGCGGAGCCCTTTGTGGATGTGTCCCACCTGAGCGCCCCACCCGTGCCTCACACACCTCAGCGTCACCCGGTCGACATCTGTGCAGGGCTGCCCACGGATGAGCGGCGAAGGGCAAAAGCGCAGGTAAGTACGGCCTTCCTTGCTGGCGAGGCCGGAATTCCGGGCGTACTTTTGGTGTTGTCCAAAAGTGGAATCAGTACACATCACACTCCCCGGGGGATCCGTCATGTCCGTCATCGAGACCGAAGCGAACCTGCATGTGGCGCACCGCGACAACCACACCCACCGGGACGTCAACGGTGGTTGGCTGCGCCCGGCGGTCTTCGGCGCGATGGACGGACTCGTCTCCAACCTGGCGCTGATGACGGGTGTCGCGGGAGGGTCCGTCTCCACCCGGACCGTCGTCATCACCGGTCTCGCGGGCCTCGCCGCCGGCGCCTTCTCCATGGCCGCCGGCGAGTACACCTCCGTCGCCTCGCAGCGCGAACTCGTCGAGGCCGAACTCGACGTGGAGCGCGGGGAACTGCGCAGGCACCCCAAGGACGAGGAGAGTGAGCTCGCCGCGCTGTACGCATCCCGTGGCGTCGACCCCGCGCTCGCCCGTGAGGTCGCCCGGCAACTGTCCAAGGACCCCGAGCAGGCCCTCGAGATCCACGCGCGCGAGGAGCTGGGCATAGACCCCGGCGACCTGCCTTCGCCGACCGTCGCCGCCGCGTCCTCCTTCGGCTCCTTCGCCCTGGGCGCCCTCCTGCCCGTACTCCCCTATCTGCTGGGCATGACCGCGCTGTGGCCCGCGGTGGTGGTGGCGCTGTTCGGGCTCTTCGCGTGCGGTGCGGTCGTGGCCCGGGTGACCGCGCGGTCCTGGTGGTACAGCGGACTGCGGCAGCTCGCCCTGGGCGGGGCCGCGGCGGGTGTGACGTACGCCCTGGGCAGTCTGTTCGGCGCGGCCGTATGATGGGTGTGCTGAGGGTTCTATGCAAGGGACTGCATAAGTAGCCGTTACTCAGCGGTTTCGATTCCATGACCACTGGGCATGAGCCGTAAGCGCCGCTGGCAATGAAGCCTGCGCCGCACCCAGCGTGGTGGGCGACGTTGCCCGTTGCGTACGGGCCGACGGGCAACGACCTGTCCCAGTAGGTCCCCTTACTCCACCGCCACGAGCGGTACCCCCACCGCGGGCTGCGGTGCCCGCATGTTGGGACGCGGTATCCGGTTCCCGAGATCCGCCCCATCATGTAACCTGCACGAAATTTTGCACCCATAGCAGAGGGCCAACGTCGTCCCTCGGCACTTGCATATGCCACGACGACGACGGGAGAGCCGATGCGCACGCCGCGCCAGCCGTCCCAGCACTCCACGAATGGCCAGAACTGGTCGTTCATGGATGCTCGCCCTGCCGCGCAGGGTATGTACGACCCGCGCAATGAGCGCGACGCCTGCGGCGTCGGCTTTGTGGCGACCCTCACCGGTGAGGCGAGCCACGCGCTGGTCGAGCAGGCGCTCACCGTGCTCCGCAACCTGGAGCACCGCGGCGCGACCGGCTCGGAGCCCGACTCCGGTGACGGCGCGGGCATCCTGTCCCAGGTCCCGGACGCCTTCTTCCGCGCGGTGGCCGAATTCGAGCTGCCCGCGGCCGGTGCCTACGCGGTCGGCATCGCCTTCCTGCCCGAAGAAGGGGCGGCCGACGCCGTCTCGCGGATCGGGACGATCGCCGACGAGGAGGGCCTGACCGTTCTCGGCTGGCGCGACGTCCCGGTCGCCCCCGAACTCCTCGGCGCCACCGCCCGTTCGACGATGCCCGCCTTCCGTCAGGTCTTCGTCGCCGACGGCGTCAGCGAGGGCATCGCGCTCGACCGCAAGGCCTTTGTGCTGCGCAAGCGCGCCGAGCGCGAGGCCGGTGTCTACTTCCCGTCGCTCTCCGCGCGCACCATCGTCTACAAGGGCATGCTGACCACCGGTCAGCTGGAGCCGTTCTTCCCGGACCTGTCCGACCGCCGCTTCGCCTCCGCGATCGCGCTCGTGCACTCCCGGTTCTCCACGAACACCTTCCCGAGCTGGCCGCTCGCCCACCCGTACCGCTTCGTCGCGCACAACGGCGAGATCAACACGGTGATGGGCAACCGCAACTGGATGCGCGCCCGCGAGTCCCAGCTGGTCTCCGACCTGTTCGGCCCGCAGGAGCAGCTGGAGCGGATCTTCCCGATCTGCACGCCCGAGGCCTCCGACTCGGCCACCTTCGACGAGGTGCTCGAACTCCTGCACCTGGGCGGCCGCTCGCTGCCGCACTCCGTGCTGATGATGATCCCGGAGGCGTGGGAGAACCACGACTCCATGGACGCGGCCCGCCGCGCCTTCTACCAGTACCACTCCACGATGATGGAGCCCTGGGACGGCCCGGCCTGTGTCACGTTCACCGACGGCACCCAGGTCGGTGCCGTGCTGGACCGCAACGGTCTGCGCCCCGGCCGCTACTGGGTCACCGACGACGGCCTCGTCGTCCTCGGCTCCGAGGTCGGCGTCCTCGACATCGACCCGTCGAAGGTCGTCCGCAAGGGCCGCCTGCAGCCCGGCCGTATGTTCCTCGTCGACACCGCCGAGCACCGCATCATCGAGGACGACGAGATCAAGCAGTCGCTCGCGTCGGAGAACCCGTACGAGGAGTGGCTGGAGGCCGGCGAGATCGAGCTCTCCGACCTCCCCGAGCGCGAGCACATCGTGCACACCCACGCCTCGGTCACCCGTCGTCAGCAGACCTTCGGGTACACCGAGGAAGAGCTGCGCGTCATCCTCGCGCCGATGGCCAAGGCCGGTGCCGAGCCGATCGGCTCGATGGGCACGGACTCGCCGATCGCCGCGCTGTCCGATCGCCCGCGTCTCCTCTTCGACTACTTCACCCAGCTCTTCGCGCAGGTCACCAACCCGCCGCTGGACGCGATCCGCGAAGAGCTGGTCACCTCGCTGCACTCCTCGCTGGGCCCGCAGGGCAACCTCCTGGAGCCGACCGCCGCGTCGTGCCGCAGCGTCACCCTGCCCTTCCCGGTGATCGACAACGACGAGCTGGCCAAGCTCATCCACATCAACGCCGACGGCGACATGCCGGGCATGACGGCCGCGACACTGTCGGGCCTCTACCGGGTCAGCGGTGGCGGCGACGCCCTCGCGGCGCGGCTCGAGGAGATCTGCGCCGAGGCCGACACCGCCATCGAGAACGGCGCCCGCCTGATCGTCCTGTCCGACCGGCACTCCGACGCCGAGCACGCGCCGATCCCGTCGCTGCTGCTCACCGCGGCCGTCCACCACCACCTGATCCGCACCAAGCAGCGCACCAAGGTGGGTCTGCTCGTCGAGGCGGGCGACGTCCGCGAGGTCCACCACGTGGCCCTGCTCATCGGCTTCGGCGCCGCGGCCGTCAACCCGTATCTGGCGATGGAGTCCGTCGAGGACCTCGTCCGTGCGGGGACGTTCCTCCAGGACATCGAGGCCGAGCAGGCCATCCGCAACCTGATCTACGCCCTCGGCAAGGGCGTCCTGAAGGTCATGTCCAAGATGGGCATCTCGACCGTCGCCTCCTACCGCGGCGCCCAGGTCTTCGAGGCCGTCGGCCTGGACGAGGCCTTCGTCGAGAAGTACTTCAACGGCACCGCGACCAAGATCGGCGGCGTCGGCATCGACGTCATCGCCAAGGAGGTCGCCGCCCGCCACGCCAAGGCGTACCCGGCATCGGGTATCGCTCCCGCGCACCGCGCCCTTGACATAGGCGGTGAGTACCAGTGGCGCCGCGAGGGTGAGCCGCACCTGTTCGACCCGGAGACGGTCTTCCGCCTCCAGCACTCCACGCGCACCCGCCGCTACGACGTCTTCAAGCAGTACACGGACCGCGTGAACGAGCAGTCCGAGCGGCTGATGACGCTGCGCGGCCTGTTCGGCTTCAAGTCCGGTTCCGAGGGCCGTCAGCCGATCTCCATCGACGAGGTCGAGCCGGCCTCCGAGATCGTCAAGCGCTTCTCCACCGGGGCCATGTCGTACGGCTCCATCTCCAAGGAAGCCCACGAGACGCTCGCCATCGCCATGAACCAGCTGGGCGGCAAGTCCAACACCGGTGAGGGCGGCGAGGACGCGGACCGGCTGTACGACCCGGCGCGCCGTTCGTCGATCAAGCAGGTCGCCTCCGGCCGCTTCGGCGTGACGTCCGAGTACCTGGTCAACGCGGACGACATCCAGATCAAGATGGCCCAGGGCGCCAAGCCCGGCGAGGGCGGCCAGCTGCCCGGCCACAAGGTCTACCCGTGGGTGGCCAAGACCCGGCACTCGACGCCGGGCGTCGGCCTGATCTCCCCGCCGCCGCACCACGACATCTACTCCATCGAGGACCTGGCGCAGCTGATCCACGACCTGAAGAACGCGAACCCGCAGGCGCGGATTCACGTGAAGCTGGTCTCCGAGGTCGGCGTCGGCACGGTCGCCGCGGGTGTCTCCAAGGCCCACGCGGACGTCGTACTGATCTCCGGCCACGACGGTGGTACGGGCGCCTCGCCGCTGACGTCGCTCAAGCACGCCGGCGGCCCCTGGGAGCTGGGCCTCGCCGAGACCCAGCAGACCCTCCTGCTCAACGGGCTGCGCGACCGCATCGTCGTGCAGACCGACGGCCAGCTGAAGACCGGCCGTGACGTCGTCATCGCCGCGCTCCTCGGCGCCGAGGAGTTCGGTTTCGCGACCGCGCCGCTCGTCGTCTCCGGCTGCGTCATGATGCGCGTCTGCCACCTGGACACCTGCCCGGTCGGTATCGCCACGCAGAACCCGACCCTGCGCGAGAGGTTCTCCGGCAAGGCCGAGTACGTCGTGAACTTCTTCGAGTTCATCGCCGAAGAGGTCCGCGAGCTGCTCGCCGAGCTGGGCTTCCGCTCCATCGAGGAGGCCGTCGGCCACGCCGAGGCGCTCGACGTCACCCGTGCCGTCGACCACTGGAAGGCGCAGGGCCTGGAGCTGGAGCCGCTGTTCCACGTGCCCGAGCTGCCGGAGGGCGCCGTGCGCCACCAGCTGATCGAGCAGGACCACGGCCTGGCGAAGGCGCTCGACAACGAGCTGATCAAGCTCGCCGCCGACGCGCTGGCCGCGAACTCCGCGACCGACGCCCAGCCGGTGCGCGCCCAGGTCGCCATCCGCAACATCAACCGCACGGTCGGCACCATGCTCGGCCACGAGGTGACGAAGAAGTTCGGCGGCGCGGGCCTGCCCGACGACACCATCGACATCACCTTCACCGGCTCCGCGGGCCAGTCCTTCGGCGCTTTCCTGCCGCGCGGTGTCACGCTCCGCCTGGAGGGCGACGCCAACGACTACGTCGGCAAGGGCCTGTCCGGCGGGCGCCTGGTCGTCCGCCCGGATCGGGGCGCCGACCACCTCGCCGAGTACTCGACGATCGCGGGCAACACCATCGCGTACGGCGCGACCGGCGGCGAGCTGTTCCTGCGCGGCCGCACCGGCGAGCGCTTCTGCGTCCGCAACTCCGGTGCGACGGTCGTGTCCGAGGGCGTGGGCGACCACGGCTGCGAGTACATGACCGGCGGTCACGCGGTGATCCTCGGCGAGACGGGCCGCAACTTCGCGGCCGGTATGTCGGGCGGCATCGCGTATGTGATCGACCTGAACCGCGACAACGTGAACGTCGGCAACGTGGGCGCCATCGAGGCGCTCGACGACACCGACAAGCAGTGGCTGCACGACGTGGTGCGCCGGCACGCGGAGGAGACCGGTTCGACGGTCGCCGAGAAGCTCCTCGCCGAGTGGTCCGTGTCCGTGGACCGTTTCAGCAAGATCATCCCCAGCACGTACAAGGCAGTGCTCGCCGCCAAGGACGCCGCCGAGCGAGCCGGACTCTCCGAGTCCGAGATCACCGAGAAGATGATGGAGGCGGCGACCAATGGCTGATCCCAAGGGCTTTCTGAACCACGGCCGCGAGGTCGCCAGGACCCGCCCGGTGGAAGAGCGCGTCAAGGACTGGAACGAGGTCTACGTCCCGGGCTCGCTGCTGCCGATCATCTCCAAGCAGGCCTCGCGCTGCATGGACTGCGGCATCCCCTTCTGCCACAACGGCTGCCCGCTGGGGAACCTGATCCCCGAGTGGAACGACTACGCGTACCGCGAGGACTGGGGCGCCGCCTCGGAGCGGCTGCACGCGACGAACAACTTCCCGGAGTTCACCGGGCGGTTGTGCCCCGCCCCTTGTGAGTCCGCGTGCGTGCTCGGCATCAACCAGCCCGCCGTGACCATCAAGAACGTCGAGGTCTCGATCATCGACAAGGCGTGGGAGACCGGGGACGTCGCCCCGCAGGCCCCCGAGCGCCTGTCCGGCAAGACCGTCGCGGTCATCGGCTCGGGCCCGGCAGGCCTGGCTGCCGCCCAGCAGCTGACCAGGGCGGGCCACACGGTCGCCGTCTACGAGCGCGCGGACCGTATCGGAGGCCTCCTCCGCTACGGCATCCCCGAGTTCAAGATGGAGAAGCGGCACATCAACCGGCGTATCGAGCAGATGCGCGCGGAGGGCACCCGCTTCCGTACGGGCATCGAGATCGGCCGCGACCTCAAGGCGACGGATCTGCGCAAGCGGTACGACGCCGTGGTCATCGCGGCGGGCGCGACCGTCTCGCGCGACCTGCCGGTGCCGGGCCGTGAGCTGAACGGCATCCACTTCGCGATGGAGTACCTGCCGCTGTCCAACAAGGTGCAGGAGGGCGACTTCGTGACGCCCCCGATCACCGCCGAGGGCAAGCACGTCGTCGTCATCGGCGGCGGTGACACCGGCGCGGACTGCGTGGGCACGGCCCACCGTCAGGGTGCCGCGTCCGTCACGCAGCTGGAGATCATGCCGCAGCCGGGCGAGGAGCGGAACCCCGGCCAGCCCTGGCCGACCTTCCCGATGCTCTACAAGGTCACCTCCGCGCACGAGGAGGGCGGCGAGCGGATCTACTCCGTCTCCACCACCCACTTCGAGGGCGACGAGGACGGCAACGTGCAGTGGCTGCACCTCGTCGAGGTCGAGTTCGTGGACGGCAAGCTGACGCAGAAGCCGGGTACGGAGCGCAAGATCCCGGCCCAGCTGGTCACGCTCGCGATGGGCTTCACGGGCACCGACCAGGAGAACGGTCTGGTCGCGCAGTTCGGCCTGGAGCTCGACCAGCGCGGCAACATCGCCCGCGACGCTGACTTCGCGACCAACGTCCCCGGCGTGTACGTCGCCGGCGACGCCGGCCGCGGTCAGTCCCTCATCGTCTGGGCCATCGCGGAGGGCCGCTCGGCCGCCCGCGGGGTCGACAGCTTCCTCACGGGGGCGAGCGAACTGCCCGCTCCGATCCGCCCGACGGACCGCGCGCTGATGGTCTGACGGGTTCACCAGACGTCCCGTACAAAGGCGTACGGAACACGCGACGCCCGCCCCTTGTCCCCGACCGGACGCTGGGCGGGCGTCGTGGTGTTTTCGCTCCCGCCGCCCCTACCCATTCCCGTCCCCTGGGGCTCCGCCCCAGACCCCGCCAGGGGGCTCTGCCCCCTGGACCCCCGCTCCTCAAACGCCGGAGGGGCTGATTTTCAGCCCGTCCGGCGTTTGAGGAC
>NZ_VBZC01000108.1:0-19644 GCF_005786655.1 Streptomyces montanus
CGCGCCTTGCCGCGGGCGGCGCGAGGCCGCGGTGTGTACGGAGTGCGCACGCGATCAGCGCCCTGGTCATCGTCCCGGCCGGACGCCATCCCGGCTGCCGGCCGGCAGCCGGGATGGCGTCCGGGATGGCCCGCAGGTCGAGCGCCCCCGAGGGCGGCGCGGCGATGCGGCCGCCTTCGAGAAGGTCAGACCCCGGCCGCACGCGCCGCCGCGAACACCTCGGCGGCGACGTCCTTGAGTTCCTGGGCGTCCCGCGCGGTGCCCTGGAGTTCGATGAGGATCTCGTCGACGCCGACCTCGGCGTGGGCCTTGAGGTCCGACACGATCTGCTCGACGTTGCCCTGGAACGGGGCGCGGTCGGCGCCGTCGTACGCCTTGGGCGTGTACTGCGCGTTGGCCCGCGCCACCGACTCGATCGGCTTCGTACGGCCGCGCTCGGCCGCGAAGTCCTGCAACTGCCGCCACTGGGCGCCCAGTTGCTCGGCGCCCATGGCCACCGGCATCCAGCCGTCGGCGCGTTCGACGAGCCGGGTCCGGGCCTTCTTGCTGTTGGCCGGCAGCAGGATCGGTATCGGCCGGGCGGGCTTGGGCCCGACCGCGGCGGGCGCGATCTTGGTGAGGCGGCCCTCGTACGTCACCGGGTCCGGACCCCACACCGCCTGGCACACGTCGAGGACCTCGTCCAGGACCTGGCCGCGCTCCTCGAACGGCGCGACTCCCGCGGCCGCGTACTCGTCGAGCGACCAACCCGTGCCGAGGCCCGCCACGACCCGGCCGCCGCTCGCCGCGTCCAGCGTGCCCAGGGTCCTGGCCAGCTGGAACGGGCCGTGGAGCGGGGCGACCAGGACACTCGTGCCGAGCCGGACCCGCTCAGTGGCCGTGACGGCCAGGGTCAGCGTGACCAGCGGGTCGGGGACGCCGCGGTACATCTCGGGCCAGGGCAGCCCCGGTATGCCGTACAAGCCCTGCGTCGCGGGCTCCGGAAACAGGGCGCGCTCGTACACCCACAGGCTCTCGTAGCCGATCTGCTCGGCGGTGCGCGCCACGTCGGGCACGTCCTGCCCGATGTCGTACTGCTGCGCTTGAGGAAGACTGAGACCCAACCGAGTGGCCATGCGTACGCTCCTTCGCGTCGTTCGCGTCAGACGGTTCAACGCTCAACCTAACGCGCCGCAAAGCGAATTCAGCGATACGAGTGCGGCGTGGCCGGATCAGTGCGGCAGCGGAGTCAGCAGCATCCGGCCCGCCAGACCGACCACCGCGTCGAGGCGGCAGGCGAACTCGTCCGCGAGATCGGGCAGTCCGCGCAGCGCCCACAGCGCGCGGGCCGCCGACCACGCGCCGTCCCGCGCCCGCTCCAGGCTCCATGAGCCGAGCAGATGCGTGAGCGGGTCGGCGATCTGGAGGAGGTCGGGACCCGGCATCAGATCCTCGCGGATGCGCTCCTCCAGCGTGATGAGGATGTCGCCCACACGATCGAACTCGTCCTCCAGATCGACGGGTTCGCAGTCGAGCGTACGACAGGCGTCTAACACCGCAAGCGCCAGATCGTGCCCGATGTGCGCATTGATGCCCGCGAACGCGAACTGCAACGGTCGTACGCCGGGATGGTGCCGGAACTGGAAAAGCGGCCGCCAACAGGCCGGTGGAAGCCGCTCGTCCGCCACCGCGTCCACAACCGCGAGGTAGCGCTCCGCGAACCGTACGTCCAGCGTGATCGCGGCGTGCGGGTCGGCGAAGTGCCCGGCGTCGACGTGCCGGTCGACCTCCTCCGTGACGGTGAGGTAGACGCGGTTGAAGACCGCGACGCCGTCCCATTCCGGCCAGGCCGCGCCCAGCGCGCGCATACGGGAGACGACCAAGTCCACGGGAGTCATGAAATGTTCCAACTGCACCATGGGGGCAGGGTCCCAGGCCTACGCTGGCCCGAGCCCCGCCGGGCCGAGCGCTTCCCCACAACGGGGGAACACGACCGGCGCGGAGGAAGGGGTGCACAGCGTGTCAGGCCAACGTGCCCAGCGCCTGGCCGAACGCAGGGCCGAGCGCAGGCGCGCCGCCAGGCGGAGCGCCATGGTGGGCGTGGCCTCCGCCGTCGTCGCCGTGGGCACGGCGACCGGGATGATCTCCGCGCTCGACGACGGGAGCGACACCGGGGAGGCCCGCCCGGAGGTGACGAAGTCGCTGCTCCTGGAGCCGGGGCCGGCCGTGCCGACCTCCTCGCCCTCGGAGACGTCCGCCTCGCCGACGCCTTCCCCGTCTCCGTCCTCGGCCAAGCCGAGCCCGAAACCCTCGAAGAGCAAGTCCAGGAAGCCGACGGCCGAAGCCGGGTCCGCCCAGCTCTACCGCTACCCCGAATCCCAGGTCCTCGACTGGGTCAGCGCCCACCGCGACGACCCGCGCCGCTCGGTCATAGAGTCCCGGATAGCGGACCGCCCGGCGGCGGTCTGGTTCGCGGACTTCACGCCGTCGACCATCACCGCGCGGGTCAGGGCCGTCACTTCGGGCGGCTCGGCCCAGGGGAGCGTCCCGGTCGTCGTGCCGTACGCGATACCGCAGCGCGACTGCGGCGGGGCCTCCGAGGGCGGGGCGGCGGATCTCGACGCATACGACGCGTGGATCGACAAGTTCGCGGCGGGACTCGGCTCCGGCGAGGTCATCGTGATCCTGGAGCCCGACGCCATCGCCCAGTCCGACTGCCTCTCGGCAGGTGAACGGGCCGACCGCTTCGCCTCGTTGGCCCGCGCGGGCCGTGTCCTCAAGGCCGCGAACCCGAAGGCCCGGGTGTACTACGACGCGGGCCACTCCGACTGGAACTCCGCCGCGAAACAGGCCTCCCTGCTGCGCCAGGCGGGCGCCGCCTCGGCCGCCGGCTCGGACGGCGTCTTCAGCAACGTCTCCAACTTCAACCGCACGAGCGCGGAGATCGCGTACGTCCGGCAGACCCTCGACGCGCTCGGCGGCTCCGCGGGCCTCGGCGCCGTGATCGACACGAGCCGCAACGGGAACGGCGCCCCAGCCGACGGCGAGTGGTGCGATCCGGCGGGCCGGAAACTGGGGCAGGCGCCGACCCTGCGTACCGGCGAGGCCCGCATCGACGCCTACCTGTGGGTGAAGCTGCCGGGGGAGTCCGACGGCTGCAAGGGCGCGCCGGGGACGTTCACCCCCGACTACGCCTACGACTTGGCGCGCTGAGCTTCGTGGCGTGGGCGGTTCAGGGCCGTGGGCCGGGGACCGCCGGGTCCGGAGCGCCGACCTTTCCGTCGATCTGCCGACCGCCGGTGCGCAGGACGCCCGCGAACGCGGCGAGCCCGAAGGTCAGTGCCGTCACCAGGCCGAAGGACACCACCAGGCTCGTCGCGTCCGCGATCGAGCCGATCGCGGACGGGGCGATCAGGCCCGAGGTGTAGGTGATGGTGGCGACGCCCGCGATGGCCTGGGAGGGGTTGGGTCCGCTGCGTCCGGCCGCCGCGAAGCAGAGCGGTACGACGACGGCGATGCCGAGGCCCAGCAGCGCGAATCCGCTCATCGCCACCACCGCGTTCCCGGCCAGCACGACGAGCAGCCCGCCGAGGGTCGCGAGGACACCGCCGACGCGTACGGTACGGACCGGTCCGAAGCGGTCCACCACGGCGTCGCCCGCGATCCGCGCGAGTGCCATGGTGAGCGTGAAGCCCGTCGTGGACGCGGCCGCGACCCCTGCCGAGGTGTCGAGGACGTCGCGCAGATAGACCGCCGACCAGTCCAGACTCGCGCCCTCCGCGAACACCGCGCAGAACCCGACCGCACCGATGAGCAGCGCCGACTTGGGCGGCAGCGCGAAGCGCGGGGGCGCTTCCTCGCCCTCCGTGGGCCGCAGGTCCAGTACGCCCTGACAGGCGGCCACACCGATGAGGGTGAGCACCGCGGACGCGAGCGCGTGGTGCAGCCGGGCGTCCGAGCCCAGGTGCGCGGCGAGGGTGCCGGCCGCCGAACCGATCAGGGCGCCCACGCTCCACATGCCGTGCAGACCGGACATGATCGATTTGTCGAGGCGGGTCTCGATCTCGACGCCCAGCGCGTTCATCGCCACGTCGCCCATGCCCGCCGTGGCGCCGTACACGAAGAGCGCGAAGCACAGGGTGAGCAGGTTCGGGGCGAGGGCCGGCAGGACGAGGGCCAGCGTCCACAGCGAGATCAGGCCGCGCAGGGCGTTGCGGGCGCCGAAGCGGTGGCTGATACGGCCGGCGAGCGGCATCGCCACGGAAGCGCCGAACGCGGGGAACGCGAGCGCCAGGCCGAGCTGGCCCGCGCTCACCGCGGCGTGGTCCTGGATCCACGGGACGCGGGTCGCGAACGAGCCCGTGACCGCGCCGTGCACGGCGAAGACCGTGGCCACGGCGTACCGGGCGCGCTTCAACTCGCGTGCGTCGTAGACCACTTCACTCACGCCTCTCGGCCCTCCTTCGCGCCTGCCCAGCTCTGCCGCCGTAAACTATCAGGGAGCCTGCCTGATAGATAGCGGATATCGGGCCGTGCTACCTGATCTCCGGTCTGGAAGGATCCCGGCATGCCCGCATCACCCAGCATCGCCCGGGCCATCAACGACCGGCTCGCCCTGCGGCTGCTGCAGCAGGAGGGTCCCTTGACGGCAGGGCAGTTGAAGCAGCTGACCGGACTGTCCCGGCCCACGGTCGCCGACCTGGTGGAACGCCTCATGGCCGCCGGGCTGATCGCCGTCGTGGGGGAGGCCGGGGAACAGCGCCGCGGCCCGAACGCCCGCCTGTACGGGATAATCGCCGACCGGGCGCATCTGGCGGCGCTCGATGTCCGCACGGAGGGCGTGTCCGTGGTCGTCGCGGATCTCCTGGGCTCGGTGCTGGCCGAGGCGTCGGTGCCGATCGGCGACGAGACCGGTACCGGAACCGCCGTCGAGCAGGCGGTCACGCTGGTCGAGCGCACGGCCAAGGAGGCCGGGGCCGACCGTCTGCACACGGTTGCGATCGGCGCCCCCGGCCTGATCGATCCCGCCACCGGTGAACTCCGCGACTCCTCCGGGCTGCCCGAGTGGCACCGCCGCCTCGCCACCGCCCTCGACGACCGGCTCGCGGCCCGCGTCCTCGTCGAGAACGAGACGAACCTGGCGGCCCTGGCGGAGCAGCGCGTCGGCGTCGCCCGCGACCGCGACACCTTCGTTCTCCTCTGGCTCGGCCACGGCATCGGCGCCGCCGTCGTCCTCGACGGCACCCTCCGCCGGGGCGCCTCCGGCGGCACGGGCGAAATCGGCTTCCTGCCGGTCCCCGGGACCGACGGCCTCCCCTCGGCGACGGCCTGCGACGGAGGCTTCCACTCCCTCGCCGGCGCCGCGGCGATCACCGATCTCGCCGCGGCACACGGCGTCGCGGCACCCGCACAGCACCATGAACCGCACGCGGCGGCCCTGGTCCGGGCGGCGGTGGCGGACACCAGTGGCGTGGCGACCGGGTTCCTCGACGCTCTCGCCGATCGCGTGGCCATCGGCGCCGCCTCCGTCATCGCGGTGCTCGACCCCGGGTGTGTGGTGCTGGCGGGGGAGACAGGCCGGGCGGGGGGTGAGGCGCTTGCGTGGCGGGTCGGGGACAGGCTTGCTCGGATGTCGCCGTTGGCCACGGAGGTCCGGGCGACTGCTCTGGGGGGAGGGGCGGTGCTCCGGGGGGCGTTGCTGATGGCGAGGGAGCGGGCTCAGGACGAGTTGTTCGCGCCTGAGGAGCGGTAGGAACAGCAGGAACGGCAGGAACAGCGGGAACGGCAGGAACAGGAGCCACGCAAGGCTCCGCCCGCGTCGTGCCGTCGGCGAACACCGCCCGCCCGGTCGCCAGCCACAACAGCGCCGAGGGCAGCAGCACGCCCGAACCCAGCAGGGCCATCAACCCGGCAGCGCTCGCCGCCGACAACGGCTCCAAGTGGGCCGCGTGGAAGACGAGATGGGGCACCCCGGCCGTCAGATAGGCGGCCAGTGCGGTGAACACCAGCCGGCGCTCCATCGTGGTCACGGCCGCGCCCAGCAGCACCGCGAGCGACAGGTTCAGCGAGCCCAGGTCGCGGACCAGATGCTCGTTGTACGGCGGGATCAGCGACACCCAGCGCCAGTCCCAGAAGGTGCGCGGCAGCAGCAGGATCCACAGGCCCAGCACTCCTTGCACACCGGCGAGCACTCCGAGGCCCGCTCGCAGCGAGGTCCGGCGGTTCATCGTGACCGTCCGCCGCCGAACAGCGCCGCCAGGTACTCCTCGAACGTGACCTTGCCGACGGCCTGCCCCGGCGTCAGATGGCCACCGGCGCGCATCCCGCGGACCGTCCCGCCCGGCAGCGGTACGTTCACGATCGCCCTCCGCCGTCCGCTCGCCCGCAGATACGCCCGGCCCAGCTCCGCGAACGTACGCACGTCCGGTCCGCCCATGTCCGCCACGCGCCCCGCCGGAGCGCCCGCCGCCAGCCCGGCCAGCCGATCGGCGACCTCGGTTACCTCGACCGGCTGATCGCTCACGCCCGCCGGAAGCAGCATGACCGGCAGCCTGGCGAGGACCTGGAACACCTGCGCCAGGAGATCGTGGAACTGCGTCGTCCGCAGCACCGTCCAGCCGAGCCCGGACTCCTCGATCAGCTTCTCCACCGCGAGTTTGGTCTTGTAGTAGCCGAGCGGCACCCGGTCCACGCCGACGATCGAGATGTAGACGAGGTGCGCAACGCCCGCCCGGCGCGCGGCCTCGATCAGCTGGCGCGCCGCGCGCTCGTCTCCCCCGCGGGGTGAGGTCGCGCAGTGCACGATCGTGTCCACGCCCGCCACGGCCGCGTCCAGGCCGGTGCCCTCGCGCAGATCGACGGGGTACTCCTCGGAGTGCCGACTGAGCACCCGCATGTCGTGTCCGTCCGCGCGCAGCCGCTCGGTCACGGGCCGGCCGAGTGTTCCCGTGCCGCCGGTCACCAGGATCGTGGTCATGCTGTTCGGTCCTTCCGGACGTCGGACGCTCCCGGGTGGAACGCCCGTCGTCAACAGGAACCGGACAGCCGCCGCGGATGTGACAGCGAGGACGCGAAACGGCTTACGGACGAGTGAGCTGGCGCCCCACGAACTCCAGTTTCTCCGGATTCACCATGGCTCGCAGGTGCGCGATCAGCCCGTCGCGCAGCTCGAACGTGAGGACACCGACGAGCGTGTCGCCCACCCACGCGACGAGCGCGGGCGCGCCGTTGACCTCCGCCACCGTGAAGGTCATGTCCACCGCGAACCGCTCGGTGCCGCCCACCAGGAACCGCGTGACCTTCTCGCGTCCCATGATCGGCCGGCGCGCCGCGGTGACCTTGCCGCCGCCGTCGCTCCACCAGGTCACCTCGTCCGCGAGCAGCTTCTCGAGACCGGCCAGATCGCCCTCGCGGGCCGCCGTGATGAAGGAGGCGACCAGCACCTCCCGCTGCTCGGGCGCGGGCTCGAAGCGGGACTCGGGCGCGGTGGCCCGTTGCGAGGCCCGCCGGTAGAGCTGCCGGCAGTTGGCCTCGCTCAGTTCGAGGACCTCGGCGATCTCCCGGTGGCTGTACCCGAAGGCCTCTCGCAGCACGTAGACGGCGCGCTCGGTCGGCGTCAGCCGCTCCAGCAGCACCAACAGCGCCATGGACACGGCATCGCGCTGCTCGGCCGATTCCAGAGGCCCGAGCGCTCCGTCGGAGGTGACCACGGGCTCCGGCAGCCACGTACCGACGTACTGCTCGCGTCGCGCACGGGCCGAGGTGAGCCGGTTGAGGCAGAGGTTGGTGAGGACCTTGGCGAGCCACGCCCCGGGATGCTCGACAAGCGTGCGATCGGCACGGCTCCACCGCAGATACGCGTCCTGCACCGCGTCCTCCGCCTCCGCGGCGGACCCCAGCAGGCGGTAGGCCAGCCCGAACAGACGCGGGCGGTGGCCTTCGAACTCGTCGGCGATCGAGGAGGTCACGACCCCAGCGTGGCAGAACCGGGGCTAGGCCGTGTCGTCAAATTCCCTTCGTCGCCCGGAGGGCGGCCTTGCGGCGTCAGGTGCGTGCTCTCGGCGTGCCGGGCGTAGATCCTCGTACTGGATCGTACTTGGGTCTGCGCCCGGTGCGGCGAGAGTGCGTGCATGGCGTCGTGAGGCAGAAGGGAATTTGGCGACACGGCCTAAGACCCGGCGGCGGGGCAAGGGCCGATCGTCACCGCCGCCGGGTCGTTTTTGGGCGGGCCGGTGAACGCAGACCCTAAGAGGACTAGACCACCACGTCAACAAATGTGGCCGCATCGCGAGATTCCGTGCCCGTACCTCACAAGATGCCATGCCCACGCCGGAGTTGGATCCTCCCGGGTGTCACGGAGTCTGGACCCCATTGGTTGTCGCGTGAAAGTCCATCGCGCTGTCTTGTGAGCCACCCCACAGTTATTCACTCCTTGGGTATCGATCAGCCGTGGCACACTGGCTCTGTACCAGAAGCAGCGCACTCCGGGGTCGGTGAAACTCCGAACCGGCGGTTACAGTCCGCGACCCGGTCGCTTCCAGCGGCCGGTTGACCAGGTGAAATTCCTGGACCGACGGTTAAAGTCCGGATGGGAGGCAGTGCGCGGCGGGCGGGCATTCGTGCGCGTCGCCGTCTGTTTCGACGTGTCCTGAGGGGCATGTCCGCTACGGCGTCGCACCCGGTGTCGTCGTCCGTACCTGCTGTCGTCATCGACAGGCCCCGGAGTCCGTGCCCGAAGAGGCAGGAGGACCCGGGAAGTGTTCACCGGAATCGTCGAAGAGCTGGGCGAGGTCACGGCCGTCGAGAACCTCGACGACGCCTCCCGCTTCCGGCTTCGCGGGCCAGTCGTCACCGAAGGCGCTCGGCACGGCGACTCCATCGCCGTCAACGGCGTCTGTCTCACGGTCGTCGACCACGAAGGCGACGAGTTCACCGCCGACGTGATGGCCGAGACACTGAACCGCTCCAGCCTCGGCGTCCTGGCCGTCGGCTCCCGCGTCAACCTCGAACGCCCCATGGCCGTCGGCGAACGCCTCGGCGGGCACATCGTCCAGGGCCATGTGGACGGCACGGGCGAGATCATCGAGCGCAAACCGTCCGACAACTGGGAGATCGTGAAGATCTCGCTCCCCGCGGACCTCACGCGCTACGTCGTCGAGAAGGGCTCCATCACCGTCGACGGCATCAGCCTGACCGTCGTCGACGCGGGCCCGGACTACTTCTCCGTCAGCCTCATCCCCACGACGCTCGCCCTGACCACGCTCGGCCTCAAGCAGCCGGGCGACCCGGTCAACCTGGAGGTCGACGTCATCGCCAAGTACGTCGAGCGGCTGCTCGGCAACCAGGGGGGCGCGCGGTGAACTGGCTGAACTCCGAGGCGTTCACGCTCTTCGGGCAGCACATCAGATGGGCCGACATGATGGGCAACACCATCGGTCTGATCGCCCTCGCGCTCGGCTGGCGGCGCTCCATATGGACCTGGCCCGCCCAGTTCCTGTCCGGCCTCATCCTCCTCACGGCCTTCGCCACCGCCCACCTCTCCGGCAGCGCCGGCAAGCAGGTCATCGTGATGGCCGTCGCCGCCTGGGGCTGGTGGCAGTGGAACCGCGGCAAGGAGCGGGCGCAGGACGGCTCCCTCGTCGTACGGTTCGCCAGCCGGCGCGAGCGCGTCTGCCTCGTCGGCGGTGCCGCGCTCGGCACCCTCGCGGTCGGCGGCCTGTTCACCGCCTACCCCGCACTCTCGTGGGATCCCTGGCCGGACGCGTACATCTTCGTCGGCACGATCGTCGCCATGTACGCCCAGGCGCGCGGAATGGTCGAGTTCTGGTTCGCCTGGCTCCTGGTCGACCTGGTGGGCGTGCCGCTCAACTTCGCCAACGGCTTCGCCTTCTCCGGATTCGTCTACATCATCTACGGCGCACTCGTCCTGTGGGGCATGCGCGACTGGTGGCTGCGCTCCCGCAGGGCTGCGCGGCCCGTCCTGGAAGGAGCCCCGGCATGACCGCCGCGCCCGTCTGGTTCAGCACCGACACCATCGAAGAGGACCTGGCACTCGACCCTGTCGAGCAGGCCATCGCCGACATCGCGGACGGCCGCCCCATCGTGGTCGTCGACGACGAGGACCGCGAGAACGAGGGCGACCTCGTGATCGCCGCCGAGAAGGCGACCCCCGAGATCATCGCCTTCATGATGAGCGAGTGCCGCGGTCTGATCTGCGCGCCCATGGAAGGCGACGAACTCGACCGCCTGAAGCTTCCGCAGATGGTCGACAACAACACCGAGTCGATGCGGACGGCGTTCACCGTCTCCGTCGACGCCGGCCCCGCCCACGGCGTCACCACCGGGATCTCCGCCGCCGACCGCGCCACCACGCTACGGCTGCTCGCCGGCGGCGAGGCCGAGGCAAGCGACCTCGTGCGCCCCGGCCACATCTTTCCCCTGCGCGCCAAGCCCGGTGGCGTCCTGGTGCGCAACGGCCACACCGAGGCCGCCGTCGACCTGGCCCGGCTCGCGGGTCTGCGCCCGGCCGGCGCGATCGTCGAGATCGCCGGCGAAGACGGCAGCATGCTGCGCCTGCCCGAACTGGTCCCGTTCGCCCGCAAGCACGGCCTGACGATCATCTCCATCGAGGACCTGATCGCCTACCGGCGCTCCCTCACGTTCGCGGCATCGCTCTCGCCGGGGGCGCCCCCGGCCGAGCCCACCGTCCGCCGCGAGGCCGAGGTCCGACTCCCCACCCGCTTCGGCGAGTTCACGGCCCATGGCTACCGCTCCACCGCCGACGGCGTCGAGCACGTCGCCCTCGTACACGGTGAGATCGGCGACGGAGACGACGTCCTCGTCCGCATCCACTCCGAGTGCCTCACCGGCGATGTCTTCCACTCGCTGCGCTGCGACTGCGGCCCCCAGCTGGAGGCCTCCCTGGAGCGCATCCACGCCGAGGGCCGCGGAGTCGTGGTCTACCTGCGCGGCCACGAGGGGCGCGGCATCGGGCTCATGTCCAAGCTGCGCGCGTACGAGCTCCAGGAGCGCGGCCGTGACACCCTTGACGCCAACCTGGAGCTGGGCCTGCCCGCCGACGCCCGGGACTACGGCGTCGGCGCGCAGATTCTCGAGGACCTCGGCGTGACGAGCGTCCGCCTGATGACCAACAACCCCGACAAGACCGACGCGCTCGTCCGCCACGGCCTCAAGGTCACCGAGCGCGAGCCGATGCCCGTGAAGGCGGGCGAGCACAACATCCGCTACCTGCGCACCAAGCGGGACCGGATGGGGCACGACCTGCCCTGGCTGGACACGGCCACCGTGTCCACCTGCGGCAACCAGTAAGCACATCACTGAGGAGAGACGTGAGCGGCAAGGGTGCACCTGAACTGTCCGTACGCAACTGCGGCGACCTGCGCGTCGCGGTCATCGCGGCACAGTGGCACGAAAAGGTGATGGACGGCCTCGTCGACGGCGCCCTGCGCGCCCTGCGCGAACTCGGCATCGACGAGCCGACCGTCCTGCGCGTCCCCGGCAGCTTCGAGCTCCCGGTGGTCGCCAAGGTCCTCGCGGGCCGGGGCTACGACGCGGTCGTCGCCCTCGGCGTCGTCATCCGCGGCGGCACCCCCCACTTCGACTACGTGTGCCAGGGCGTCACCCAGGGCCTCACCCAGGTCTCCGTGGACACCGGCGTCCCCATCGGCTTCGGCGTGCTGACCTGCGACACCGAGGAGCAGGCCCTCGACCGCGCGGGCATCGAGGGCTCCAGCGAGGACAAGGGCCACGAGGCGGTCACCGCGGCCGTCGCCACCGCGGCCACGCTGCGTGCGGTCTCCGAGCCCTGGCGTCAGGCCGGCCGCCACACCGCGTAAAGTGAACGCCACCATGTCCAAGAAGACGTTCGAGGAGCTCTTCACCGAGCTCCAGCACAAGGCCGCCAACGGCGACCCCGCCACCTCCCGCACCGCCGAGCTGGTCGGCAAGGGAGTCCATGCCATCGGCAAGAAGGTCGTCGAAGAGGCCGCCGAGGTCTGGATGGCCGCCGAGTACGAGGGCAAGGAGGCGGCCGCCGAGGAGATCTCGCAGCTGCTCTACCACGTGCAGGTGATGATGGTCGCCCGCGGTATCTCGCTGGACGACGTCTACGCCCACCTCTGAGCCGTCACCGCAATTCCAAAACCCTACGCACGAACGAAGGAAGCCGACCTCATGCTGCGCATCGCCGTCCCCAACAAGGGTTCCCTGTCAGGCCCTGCGGCGGAGATGCTGCATGAGGCCGGCTACCAGCAGCGCCGGGAGTCCAAGGAACTGCGCATCGTCGACCCGGAGAACGAGGTCGAGTTCTTCTACCTCCGCCCCCGCGACATCGCGATCTACGTCTCCTCCGGCCGCCTCGACATCGGCATCACCGGACGCGACCTGCTCATCGACTCCGGCGCCAACGCGGAGGAGATCCTGCCGCTCGGCTTCGCCCGCTCCACGTTCCGGTTTGCCAGCAAGCCCGGCACGGCGGGCGGCGTCGAGGACCTGGCCGGCATGACCGTCGCCACCTCGTACGAGGGGATCGTCGCCAAGCACCTCGCGGACCTCGGCATCGACGCCTCCGTGGTCCACCTCGACGGCGCCGTCGAGACCGCGATCGAGCTGGGCGTCGCCGAGGTCATCGCGGACGTCGTCGAGACCGGCACCTCGCTGCGCAACGCGGGCCTCGAGGTCTTCGGCGAGCCGATCATGAAGTCCGAGGCCGTCGTCATCCGCCGCACCGGCGCGAACGCCGAGGAAAATGCCGAATCGAAGGTTCAGCAGTTCCTGCGCCGCCTGCAGGGTGTCCTGGTGGCGCGGACGTACGTGATGATGGACTACGACTGCCGCGTCGAGCAGCTCGAGAGGGCCGTCGCCCTCACCCCGGGCCTGGAATCCCCGACGGTGTCGCCGCTGCACAACGAGGGCTGGGTCGCCGTCCGCGCCATGGTCCCCGCCAAGGAAGCCCAGCGGATCATGGACGACCTGTACGACCTGGGCGCACGGGCCATCCTGACCACGGCCATCCACGCCTGCCGCCTCTGAGGACGCGCACGCCATGTCGGACCTGCCCGTGCTTCCTGTCACCTTCCGGCCGGGGAGCACCCGCGCCGTCCTGCTGACCGCCGGCGCCACGATCTTCGTGGTCATCACCACCGTCGCGCTGCTGCTCGAGAAGCTAAGCCCGGGGGAGCGCGTCAGCTTCGTCTTCACCGCGGCGCTGATCTTCGGGGTGCTCGCGCTGCTCTCGCGGCCGAAAGTCGTCGCCGACGAGTCCGGCGTCACGGTCGTCAACATCACCGCCCGACGGCGTCTGGCCTGGGCGGAGATCCTCCGGGTCAACCTGCGCCCCGGCGACCCGTGGGTGTTCCTCGACCTGAGCGACGGCACCAGCCTGCCCGCGCTCGGCATCCAGCCGGGCATCGCGAAACAGCGTGCGATCAGCGACGCCCGTACGCTGCGGGCACTCGCCGAGGCACACGGAATCGGCGATCCCGACGGGCAGCACGGAGGACAGCAGGACGAACATCACGGCTGACTCTCGGCTTTCCACCCTGCCGTATCGGCCGGTGTCTTGATTAATCTGTTGTCGGAGGTGTTTTCCTTGCGCCTCCGCCCCTGATGTTCCGCCCGGAAATCAGGGGCTCCTGCTATTCGAGGAGTGACTCCCTCCAGCGATGGACGGATCGTCCTGTAGTACCTGCGCCGCCCCCTCCCGGGATGGCGCGGACCTCACGGTCCGCGCCGACTCCGAGGCGGCGGCATGACCATCCCGTTGCTGCTCCTCGGAGCGGCCTTCCTGCTGATCCTCGCCAACGGCTTCTTCGTCGCGGCCGAGTTCGGTCTTGTCACGGTCGAACGCCCCGACGCCGAGAAGGCAGCCGCCGAGGGCGACCGACGGGCCCGTACCGTCGTGAACTCCCTCAAGGAGCTGTCCTTCCAGCTGTCCGGCACCCAGCTCGGCATCACCATCACCTCGCTCGTCGTCGGCATGCTCGCCGAACCGGCGCTCGCCGAGCTGCTGCACGGCCCCTTCACCGCGACCGGCATACCCGAAGGCGCCGTGTCCGGCGTCGCCGTGGTCGTCGGCATGCTGCTGGCCTCGGCCGTGCAGATGGTGATCGGTGAGCTCGTGCCCAAGAACTGGGCGGTGTCCAAGCCGATGCAGGTCGCGCGCTTCGTCGCGGGCCCCCAGCACGTCTTCTCGCGCCTGTTCCGGCCGGTGATCGCCGGCCTGAACGCCGTCGCCAACCGGCTCGTCCGCGCCCTGGGCGTCGAGCCCGCCGAGGAGCTGGCCTCCGCCCGCACCCCCGGCGAACTCGTCTCCCTGGCCCGGCACTCGGCCCGGGCCGGCGCCCTGGAACAGGACACCGCCGACCTCTTCGTCCGCACCCTCTCGCTGGCCGACCTCACCGCGCAGCACGTGATGACGCCACGCGTGAAGGTCAGCGCGCTCCAGTCCTCCGCCACCGCCGAGGACGTCGTCAACCTCACCCGGGCCACCGGCCTGTCGCGCTTCCCCGTCTACCGGGAGCGCATCGACGAGATCGTCGGCATGGCGCACCTCAAGGACGCCCTCGCGGTGCCCTCCAACGAGCGGCTGCGCACCCCCGTCGGCCGGATCGCCCAGCCCCCGCTGCTCGTCCCGGAGACCCTGCCGGTCCAGCCTCTCCTGGAGCAGCTGCGCAGCGAGCAGCCCATCGCTGTCGTCGTCGACGAGTACGGCGGCACGGCCGGCGTCGTCACCCTGGAGGACATCGTCGAAGAACTCGTCGGCGAGGTCCGCGACGAGCACGACGGACACGACGTGCCCGAGCTCGCCGCCGCCCCGCCCGAGGACGGGCGGCCCGCCTGGGACGCCGACGGCAGCTGCCGCGTCGACATCCTCCTGCGCATAGGCCTCGAGGTCCCCGAGGGCCCGTACGAGACCGTCGCGGGCCTCGTCGCCGATCTGCTCGGCCGTATCCCCGCGCCCGGTGACAGGGTCGAACTGCCGGGCTGGCGGCTCTCGGTGCGCCAGGTCGGGCACTACAGGGCCGAGCGGGTGCGCCTGGTCAAGGCCGCGGACACCGTGGTGGAGGCCGCCCGATGAGCATGCTCCAACTCCTGTTCGCCGTTCTGCTCGTGCTCGCCAACGGCTTCTTCGTCGGTGCCGAGTTCGCGCTCGTCTCGGTGCGCCGCAGCCAGATCGAACCGCTCGGCACCACACGGGCCCGCCAGGTCATGTACGGCCTGGAGAACCTGCCGCAGATGATGGCCGCCGCCCAGTTCGGCATCACCGTCTGCTCCCTGACGCTCGGCGCCGTCGCCGAGCCCACCGTGGCGCACCTTCTGGAACCGGTCTTCGAGGCGGTCCATCTCCCCGAGGGCATGATCCACCCCCTCGGTTATGTGATAGCCCTCGCCGTGGTCGTGTTCCTCCACCTCGTCGTCGGCGAGATGCTGCCGAAGAACCTGGCGATGGCCGCGCCCGAGAAGACCGCGTTGTGGCTCAGCCCCGGCCTCGTCGCCTTCGCCCGGCTGTGCAAGCCGGTCACCGCGGGCCTCGGTGCCTGCGCCCGCGTCGTCCTGAAGCTCTTCCGCGTCGAGCCCAAGGACGAGGTCGAGGCGGTCTTCACCAGTGAGCAGCTCAACCGGCTCGTCGAGGACGCGGGCCAGGCGGGCCTGATCGACCCCGAGGAGCAGGAGCGCCTGGAGGACGCCCTGGAGCTGGGCTCCCGCCCGGTCACGGACGTGCTCCTGGACCGCGAGTCACTGGTGACGGTGGGCCCGTCGGTCACTCCGGGGCAGGTCGTCGCGCTCACCGCCCGCACCGGCTACTCGCGTTTCCCGGTCTGCGCGGAGAACGGCGCCTTCATGGGCTATCTCCACGTGAAGGACGTACTCGACCTGGAGGAGTCCGAGCGGGCCGTGCCACAGCACATCTGGCGCCCCATGACGACCCTGCGGTCCGAGCTGCCCCTGGACGACGCCCTGACCGTGATGCGCCGCGCCGCGACGCACCTCGCCCAGGTCGTCGACGCCTCCGGCCGCGCACTCGGCCTGGTCGCCCTGGAGGACGTACTGGAACTGCTGGTCGGCGAGGTACGCGATCCCGCGCACCGCGACGCTCCCACTCCGGCGGTACGGGTCACGGAGCCGCGCGCGGGGATCGCCCCGACTGCAGCGCCCCCCGCGACCGCCAAGACGGCGAAGCCGGAGCCGGAGCCGGAGCCGGAGCCCCGGTCCGAGAGCCCGGAGCAGGCACTGGCGAGCTGAGGGGCTGAGGGGCGGGGGCCTTTCGGATGCGCGGTCAGAGTGCCGACGGATCCTGGGGCCCCCGCCCGGACAGCACCTCCCCGTATGCCTGCATCAGGTCCGGCAGGCGCAGGGTGGACAGGTCGTCGCGGGTCAGGTCGCCCGTGTAGCCGGACAGCCGCAGATCGCGGTAGGCGCAGCTCTTCTCATACAGGGTGCGCAGGAAGCGGCCGTTGCCCAGTTCGTCGATCCAGCCCTGGTCGACGACGTGCCCGCTGATGGAGCGCAGCTCGTCGAGGGCCTCCTCGTCCCACACGTCGCCGTTCTCGGCGGCCAGCACCTCACCGATCGACGTGAGCTCGAGGGGACGGTACGAGGGGAAGTCGACGCGGGTCGTGAAGCGGGACGACAGCCCTGGGTTGGCGGCCAGCAGGCGGTCCATGCCCTCGGGATACCCGGCGAGGATCACCACGAGGTGGTCGCGGTTGTCCTCGGCGCGCTTGAGCAGCACCTGAAGCGCCTCGTCCCCGTAGGCGTCGCCCTTGCCGTAGCCCGAGTTCGACAGCGAGTAGGCCTCGTCGACGAAGAGGACGCCACCGATCGCGGAGTCGATCAGTTCGTTGGCCTTCACAGCGGTCTGGCCGAGGTACTCGCCCACCAGATCCGCGCGTTGGGCCTCCACGAGGTGGTCGCCTCCGAGCAGCCCGAGCGCGTAGAAGACGCGGCCCAGGATGCGGGCCACCGTGGTCTTACCGGTGCCGGACGGTCCCGAGAAGACGAAGTGCCGCTTCGGCGGCTGCACCGGGAGTCCCTGCCCGGCGCGCAGTCTGGCCATGTTCAACTGTGCGGAGAGCGCCTTCACCTGGCGCTTCACCGGCTCCAGGCCGACCATCCGCTCCAGCTCGGCGAGCGCCTCTTCCAGGAGTGCGGGGTCGGTGGGCCCGGTCGGCAACTGCGGCGGCCGGACCGGCACGATCGCCTTCTCGCGGACCGCGTCGGCCTCCGGCGCCGGCCCGCCCGGCGGCAGATCGGGCTCCGAGAGCTTGAGATCCCGGCCCTCCCCGCCGAACAGCGGGTCGACGCCGTCGGGCGCGTCCATCACGTCCTGACCGACACCGGTGAGCGTGATCGCCGCGAGGTCCGCCGTGTCGTCGTATCCGTCGCCCTCGGCGATCGCGGCGAGCCGCGCCGAGGTGTCCATGAAGGCGGGGTCGACGCGGTGCACCGCCTGGTACAGCGGCAGTGCCGCCGCCGACCGCCCCGTGCCCTCGTGCGCCCGCGCCAGCCAGTAGCGCAGCTCCTTGCGCTGCGGCTGCTCGCTGCGACAGCGCATCAGCGCGGCCGACAGGAGCGGCTCGGCCTGCCCGTACATCTCCAGACGGACGCGCGCCATGCCGCCGAAGAGGCCGGCCTCGATGCCCAGCATCGGATCGTCGATCAGCGGGTCCGTGTGCCGGACCAGCTGCTCCCAGTCCTTGACGAGGTAGGCCCGGCAGGCGTGCAGAAACCGCACCTGCGGATCGGCGTCCACCGGTGGCAGTCCCGCCAGCGCCCGGTCCAGCTCCGGGACATGGCGTCCGTCGAGCCAGTGCGAGGCGTGCGCGAGCAGCAGGTCGCGCGGAGACTCCAGGACGGGCTGCACCCACCAGCCCAGCCAGTACCAGGAGTTGAGCGTGCGCCGGTGGCGGGCGCGCTGTTCTCCGAAGCGCTCGCGATGCCGGAACATCCGCAGCAGCGCGGTCGTCGTGTCGATGCGCAGCGCGTGCAGCCCGAGCCAGCCGTCGGCCATGCCCGGATCCATCCGTACCGCGGCGCGGAACTCCTCCTCCGCCTGCGGATAGGCCCCCATCGTGTAGGCATCCACACCTCGCAGCCAGGCGAGGTCGGCCGGGGCCTCGGGGCCCTGCGTGCCGAAGTCCATCACGTCCCCCACATACCGTGCCCCCGTTGAATGCCGAACGGGCCGGTGCCCGGCGGCAGCCTTCGTCGAACCGCTGTGCCGTGGACGGGAGTTGCGTTCGGTGCGGAGAGCAGCCGTCCTAAGGTCGCACCGAGAGGCATCGTACCTGCGAGGCAGTACCGTGCCGAAGGGTGCCCGCACGGCGGGTTCTTCGAGGTGGGAGCAGACGGGGCGCACGCCCCTCGGTGACCGAGGGTGAACGAATCACGCCGCGCGACGTCCGGAATCCGGACGAGGACAGAACGAAGCCCCCGATCACGGGGGAACAACCGGGGGCTTCGCGTCTGTGGACGGCCTCGAAAGACCGCATATTGAGAACGTAAGACCTGTACGGTCCCCGGGTCAAGCCGAGTTGGAGCACTTGGGGAAGTTCTCGGACAGACGCCTTCACAGGTTCAGCACACTGCCGACGGCCCGTCACGGTGTGTGATGACGTGGTCCAGTCCTGGCTTCGCGGCGGGCCCCGGCAGTACCTCGTATCCCTCTGAGCACTGCCGTACCAGAAGATCGGCGAAAGATCTTGAGGGGTCGTCGGCGAAGTGCCGGTGCTCTGCGGTGACCCAGTCGACCCAGAAGTCACTCTGAGCCGAACCGTCCCGGTCCCGGCCACGCGTCCAGGCGTCGTCGTGTGCCACCTCCATCCACAGCAGGCACGCCAGATACGGCCGCAGCGCCCGGCGGCCCGCGCCGACACCTTCGACCAGGACCACGGGGGCCGGCGGCAGATCGCGGGCCGCCTCGAACCGGCATGCCTCCCAGTCGTAGACGCGATAGCGCCCGGCCTCGCCACGGCTCAGCGGCTCGACGACGTCCCGGAGCAGTCGCCCGGTCCACGCGAACAGCTCCTCGTGCGAGCGGATGTCGTCCAGGTGCAGCACGGGCGCGCCGCCCAGCGCCTCGGCCAGCCGCCCGGCGAACGTGGTCTTTCCGGAGCCCGCGTGCCCGTCGACGCCGACGAGGCGGACGGGGCCGCAGGACGGCGGCAGCCGGTGCATCTGGGAGGCGAGAGTGTGAATCGGGGATCCCTGGGGTGTACGGGTGGTGAGGTGGATGCGTGAGACGAGGGAACATTCTACCGAGGCGATAGCAGGAGAATTCGGGTGATTGGGTGGCGAGGTCGGGATCGGGGCGCGTCCCTTCCCATGCCACTGGTCGTGACCAATATTCGTCGGCGGCGTGACGCTCGAGGTGCTGGCAGAAGCCGGTGTGGGCATCCATAGTTGGCGACATCCGTGCGTTGGACTCGCCTGTTCCGGACACCCTGGGGGTCACTCGTCCATGACCAGATTCGAACAGCCTTCCCGCAGAACGCTCCTGACCGCGGCGGTGGTCGCGGCAGCGGCGGGTGTCGCGAGTCCGGTGGCTGCCGCGAGCTCGGCCGCCGGCGCCCCTGCGCCGGCCCGCGCCGCGCAGGCCCCGTCGAAGGCGCGGGCCGGCCGGGTGGACAACCGTGCCTGGACCTC
>NZ_VBZC01000109.1:0-16745 GCF_005786655.1 Streptomyces montanus
GGCGCAGCCAGTTGCTCGACGCCGCGCTGGAGCTCTTCGCGCATCGGGTGCCGGAGGACGTCTCGCTGGATGACGTGGCAGAGGCGGCCGGGGTGTCACGGCCGTTGGTGTACCGGTACGTCCCGGGCGGGAAGCAGCAGTTGTACGAGGCCGCCCTGCGGTCCGCCGCCGAGGACCTGGAGCACTGCTTCGCCGAGCCCCCGGAGGGCCCGCTGACCCAGCGGCTCTCCCGCGCGCTCGACCGCTACCTCGCCTTCGTGGGAGAGCACGACGCGGGGTTCAGCGCGCTCCTGCAGGGCGGCAGCGTCGTCGGCACGTCGAGGACCACGGCCATCGTGGACGGCGTACGACGAGCCGCCGCCGGGCACATTCTGCGTCACCTCGACGTGGCGGAGCCGGGACCGCGGCTACGGATGACCGTCCGGATGTGGATCACCGCCGTCGAGGCCGCCTCGCTCATCTGGCTCGACGAGGACAAGGAACCGCCGCTGGACGAACTGCGCGACTGGCTGGTCGAGCAGTTCGTGGCCTGTCTCGTGGCCACGGCGGCCCGAGACGCGCAGACCGCCGAGGTCGTAAGGGCCGCGCTCGCGATGGAGACGGCCGACGGCCCCATCGGCACGCTGGCCCGCCAGGTGCTGCCCGTGGTGGGGGACGCGGCGCATCTGCTCTGACCCTCTGAGCCCTCTGACCGTCCGACTGTGAGAATGCCCCCGTGAAAAGCGAAGACACCCCCTTCGAGGGCGGCCCTCTGGACGGTCGTGTACTGCCGGTCCTGCTCGGCCCGACCGGACACCCGCCGAAGGTGTACCGCGTCCCCGTCCCGGACGCGGCCGGCGGCCCGCCGACGATCCTCGTCTACCGACGCGTACAGGCGGGGCAGAGCAAACGGCTCGGTCTGCGTCAGGGGTGGAAGTACGAGTTCGCCCCCGAGGGAGACCAGCGCGGCAAACTCAAGTGGCCGTGGTCGAAGCCGAGCATCAAGCCGGACATCAAGCCGGACGCCAAGCCAGACACCACGCCGGGCGGCAAGCCGGATGACGCCGACGAGTGACCTTCTTGGGCCGAACCGACCACTGACCGCGCGCGATGGTGACGCACGCGTCTGATGCTCTCGTTACGGGATGGAGGGGCCACCCCGTACCGGAGGTGATGACGTGTCAGAAAGACTCCTGCGTCTGGTCTGTACGGCAGCGATCGCGACAGGCGCGGTCCTCGCACCCGTACCGGCCACCGCCGAACCTCAGCCCAGCGAGCCCGGCACACCCGGCAGGCCCGGCGCACACGGCGAGCGTTCCATCACGGGGTTGCTGACGGGCCTTCAGCGGCTGTACCGGGCGGCCGAGAAGGCCACCGAGACGTACAACGCCACCGAGGAGAAGCTGAAGAAGCGGCGCGCCGAGGTCGCGAGGCTGAACGGACAGTTGGCCAGGACCCGGCTCTCCCTCCAGGACAGCCGCGCCGCCGCGGGTCGGCTCGCCCGGCAGCAGTACCAGGGCAGCAGCGAGATCTCCACGTACGTACGGCTGCTCCTCGCCCGCGACCCGCAGCATGCGTTCGACCAGGGGCAGGTCATCGGGCAGCTCGCGCAGCAGCGCGCCGAGACGGTGGACCGGCTGGTGAGCGACGAGAAGAAGGCGGCCGGACTCGCCCGCAAGGCCCGTAAGGCCCTCGACGACCAACTCACCCTCGCCGACCGGCACAAGAAGAACCGCGACGCCGTACACAAGCGCCTCAAGGAGGTCGAGGAACTGCTGGCCTCCCTCAGGGCCGACCAGATCGCCGCGGTGGCCGCGCTGGAGCGGGCGAAAGAGGCCGAGAAGCAGAAGGAGTTCATGGCCTCGGGCACGCTGAAGGGTGCGCGGACACCCTCGCGAGCGGGCGAGGCGGCGCTGCGGTACGCCGTGAGGCAGATCGGCAAGCCGTACGTGTGGGGAGCCGTAGGGCCGGACTCGTTCGACTGCTCGGGGCTGACCTCGCGGGCCTGGAGTCAGGCGGGGAAGCTGATCCCCCGCACCAGTCAGGAGCAGTGGGCCCGGCTGCGGCGGGTTCCGCTGAGCAACCTGCGGCCGGGGGACCTGGTGATCTACTTCCCCGAGGCCACGCATGTCGCCCTCTACCTGGGCAACGGCATGGTGGTCCAGGCACCCCGGCCCGGCGCGAACGTCAAGGTCTCCCCGATCGCGGCCAATCCGGTGCTGGGCGCGGTACGGCCGGACCCGGCCGGGGAGCCCCAGCGGCGGTACACGCCGCCGCGGCTTCCCCGGGGTGCCATGACCGGGTCGGACGCGGGTTACACCGGGCAGGGGTGACGCGGGTTACGGGATCAGGAGTGTGAGGGTTCGGTCGCCCCTGCCACCGACGCGAGGTAGGCCTCGGTCTTCTCCGGCTCGTAGAAGAAGTTCTCGTAGTCGGAGGGGTCGTTGAAGCCGTTGGCGAAGCGGTCCGCGACCGGCTGGAGCTGGCCCGCCGCGCCGATCAGGTTCAGGACGTGCTCGGGCGGCACACCAAGCATCGCGTTGGTCCACTTGGTGACGTGCTGGGCGGTGTCCCAGTAACGGTCGAAGGTCTGCCGCATCCAGGCCTCGTCGAACTCGCGCTCGCCGTGCGCGAGGATCGAGTCCAGGTACGAGGCCGCGCACTTGGAGGCAGAGTTGGAGCCCTGCCCGGTGATCGGGTCGTTGGCCACGACGACGTCCGCGACGCCGAGCACCAAGCCCCCGCCGGGCAGGCGGCCGACCGGGTTGCGGACCGTCGGGGCGTAGCGCCCCGACAACGTGCCGTTCGCGTCGGTCAGCTCGACCTTCGTGGCCCGCGCGTACTCCCACGGCACGAACCGCTCCATGAGTTCCAGGGTCAGGGAGAGGTGTTCGGCGGGGTCCTTGACGCCCTTGAAGGCGTCCAGCGGGCCGCCGGGTATGCCCTCGAAGAAGAGGATGTCGGCGCGGCCGGAGGTGGTGAGGCAGGGCATGACGAACAGTTCGCCGACGCCCGGGACCAGGTTGCAGCGGACGGCTTCGTAGTCGGGGTGCTCGGGGCGCGGGCCCAGGCCGTGGACGTACGCGACGGCCAGGGCGCGCTGCGGCTCCGCGTACGGGGAGCGGGAGGCGTCGCGGCCGAACATGGAGACCAGTTCACCCTTGCCCGCCGTCACCAGCACCAGGTCGTACGTACGGGAGAAGTAGTCGAGGTCGGAGACCGCCGCGCCGTGGATCACGAGCTGGCCGCCGCGCTGCGCGAACGTCTCCATCCAGCCGGCCATCTTCACGCGCTGGTCGACGGACTGCGCGTAGCCGTCGAGTTTGCCCACCCAGTCGATCGCCCGCTGCGTCGGGCCCGGGTCGTGCGAGCCGGGGGCCGCCACCGAGACACCGAGTCCTTCGATCTTCGGGGCCTGGGACTCCCAGAAGTTCAGCTGAAGATCACGCTCGTACTGCAGCGCCGTGTGGAACATGCACTGGGTGGACATGACGCGGCCGGTACGGATCTCGTCCGCCGTCCGATTGGACATCAGGGTCACTTCGTACCCGTGCGACTGGAGTCCGAGGGCGAGCTGGAGTCCGGACTGGCCGGCTCCGACGACGAGTATCTTCCGCATTCGGGTGGTTCTCCTAATCGGTACTGCTCGTGACTACTCGGGGCTGACTTCGAGTGCGTGGCCGACGAGGGCCAGCAGGGTCTCGACCGCCGATATCCTGCGGCGCGCGTCCATGATCATGACAGGTATGTGTGCGGGCACGGTGAGGGCCTCGCGCACGTCCTCCGGCTCGTACCGCGCGGTGCCGTCGAAGTGGTTGACCGCGACGACGTACGGCAGTCCGCAGCTCTCGAAGTAGTCCAGCGCCGGGAAACAGTCCTTCAGGCGGCGGGTGTCGGCGAGGACGACCGCCCCGATCGCCCCGCGCACGAGGTCGTCCCACATGAACCAGAACCGCTGCTGACCGGGCGTACCGAACAGGTAGAGCACCAGGTCGTCGTCCAGCGTGATGCGGCCGAAGTCCATGGCCACGGTCGTGGTCAGCTTGCCGGGCGTCGCGGTGAGGTCATCGGTGTCCTCGCTGGCCTCGGTCATCAGCGCCTCCGTCTCCAGGGGCGTGATCTCCGAGACGGCGCCGACGAGCGTGGTCTTGCCGACGCCGAATCCTCCCGCCACCACGATTTTCGTGGCGATCGGGGCGCGGGTGCGGTCGGTCTGCCAGGCCTGCGGACTCTCGTCCGCGTCCGGGACGACGACGGACGAGGTGGCGGATTCGCCGGATTCAGCGGATTCGGCTACGGGTTCGACGACAGGCCCAGCGACGGCTTCGGCGACCGCTTCAGAGACGGCGGAGTCCATTCAGCACCCTTTCCAGCAGTGCGCGGTCCGGCTGTCCCGGGCCGTGACCGGTTCCGTACACGCGGATCTTTCCCTGGTCCGCCAGGTCGCTGAGGAGTACGCGGACCACGCCGAGCGGCATCTTGAGCAGCGCGGCGATCTCGGCCACCGTGCGCATGCGGCGGCAGAGTTCGACGATGGCCCGCATCTCGGGCATCACCCGGGTGTTGAGAGCCCCTCCTCCCATGAGCTCCTTCCGCTCCTCGGGCGCTTCGAGCGCGGCGACGAACGTCTCGACGAGCAGCACGTGCCCGAAGCGCGTGCGGCCGCCGGTGAGCGAGTAGGGGCGTACGCGGGCGGGTTTGCGTTCGCCGCCACGGACCGGAAGCTTGGACGTACTGCTCACTGGGTGCTCCCTATCGACGCGTCCTCTATCGACTGGCGCAGCTCGCTGCGGAGTTCGGGGGTCAGGACATGTCCGGCGCGGCCCACGAAGAGCGCCATGTGGTAGGCGACGACGCTCATGTCGCAGTCCGGCGCACCGTGCACACCGAGCAGCGAGCCGTCACTGATCGACATGACGAAGAGGCTGCCCTCCTCCATCGCGATCATCGTCTGTTTGACGCCGCCGACGTCCATCAGCCTGGCGGCTCCGACGGTGAGGCTGCCGATGCCGGAGACGACGGTGGCGAGGTCCGCGGAGGAGCCCCTGGGGCCGACGGGCCTGGCTGTGCCCGCCGCCCTGGCCTCCTCGTTCCTCCCAGGGTCGGAGGAAAGCAGCATCAGGCCGTCGGAGGAGACCACAGCGACCGACAGGATGCCCGGCACCTCCTCGACGAGGTTCGTCAACAGCCAGTGCAGGTTGCGGGCCTCATGGCTCAGCCCGAAGGTACTCGGCGCGGTCAACTGCTTGCCTCCTCGGCTGTATCCCCCTCGGTTCCTACGACTTCTTCTGCCGGCGCCTTTGTCTCGGCGGTCTGCTGGGCGATCTCGGCCTCGACGTCCCGGCGGCCCTGTGTCGCGCCCCGGTGGAATCCGCCGAGCCTGCGGCGCAACGCCTCGGCGTTCACAGAGCCCGCGTGCCGCCTGGCCTGCGGCGGGGGCGCGGAGATCTTGGGGGTCCGCTTGGGCAGCCCCTTGTCGGTGACCTGCTCCGGCTCGTCACCGCCCCGCCCCGGCCCGTCGGCGACCCGCTCGTGGGTCTCGGGGCCGATGGCGTACGGGTCGGCGGAGGTCTGAGCGGGGATGGCGACCACGGGCTCGGCACCGGCTTCGGGTACACCGCCGGCAGTCCCGGGTTCACGAACCGTCCCGGGCCCGCCGACCGCCTCCGGCCCGCTGACCGTCTCGGGTTCACGGACCGTTCCCGATCCGCCGACCGTCTCGGATCCACCCATCGCCCCGGTCCCACCGGCCGCCTCCGGGCCGCCGACCGTCCCGGGTTCACGGATCGCCTCCGGTCCACCGAACGCTCCGGGTCCGCCAACCGCCCCGGGTCCGCCGACCGTTTCCGGTCCACCGACCGTCCCGGGTTCACCGAACGCCCCGGTCCCACCGGCCGCCTCCGGGCCGCCGACCACCCCGGGTCCGCCAACCGTCTCCGGTCCGCCGACCACCCCGGGTCCGCCGACCACCCCAGGTGCACCGAAAGCTTCGGGCCTGTCGGCCGTTCCGGATTCGGTGGTCCTCTCCGCCTCCGCCTCGGGCTCGGCCGAGTCCTTCAGCGGGGTGAGTTTCATGGTGGTCTCGGGCGCGGACGGCTGGGCCGTGGCAGGCGCGGAGTCGGCCTCCCGTGCCGCCTCCTCCGCCGCCGCGATCAGCGGGTCCCGTACCGAACGCCCGTGCAGCAGATTGGAGTTGGCCTCGGCGTCGACGCCGGGGAACGCCAGCGAGGGTGCGGACCCGGCCAGCCGGGGCGTCTGCGCGGGCACGGCGACGGCGGGCGCGGCCGCGAGCAGCGGCTTGGGCAGAACGGCGACCGCCGCGATGCCGCCCTGCTTCTGCTCGCGCAGCCGTACCCGTACGCCATGACGGTGGGCGAGCCGCGCCACCACGTACAGGCCGAGCCCGAGGCCCTCGCCGCTCTCCTGGTCGTACGCGTCCCCGGGGTCGAAGTCCGCGAGCCGGGCGTTGAGCTGGTCGAGCCGCTCGGTGGTCATGCCGATGCCCTCGTCCTGGACGGAGAGCATGACCTCGCCGCTCTCCAGGAGCCAGCCGGAGATCTCGACGGGGATATCGGGCGGCGAGAACGAGCTGGCGTTCTCCAGGAGCTCGGCCACCAGGTGGCTGATGTCGTCCGCCGCGAACCCGGCCACATGGGCATGGGGCGGCAGCACGGCGATCCGTACCCGTTCGTAGCGCTCGATCTCGCTGACGGCGGCGCGTACGACATCGACGAGCGGGACGGGGCCGGGATGCTGGTGCCCGTGGTCCGCGCCGGCGAGGACCAGCAGGTTCTCGCTGTGCCGGCGCATGACGGTGGCGAAGTGGTCGAGCCGGAAGAGGGTGGCGAGGCGGTCGGGGTCCTGCTCGCGCTCCTCCAGGCTTTCGATGACGGCGAGTTGCCGCTCGACGAGGCCGAGGGTGCGCAGCGACAGGTTGACGAAGGTGCCGTGGATGCTCTGCCGGACCTGCGTCAAGTGGGCGGCGGCCGCGGCGAGTTCGGCGCGCAGCTGCTCACGCTCGTCGGCCATCGTCTGACGCTGGCCGACGAGGTGCTTGCGGTCGCCCTCCAGGGTCGTCAGCCGCTCGTGGAGCGTGACGGCGTGCGTGTGCAGCGCGTTGACCGAGCGCACCACCTGGGCGAACTCGTCGTCACGGCCGGTGAACTTGACCGGTTCCTCGGCGGCCGGGTCGGCGGCCAGGCGGGCCGAGCCGATGCGCAGAACGGCCAGCGGGCGGGTCAGCGTACGGGCCATGGTCGTGCAGACGCCGACGGCGCCCAGCAGCAGGACGCCGAGGAGCGCGATGCGGATCTCCAGGGCGGTGACGTCGTCGTCACGCAACTGGGCGAGGTCCTCGGCGCGCCGGCTGTTGAGAGAGGCCTCGACGCCGCGCATCAGCTCGACGCGGGCGGAGAGCGCGGCGTCGAGCTTCTTGGTGCTGGTGCCCAGCTCGGAGTCGGAAAGGGTCGGCTGGTCGGCGAGGTTCGCGAGGTACTTCTCGGCGGACGTGACGTCCGGGCCCGTCACCGTCGAGTCGTACGAGGCACGGTCGTCCCGGGGCGCGGCGTCGTGGAAGTCGGCGAGCGCGGCCTGCTCGCGGACGTTGGCCTGCTGGGCGGCGGCGGTGAGGGCGTTGCGCTGCTTGGTGTCGGCGGACGACGACGTGGTGGTCGTGGTCGGCAGGCCGGTGATCGGGTCGGTGGTGGTGCGGGTCGTGCTCGGTACGTTCAGGGCCGCGAGGAGCAGGCCGCGGGCGGCGGAGGCCTGCTGGACGGCGGTGTCGAGGTCGGCGAGCGCATGCGAGCCGGTGCCCGCACGGGGCGGCAACTGTTCCGCCAGGTCCTCGGCGAGGCCGTGGAGTTCCCTGATGGCGGCCGTGTAGGCCTGATGCGCTTCGAGAGCGCTGCTCTTCCCGGTGAGCGCCGCTCGTCGTGCGGACGCGATGTTGTCGAGATCGCCGCGGAGTTCGGCGGGGGCCTCGGTCCGCAGTTCCTCGACCTGCCGGTCGACGCGGGCGCTGCGCTGCTCGGAGGGACCCTTGCCGTCGGGGCGGCCGGCCGCGATGTAGGAGGTGGCCTCGTCGCGCTCGTCGGCGAGCGCGTGGGCGAGGGTCAGCGCGTCCTTGGTGCGCTCGGCGAGCGTCACCAGGTTCTGGGAGTCGTTCAGGTCGCCCGAGGCGGCGACGACGGAGGGAGCGCCGGCTCCGGCGATCGCGGCTGCCACGACGGCGACGGCGACAATCAGCCGGTTGCGTACGCGGGCGGGACGGCGGCCTTTTCCTGTGAGGTCCGGGGAGCTCGGCGTGCCCCCGGAGCCTTCGCCCGAGGTCGTCTGCCTGCCTTTGCGCCGAGGCCGCATCTTCTGCACCGATGCTCGCATTCTTGACTCGTGTACCCATGGGCCCGGGTAACGACCGTCAACGCTCACGTCGTTCCCGTTACGGCTCCCGACCCTCCCAGTGCCGGTGGGCAGTGGCCGCGCATCGCCTGACCCGCCACCCAAAGGAGTGAACCTCGGTGAGGCCGAGGCGGGCAAGTTCCGCTGGCGTGTGCAAGGGCCTTGCGCGGCACGCCGGTTGGACTCCCACGCCGACCGGTGGCAGGATGCGCCATCGCGCTCCGACGGAATCGATTATTCCGTCGCAAATCAGGCTTCTGACCTGCGACCCTGCGTCAGTTCGGCGATGATTGCCAGCCTTTGACGAAGCTTGTGAAGACGTCGTGCAGACTGGCTGAATGCGCACGGAACTGATTTCGGCCCCCGGTGCCTTTTCCCACCCGAACGAGGACTACGCGTCGGTGGGAATTCCGGCTTCCGGGGAGGGGGGCTCGCTCGTCGTACTGGATGGAGTGACACCGCCGGCGACCGATGTGGGGTGTCTGCATTCAGTCCCCTGGTTCACGGCACGGCTCGGCGGCGCGCTCCACGAACTGTCTGTTTCGCGACGGGAATCGCCCCTCACCGAGGTGTTGAGGCAAGCCATCCGGCGGACCGCCGACGCCCATCGCGACACATGTGACCTTTCTCACCCACGCACCCCACAGGCAACAGTGGTCCTTGCCCGCTGGTCCGCCGACGACGTCGAGTACCTCGTCCTCTCCGACTCGGCCCTCCTCGTCGAGTCCCCCGCCGGCACGGTCACCGCGCTCCTCGACGACCGCCTCTCCCGCATACCCCGCGCCTCCCTGGCCACGCACGCCACGACCGACGCCACGGTCCGCAACAAGGAGGGCGGCTTCTTCACCGCGGCGGCCGATCCCTCGGTGGCCGCCCGTGCGGTGACGGGCAGACTGCCGCGCGCCGGCATCCGGGCACTGACCGCCCTGACGGACGGCGCCACCCGCTGGGTGGAGAAGTTCCGGGAGGGTGACTGGACCGACCTCGCCGCCCTCGTGCGCAAGGAGGGCGCCCAGGCACTCATCGATCGCGTACGGGCTCTGGAGCTGGCCGATACCGAACGGGCGTTCCTGGGCCGGAGCAAGACGCACGACGACGCGACGGTGGTGTACGTGGAGCTCTGACTACCCCTCCGCGACGCCCTGGTTCAGCTGGTGCAGCAGCCGTGCGAGCTCGGCGACCTCCTTGCGGTCCCAGTTCGCCAGCTGACGCACATAGCGGGCGCGGCGGGCCTCCCGTACCGAGCTGAATCGCACCCGGCCCTGGTCCGTGAGCTGGATCAGCCAGGCCCTGCCGTCGGCGGGGTCCGGCTCCCGGTACACCAGTCCCAGCTCCTCCAGGGCGCGCAGCTGGCGCGACATCGTGGCCTTGCCGACGCCGACGTAGGCGGCCAGCTCCGTGGCGCGCTGACGGCCGCACTCCGCCAGCCGTACGAGGAGGCCGTAGGCGGAGGACTCCAGGTCGGGATGGACTTCGCGGGCCATCTCGCCGGAGGAGGCGCGGGCGCGCCGCAGGAGGACGGTCAACTCGCGTTCCAGGGCGAGGAACTCCTGGTCCACCCCATGGCCCTCACCGATTCCGTCCTCTTGCACGTCACCGCTCCCGACTCGGTTTCCGGATCCTGAGAATTTCCGTCCGAACGCGGCCGTTGCCGCAGCTCCGCCAGTATTTCGCAGGAGCAGACCAACGGCAGCCCGCGACCCCGGAGTGCTGACAGGGTCACGCCATCGAGAGGGCGACGAGGCTCTGGTGCCCGGATGCCGGGGTGCCCGCATGCCCGCGCGCCCGCGTGCACGGCGAAGGCCCGGGCCCCGCCAGGGACCCGGGCCTCCTTTCCCGATGGCGTCCGTCACGCCGCCACCGGAACCTCCGGAGCCGCCCCGTTCTGCGCCGGGGCCAGCGCCAGCTCCAGGACCTGGCGGACGTCCGTGACGGCGTGGACGTCGAGCTTCTCCAGGACCTCGGCCGGGACGTCGTCCAGGTCGGGCTCGTTGCGCTTCGGGATGACGACGGTGGTGACGCCGGCCCGGTGGGCGGCCAGCAGCTTCTGCTTGACGCCGCCGATGGGCAGCACCCGCCCGGTCAGCGAGACCTCACCGGTCATCGCCACATCCGTACGGACGAGCCGTCCGCTCAGCAGCGAGGCGAGAGCGGTCGTCATCGTGACACCGGCGCTCGGGCCGTCCTTCGGGACCGCGCCCGCCGGGAAGTGGATGTGCACGCCCCGGTCCTTCAGGTCCCCGACGGGGAGCTCCAGTTCGGCACCGCGGCTGCGCAGGAAGGAGAGCGCGATCTGCGCGGACTCCTTCATCACGTCGCCCAGCTGGCCGGTGAGGGTCAACCCGGCCGCACCCGTCTCCGGATCGGCCAGCGACGCCTCCACGTACAGCACGTCACCGCCCGCGCCGGTGACCGCGAGTCCGGTGGCGACACCGGGCACGGCCGTGCGGCGCTCGGCCGGGTCCTGTGCGGACTCGGGCACATGGTGCGGCCGCCCGATCAGCCCGCGCAGATCGCCCTCGCCGACCGTGAACGGCAGCTCTCGCTCGCCCAGTTCGTGCTGGGCCGCGACCTTGCGCAGCAGCCGCGCGATGGAGCGCTCCAGGTTCCGTACACCCGCTTCGCGCGTGTACTCACCGGCGAGCCTGCGCAAGGCGCTCTCGTCGAGGGTGACCTCGTCGCCCTGGAGCCCCGCCCGCTCCAACTGCCGCGGCAGCAGGTGGTCCCGCGCGATGACGACCTTCTCGTCCTCGGTGTACCCGTCGAGCCGCACCAGCTCCATACGGTCGAGCAGCGCCTCCGGAATGGCTTCCAGGACGTTCGCCGTCGCCAGGAACACCACATCGCTCAGGTCGAGTTCGACCTCCAGGTAGTGGTCCCGGAAGGTGTGGTTCTGGGCGGGGTCGAGGACTTCGAGCAGGGCCGCGGCGGGGTCGCCGCGGAAGTCGGAGCCGACCTTGTCGATCTCGTCCAGCAGCACGACCGGGTTCATGGACCCGGCCTCCTTGATGGCGCGGACGATACGACCGGGCAGCGCGCCCACGTACGTACGCCGGTGACCGCGGATCTCGGCCTCGTCCCGTACGCCGCCGAGGGCGACGCGGACGAACTTCCGCCCCATCGCATGCGCGACGGACTCACCGAGACTCGTCTTGCCGACACCGGGAGGGCCGACGAGCGCCAGCACGGCACCGCCGCGGCGGCCGCCCACGACTCCCAGTCCCCGCTCCAGGCGCCGCTTGCGCACGGCGAGGTACTCGGTGATCCGCTCCTTCACGTCCTCCAGGCCGGAGTGCTCGGCGTCGAGGACGGCCTGGGCGCCCTGAATGTCGTACGCGTCCTCGGTGCGCTCGTTCCAGGGGAGTTCGAGCACGGTGTCGAGCCAGGTCCGGATCCAGGAGCCCTCGGGCGACTGGTCGGACGAACGCTCCAGCTTGTCGACCTCCTTGAGGGCGGCCTCGCGAACCTTCTCGGGAAGGTCCGCGGCCTCGACGCGCGCCCGGTAGTCGTCGGACTCCTCTCCCTCGGACTCGCCGTTCAGCTCCCGCAGCTCCTTGCGCACGGCCTCCAGCTGCCGCCGCAGCAGGAACTCGCGCTGCTGCTTGTCGACGCCTTCCTGTACGTCCTTGGCGATGGACTCGGCGACATCCTGCTCGGCGAGGTGCTCACGGAGCTGCTCGGTGGCGAGCTTGAGACGGGCGACGGGGTCGGCGGTCTCCAGCAGCTCGACCTTCTGTGCCGTGGTCAGGAAGGGCGAGTACCCGGAGTTGTCGGCGAGGGCGGAAACGTCGTCGATGGCCTGTACGCGGTCCACGACCTGCCAGGCGGCGCGCTTCTTCAGCCAGTTGGTGGCCAGCGCCTTGTACTCCTTGACCAGCTCGGTCACGGAGCCGGGCAGCGGATCGGGCACGGTCTCCTCGACCGCGCGCCCCTCCACCCACAGGGCGGCGCCCGGCCCGGTCGTACCGGCGCCGACACGCACCCGGCTGCGGCCCCGGATCAGGGCGCCGGGGTCGCCGTCGGCGAGACGTCCCACCTGCTCGATGGTGCCGAGCACTCCCGTGTTCGCGTATGTCCCGTCGATCCGTGGAACAAGCAGGACCTTCGGCTTGCTCCCCCCACTGGAGCGCGCGGCGGCCTGCGCGGCCTCCACCGCCGCTCGTACGTCGGCGTCATTGAGGTCCAGGGGCACCACCATCCCGGGCAGCACGACCTCGTCGTCGAGCGGCAGCACGGGCAGGGTGAGCGGTGCGGACGTCAAAGCCATGATCTCCCCTTCGGCAGTCAAGTTGAGCTATGTCGACTCAATGCCTGCGCACTGCCGAATGTTCCCCCGGAGCTGTTCGCTCTCAGCGATCACTGGTCAGGGGGGCAGGATCACGGGTCGCGGATCTGACGGGGCGCGGCTACGGGTCGCGGATTTACGGGTCAGGGCTTCGGATCGCTGACTACGGTGACCGCATGACGACCGACTCGGCCTCGCCCGCGGACATCTCGTCGATGCCGAAGGCCGAGTTCGCCTTCCCCGGCCCGCTGCTCGTCGCAGCGATCCTCGACGGCTCGAAGACGTCCACGACAGGACTCCTCGTCGACTACCAGCACGAGGGCGAGCCCCTGCCGGAGGTCGGGAACCATTCGGTGGTCGTCGACTCGGACGACCGTCCGGTCGCCGTCATAGAGGTGACCGGTGTCCGCGTCGTCCCCCTCGCACAGGTGGATCTCGCCCATGTGCTGGACGAGGGAGAGGGGCACACCGGTGTGGCCGAGTGGCGGGCGGCCCACGAGCGGTTCTGGCACGGCGCGGAGATGCGCGCGGCGCTGGGGGACCCCGGGTTCACCGTGGACGACACGACACCGGCCGTCCTGGAGCGCTTCCGCCTCGTCTCCGACCTCCGCCCCACCGCCTGACCTCGCCTCGGCACCCTCCTCCGCCCGGCCCACGGCCAATTCGCCTGCCCCGGCCCGGGGAACTTGTCAGGATGGGCCCATGACCGCCGCGTACGACACCGCCGTTGCCCCCGTCGTCATCGACCGTCGCGACGGCCCGTACGGCGAGGTCGCGCTGCGTCGCCACGGTGAGTTGCTGCAGATCATCGCCAACGGGTGTTTCCTGATGGACACCTCCGACGGGCGCTCGGAGCGGTTGCTGGTCGACGCCGCCCTCGGCGCGCTGGACGGGCGCCCGGAGCCGGACGTCCTGATCGGCGGACTCGGAGTCGGATTCTCGCTCGCGCACGCGGCGGCCGACCCGCGTTGGGGCCGTATCGCGGTGGTGGAGCGTGAGCGGGCGATCATCGACTGGCACCGGGACGGACCGCTGTCACCTCTGTCCGCGGCGTCACGGGCGGATCCGCGCACGGAAATCGTCGAAGCCGATCTCGTCGCGTACGTCAATGAGACATCCGCCACGTACGACGCGCTGTGCCTGGACATCGACAACGGACCCGGATGGACCGTCACCGAGGGCAACGACGGCCTCTACTCGCATGCTGGACTCGCCGCGTGCGCAAGGGTGTTGAGGCCTGGCGGCGTGCTGGCCGTGTGGTCGGCACAGCCCTCGCCTGATTTTGAGGAAACCTTGTGGAATGCCGGGTTCCAACGGGTGCGTACCGAAGAGATCCCCGTTGCCCGGGGCGTTCCGGACGTCGTGCATCTCGCTGTCGGGCCTGAATAGCCGAGCGGTGGTAACTGCCCGTACTCTGCTGACCTGACGCGGATCATTCAAGCGTCAAGCGCAGTCATGGAATCACCCCCAACGGATTCCGAAAAGCACAATCAGGGGCGGGCGATGGAGCAGACACACACCTCCCACAACGGCACCGCGGCCACGCCGGGCGCGCAGCGCCGGGTGCTGGTGGTCGAGGACGATCCGACGATCGTGGACGCTATCGCCGCCCGGTTGCGTGCCGAGGGATTTCTCGTGCAGACCGCCGGCGACGGTCCGGCCGCCGTCGACACGGCGGAGGCCTGGCAGCCGGACCTGCTGATCCTCGACATCATGCTGCCGGGCTTCGACGGCCTGGAGGTCTGTCGCCGGGTGCAGGCGCAGCGACCGGTGCCGGTGATGATGCTCACCGCGCGCGACGACGAGACGGACATGCTGGTCGGTCTCGGCGTGGGCGCCGACGACTACATGACGAAGCCGTTCTCGATGCGCGAGCTGGCGGCGCGCGTGCATGTGCTGTTGCGCCGGGTGGAGCGAGCCGCGCTGGCCGCGTCGACTCCTCGCTCCGGCATCCTGCGCCTGGGCGAGCTGGAGATCGACCACGCTCAGCGGCGGGTGAGGGTGCGCAGCGAGGACGTCCATCTGACGCCCACCGAGTTCGATCTCCTGGTCTGCCTGGCCAACACGCCGCGCGCGGTGCTCTCGCGCGAGCAGCTGCTCGCCGAGGTGTGGGACTGGGCGGACGCCTCCGGCACACGGACCGTGGACAGCCACATCAAGGCCCTGCGCCGGAAGATCGGCGCCGAGCGGATCCGTACGGTGCACGGCGTCGGCTACGCACTGGAGACCCCCAACCCCTGAGGGGGAAGGGTCCCCGCAGGGGGCGGGTCTCCCCGAGCGGGACGGAACGGGACTGCCAAGAGCCGGACGGACTCCCGAGGGGGCTTGTGTCATGAGCGGTGTCGACGGGGGGCGCAAGAGCTCGGGCAGCTGGGCCTCGGGCGGCTGGAGCACGGGCCTCTGGGACGGCTTGCGCCCCTTCTCGATCAAGACGAAGCTCGGCACGCTGGTCGTCGTCTCCGTCTTCATCACCACCGGTCTGCTGATGATCGCGGTGCGCACGGAGACCGAGCTGCGGTTCATCACGGTCTTCTCGATGATCGCGACGCTGCTGATCACGCAGTTCGTGGCGCACTCGCTGACGTCCCCCCTGGACGAGATGAACACGGTGGCCCGGTCCATCTCGCACGGCGACTACACACGCCGGGTGAAGGCAGACCGCCGCGACGAGCTGGGCGACCTGGCCCAGACGATCAACCGCATGGCCGACGACCTGGAGGCCCAGGACCGTCAGCGCAAGGAGCTGGTGGCGAACGTCTCGCACGAGCTGCGCACCCCCATCGCGGGCCTGCGCGCCGTGCTGGAGAACGTCGTGGACGGCGTCTCGGCCGCCGATCCCGAGACGATGCGTACGGCACTGAAGCAGACGGAGCGCCTAGGCCGCCTGGTGGAGACGCTGCTCGATCTGTCCCGGCTGGACAACGGCGTCGTACCGCTGCGCAAGCGCCGTTTCGAGGTGTGGCCGTATCTGTCGGGCGTCCTGAAGGAGGCCAACATGGTGGTCTCCGCGCGCGGGGGCATCGCCTCGGGCTCCGGCAGCCACACGCGTACGGACGTGCATCTTCACCTGGACGTGTCACCGCCCGAGCTGACCGCGCACGCGGACCCGGAGCGGATCCACCAGGTCGTCGCCAACCTCATCGACAACGCGGTCAAGCACAGCCCGCCGCACGGGCGTGTGACCGTGAAGGCGCGGCGCGGCGCTCACCCGGAGTCACTCGACCTGGAAGTACTGGACGAGGGTCCCGGCATTCCGCAGTCGGAGTGGCACCGGGTCTTCGAGCGATTCAACCGGGGCGGGGCCGACGCGCCGCACGGTCCGGGCAGCGACGGCGGTACGGGCCTGGGGCTCGCCATCGCCCGCTGGGCGGTCGATCTGCACGGCGGCCGGATCGGTGTGGCCGAATCCCGGCGGGGCTGCCGGATCCAGGTCACCCTTCCGGGGCTGCCTCCGTTGACAGGTTGACGTAGGGTTCGAATCGGAGCCAGAGGTTCCACGTGCGTCCCTGCTGACAGACACGTGTGATCAGGCAGACGATCAGGCAGAAGGCCACGTCTCCTGGGCCGGGATCCGGGTTCGGCGCGTTCCTCGGCGGGCAGGCCGGGTGGGAACCTGGCTTGTTTCCCGCCAATTCCATCACCGAAACGCGCTTTTCGATGTGACTTACGCGACGATCAACCGGCCCGGCCTGCACCCATCGGTCATCGGGGCGTAGCCTTAATTCCCGCTGTCCATCACCTTGTGAAGCGGAAGAGGGCGGTTGCCGCCGTGTCGCCACAGTCCCCCAGTAATTCGAGCATCTCGACCGACGACCAAGCCGGGAAGAAGCCCCCTGCTGCCTCGTTCGGACCCAATGAGTGGCTCGTCGACGAGATCTATCAGCAGTACCTCCAGGACCCGAACTCGGTAGACCGTGCCTGGTGGGACTTCTTCGCCGACTACAAGCCGGGCGGCGTCGCCGCATCGGCTCCGGCGAGTACTGCGGCCACGGGGGCCGCGGGGACCACCACTGCCGCCCCCGCCGCTTCGGCGGCGCCCGCGGCTCCGGCCCAGGCCGCTCCGGCCGCCTCGGCGCCGGCTCCC
>NZ_VBZC01000011.1:0-195327 GCF_005786655.1 Streptomyces montanus
CGCCGGCGAGCGTGCCGAGCAGATCGGCGGCGCAGCTCGCGGCGGCGCCGGGGCCCGCGATGAGGACCGCGCGGGGGCGGCCGTCCGGCTTGAGCTCGGGGATGCCCGCCTCGGCTGCGTGCCGGGTCGCGGTGCGGATGCGTGCGCCCGCCTCCGCGGCGCCGCGGAGCAGTCCGCGGCGGTCTGCCTCCGCCAGTGCCTCGGGGGCGTCGAGCAGCGATTCGTCGAGCATGGGTGGAAGTCTCCGATCGCCGGTTCGTCCGTTGTGCCGGTTCGTCCGTTACACGGGTTCGTCCGTTGTGCCGGTTCGTCCGTTACGCGGGGCGGCGGGCCTCGTCGACCAGGAGGACCGGGATGCCGTCCCGGACGGGGTACGCCAGGGCGCAGTCCTGGGCGGTGCACAGCAGCTCGGTCTCCTCCTCCTTGAGGGGGGCGTGGCAGGCCGGGCAGGCGAGGATCTCCAGGAGGCCGGCTTCGAGCGGCATGAGGGGTCCCTTCGGGGGCGCGGAGTTGTGCTGATGTGGCCTGGTCAGAGTACCGCTGTGGGGGGCCGGGCGCCGGGGTGTGCTCCTTACCCCGAGCTCCCGCGCACCGGCCCCTCACCGTGGCCTCGTGGTGCTCGGCTCAGCCTCGGATGATGGCCAATGCCTCGTCGCGTACCTTCGCCATCGTCGCCTCGTCCCGTGCCTCCGCGTTCAGGCGCAGGAGGGGTTCCGTGTTGGAGGCGCGGACGTTGAACCACCAGTCGGCGGAGGTGACCGTCAGGCCGTCGAGTTCGTCGAGGGTGACGCCGTCGCGGCCCTCGTACGTGGCCTTGATCGCGGCGAGGCGGGCGGCCTGGTCGTCGACCGTGGAGTTGATCTCGCCGGAGCCGGCATAGCGGTCGTACTCGGCGACCAGGCCCGACAGCGGGCCGTCCTGGCCGCCGAGGGCCGCCAGGACGTGGAGGGCGGCGAGCATGCCCGTGTCGGCGTTCCAGAAGTCGGCGAAGTAGTAGTGCGCGGAGTGCTCGCCGCCGAAGATCGCTCCGGAACTGGCCATCTCGGCCTTGATGAAGGAGTGGCCCACGCGCGTGCGTACCGGTGTGCCGCCGTTCTCCCGGACGACCTCCGGCACCGACCACGACGTGATCAGGTTGTGGATGACCGTGCCCTTGCCGCCGTGCTTGGCCAGCTCGCGCGAGGCGACCAGTGCCGTGATCGCGGACGGCGAGACCGGGCCGCCCCGCTCGTCGACCACGAAGCAGCGGTCGGCGTCGCCGTCGAAGGCGATGCCCAGGTCGGCGCCCTCCTCGCGGACGCGCTTCTGGAGGTCCACGATGTTCGCCGGGTCGAGCGGGTTGGCCTCGTGGTTGGGGAACGTGCCGTCCAGCTCGAAATACATCGGGACGAGGTCGAGGGGCAGCCCCGCGAACACGGTCGGCACGGTGTGTCCGCCCATGCCGTTGCCCGCGTCGACGACGACCTTCAGGGGGCGGATGGAGGTCAGGTCGACGAGGCCGCGGAGGTGCGCCGCGTAGTCCTCGAGCGTGTCCTGCTGCGTGATCGTTCCCGGGGTGGCCGCCGGCTCCGGGGCTCCCGAGTCCGCCCAGGACTCGACGAGTTCACGGATGTCGGCGAGGCCGGTGTCCTGGCCGACCGGGGCCGCGCCGGCCCGGCACATCTTGATGCCGTTGTACTGCGCGGGGTTGTGCGACGCCGTGAACATCGCGCCGGGCAGGTCCAGCGACCCCGACGCGTAGTACAGCTGGTCCGTCGAGCACAGCCCGATCTCCGTCACGTCGACGCCACGCGCCGCCGCACCGCGTGCGAAGGCACGCGACAGGCCCGGCGACGAGGGCCGCATGTCGTGCCCGATCACGATCGCGCCCGCGCCCGTCACCTGCGCGAAGGCCGCGCCGAACAACTCGGCCAGCGGCTCGTCCCACTGGTCCGGGACCACCCCGCGTACGTCGTACGCCTTCACGATCTGCGACAGATCAGCAGCCACGGCCAATCCTCCTGGATTCCTCTTGGGTGCCCCCAAACTACCCGCCCTCGCCGACACGCAGCCGGGAGGTGCCTGGGAGCGTGCATACGGACTTACGGAAGCATCCACTCCAGCACGGCGGAACTCTGTCCGACGACGATCAGGCACATGACCAGCAAGAGACCAATGCTCCAGGGCAGCACCTTGCGCAGCAGGTCCCCTTCACGGCCCGCGAGACCGACGGCCGCGCACGCGATGGTCAGGTTCTGCGGCGAGATCATCTTCCCCAGGACACCGCCCGAACTGTTGGCGGCCGCGAGGAGCTCGGGCGAGAGCCCGGACTCCCGCGCCGCAGTGACCTGCAGGGCGCCGAAGAGCGCGTTGGCCGAGGTGTCCGATCCGGAGACCGCCACGCCGAACCACCCCAGGACCGGCGACAGGAAGGCTAGCCCCGCGCCCGCCGCCGCCACGAAGTGGCCGATCGTGGCGGCCTGCCCGGAGAGGTTCATGACGTACGCGAGCGCGAGGACGGACGTCACGGTGAGGATCGCGAACCTCAACTCGTGGACGGTGGCCACCCATTCCTTGACGGCCACGCGCGCGTGCACCCCGAGAACGGCCGCCGTGCACAGACCGGCGAGCAGGACCAGCGTGCCGCCGGTCGAAACGATCGGCCACGAGAAGACGTTGCCGCTGACGGGGTCGCCGTCCGGGTTCGCGACGTTGAGGAAGGGCCAGTCGAAGGTGCGGGTCGTCTTCGCCAACAGGTCCTTCACCGCGGGGATCTGGGCGAGGGAGAAGATGGCGACGATCAGCGCGTACGGGGCGTAGGCGCGCAGCACCTCGGGGCGCGGATCGTGCTCGTCCAGGTCCTCACTGCGTACGCCGGTCAGCACCGCGGCCCGTACGGGCTCGGCGGCGGGCCGGCGCGCGTGGGGCACCGCCACCAGGGCGCCGGCACCCGCCAAGGCGGCGCCGATGTCGGCGAGTTGGGCGGAGACGTAGTTGGAGGCGGCGAACTGGGCGACGGCGAAGGCGAATCCGCACGCCAGCGCGGGCACCCAGGTCTCGCGCAGCCCCCGCCGGCCGTCCACCAGCCCGACGAGCACGAGCGGCACCACAAGGGCCAATAGGGGCGTCTGACGGCCCACCACGGAGGCCACCGAGTCCAGGGGCAGGCCGGTGACTTGGGCCAGCGTCACGACCGGCGTACCCATCGCCCCGAAGGCGACCGGCGCGGTGTTGGCGACCAGCGCGACCACCGCCGCGCGGACGGGTTCGAAGCCGAGCGCGACCAGCATCACCGAGCAGATCGCGACGGGCGCACCGAAGCCCGCGAGGGCTTCCAGGAGCGCGCCGAAGCAGAACGCGACGACGAGCGCCTGGATGCGCGGGTCGTCGGAGAGCCGGCCGAAGGAACGGCGCAGGATGTCGAAGTGCCGGGTGCGGACGGTCATCCGGTACACCCACAGGGCGTTGACGACGATCCACAGGATGGGGAAGAGGCCGAAGGCGGCGCCCTGGGCAGCGCCGGACAGGGTCTGACCGAAGGGCATGCCGTACGCGAGCAGGGCGACCAGGGCCGCCGCCGCGAGGCCGATGAGCCCGGCCAGGTGCGCCTTCATGCGGACGCCGCCGAGCAGGACCAGGACGATGACGAGGGGCAGGGTCGCGACGAGGGCGGACAGGCCGAGCGAATCGGCCACGGGCTCCAGTTCCTGGACGTACACAGAACCTCCCCGGGATTCCGTGATGCGGAAAGTGATGTATCACGGGTGGGGAAAATGGTCGTGTCCGCGCCAAGCGCGCGTCAATGCTCGCACAGCACCGAATGAAATGTGCACCGTACGTGCACCGAGACGTGCACCGAGTGAAGTTCCCGTCGGGGCAGGAGAGTTCCGGGGGGGAAGTTCAGAGGGGAGGTTCAGGAGTCGGGCGAGCGCAGCACCCGCAGGTGACCGCGGCGCGCGACCTCCATCGGGTCCGCCCCTCGCGCCTCGCCGGCGGCGCGCGCCGCGCGCTCCTGCGGGCGGGCCGCCTCACGCACCGCGTTGGCGAGCGCCTCCAGGTCGTCGCCGCTGGGGCGGGCGGGACCGGAAGCGTCGGCGAGCCGGACGACCTCCCACCCGCGCGGGGCGGTGAGGCGCTCGGAGTGCTCGGCGCACAGGTCGTAGCAGTGGGGTTCGGCATAGGTGGCGAGCGGGCCGAGGACCGCGGTCGAGTCGGCGTAGACGTACGTCAGCGTCGCGACGGCGGGACGGCCGCAAGCGGTGCGCGAACAGCGACGTACAGGGCTCACGACGTTGGACGGTACCGCACTCTTGAGCGGGCTGCGACGACTCTCCACGAGGTCACTCCACCGTGTCGTGCTGTGAGGAGGACCACAGGGCATTCCGAACCGGCCTTACTGACCTGCGAGTACGACCTTGGTCGAGATACCGGACGGTCACATCCTGGTCACCATCCGACACAAACCCGTTCAATTGCCATGAGTTCGAAGGTCTCGGGGAGAAACGAAATCGAGCCCAAGCTTGGCTGGAATGCTCATCAAGCGGCAAGAGATGTCACTGCCGCAAGCGGTCGCCGGGGCGTCGGCCACCGGGCCGCGGCGCTGACGGCAGGCGAGGTGAACACTGATCGCCCGGCCGCGGGGAGGCCGGGCAAGGGCACCGCGCGAGGATTACGCTTCGTCAGTGATGGACAATCCCGTACCCCCCGTACCGCCCCGCGCCGCCGACCCCCGGCCCCGCCGCCGCGACCGCCACGGCCGCGGGATGCGCGGACCCGTCGCGCCGCCCCAGGTGCCGCTCTCCGCGAGCCGGGCCGAGGTGTTCGCGGATCTGGTGCAGGACTCCGTGGAGCGGCTCGAGCGGCGCTGGCCGCAGCTCGCCGACATCGAGTTCGTGGTGCTGGAGGTGCCACGCCTGAACCCGGGTCGCGGCGGGGGCTGGGGCGACGAGGCGGTCCCGCTGGGCGGCACGATCGCAGCACACGAGGGCCGTCCCGCCCGCGTGGTGGTCTACCGCCGCCCGGTCGAGATCCGCACCAAGGGACGCGACGAGCGAGCCGCCCTGGTCCACGAGGTCGTGGTGGAGCAGGTGGCCGAGCTTCTGGGCCTGACTCCGGAGACCGTGGACCCCCGATACGGCGAGGACTGACGCGCGGGGAGGCGCATCCGCCGAGGCCGCCCTGCTTCCGCGGTGGCGGCCCTGCTTCCGCGATGCGGGCTTGGCCCCGTCCCCGGCCCGCTCCGTACCGTCCCCTACTTCACTTCTGCAGCACCGACAGATCCTGCTGAGCGTCCGGCACGGCCACCGTCCCCCGGTCGTCCGGCAACGTCTGCACCGTGACCATCGGTAGGCCCTCGGCGGAGATCTCGAGGGTCCGCGCGGCGTAGACGGGGCCTCCGGAGACCGGCTCGACGGTCAGCGCGTACGTGCCCTTGAGGCCGCTGGGGACGGGCGGCTCGATGTCCTGGGTGGTGCCGCCCTTGACCGTGTACGTCTTGGTCGCGGGCGTCCCTCCCTCGCTGCCCGCGGAGGCGGTGACCTTGACCTTGGCGCTTCGGCCGGGCGCGACCAGGGAGAGCGTGGAGCCCTTTGAGCGGTTGTCGGCGGACGTCGCGCGCGTGCCCACCGGCTTCGTGGCCGGAATGAACGCCGTCTCCTGCTTGTCGCCCTTGCCGCGCACGACGCGCAGCGCGGCCACGACCGGCACGGACTTCTCCGTCGGCGTCAGAATCAAGGAGCCCGCCTCGCCGCGCGTGACGTCGCCGAGATCGACGGCTGCCGTCATGCCCGCCTTCACATGCAGCGTCTCGGCCCCGGCGGGCGTGATCGGTCCGGACGGCGAAGCGAGCCGCACCTTCAGGTCGGCGTCCCTGTCGCCGGGCGCGAAGGCGACCAGGCGCACGGACGTGGCGTCCTTCGGGACACCCGGCATGACGAGGCTGCCGGCCGGATCGGTGGAGGCGGCGAGCCAGTCGCCGCCCAGCTTGTCGTCGAGGGCCTGGACGGCGGCGGCGACCCGGCCGCTGCGCACGGTGACATGCACGGTCAGGTTGGTCTGCGGCTCGTCCACGAGCGTGGACAGCAGCACCGGCTCGGTGGAGTGCGGCTGGACCTGAATGCCCTCCCCCACCGTCGACTTGAGGGCACCGTCCTTGCCGTACAGCTCGATGTCGACGACGGCGGCGGAGTCGTCGGGGTTCGTGAGGTGCACGTAGTCGTTGCGCTCCTCAGAAGTACTGGCGCCCGGGAACCAGAAGTCCGTGTCCGGTGAGGTGCAGTTGGTGCCGAGCAGCCCACGGCCGGTGCCCACCGAGACCTCGGTGGTCTGCTGGACGGTCCAGCCGGGCGCGTAGCTGCCCTCGGCGGTTCCGATCAGCGCGGGCGAGTCGGCGCCCGAGGCCTCGCCGGTGACGGGCTTGCCCGGCTCCTTCGGCTCCAGGACGGGCTTCTTCTCCTTTTCGGGCTTGTCGCCCTTCTGGGACCCGCCGTCGGTCGACTCCTCGCCCGCGAAGGCGAGTTCAGCCCGGCCGCTCTTGTCCGCGCCCTTCGTGACGGGCGTGTAGGACGTGTACGCGGTCTCGGCGACGTCCGAGATGCTGGGACCCGGGCAGAGCAGGCTGGTGCGCTCCACGGGCATTTGGGCGGCCGCTTTCGCCGTGTCCCCACCGGAGGCGTCCGGCTCGGTGAGAGACGCGAATCCGGCGACGGCGGCGAGCGCGGCCACGCCGGCGATCAGGGACACGGTGGTGCGGTTCACTGCTGGCTCCCGTCGGGGCGCTCACTGTCTGTGCCGCGCGGCGGCTGCTGCTGTTGCTGCTGCTGCGACTGCTGCTGTGGCTGCTCGGGGTCGTACGGCGCGTCGTACCCCTGGGTGTACGTCTGCGCCGGGTCATACGCCACGGTCCCGGAGTCGTACGCGTACGGGTCGTACTGGCCTGCCTGGTAGGGATCCGCCTGGTAGGACTGCTGCTCGTAGGTGCCCACCGGGTACTGCTGGGCACCCTGGTACTGCTCGCCGCCGTACGTGCCGTAGTCGCCGCCCGAGTAGGCCGTCGTGTCCCACCCGCCGTACGACGGCTGAGGCGGCACGGGAGCGGAAACCGGGGCCTCCTCCGGAGGAGGGGGCGGCGGGGGGGAGCTCGGCGGCGGAGGGGGGCTCTGCGAGAACTGCCCCGCGGGGTCCACCTGTGCGGACGGGTCCGCCTGTTCGGCCTCCGCCTGGGCGCGCAGCCTGCGGGCCCTGCGGCCCTCGCCGGAGACGGGCTGGGCGGGGACGACCGGCTCCTCGGGGAGGTCGTCGTCGACATCGCGGCGCCGGCCCGGCAGCGCGAGCACCACGAGGACGACGGCGAGCGCGCCCTGCGTCCACAGCCAGGCCGTATGGCCCGTGGGTGCGTCGAAGGTGACGTCCAACCGGCCGCCGTCGGCGGGCAGTTCGAAGCCCTGCGCCCAGCCGTCGACCGTGGTCCTGGTCAGCGGCTTGCCGTCCAGCGTGGCGGTCCAGCCCTCGTCGGCGGTGTCGGCGAGACGCAGCACGCGGCCGTCGGCGCCGGCGGAGATCTTGGTGTGCAGCTCGACGGGTCCGGCGGCGATGGGCTGCGGGTCTCCGGAGTCGGGGACGATGGCCGCGCGCGAGACCTGCCGGTCCACGCGCCACAGCGAACTGCCGTCCTGCTGGCTCAGCCGGGTCAGACCGGGCGTGGCGTCCAAGACGCGCGTGACCTCGCGGGGCGCGCCCTTGTAGACCAGTACGTAGCGCACGGCGAAGCCGCCGAGCTGCTTGGCCTGGTCGGCGCCGGAGCCTGCTACGAGGTTGGCGACGACGGAGTCGAGCTTCTCGTTCTCGCCGTCCGCCGCGGCCAGTTCGGCGTCGCCGAGCCGGGCGCCGGAGCCGCGTACGAGCGTGTAGCCGACCCTGGCGGCCGAGTCGCTGTCGATGACGAGGGTGCGGGCCTGGTCGCGGGTGCTGCTCTCCTCCGCGACGAACGCGGGCACCTGGACGGGATCGCGCCGCTCCAGGGGCCCGTCGGCGCCGCGGATCATCCAGCCGGCGGCGACGAGCAGCGGTCCGGCGGCCGCCGCGAACGCGATGAGCACGGCAACCGGCTGACGCCAGCCGAAGCTCTGCTCGGCCACGCGCGAGCGTGCCCCGTCGGCGCCGAGCGCGGCGGCGGCCAGGAGGGCGATGCCGTAGACGAGCGTGGCGGGCCCGGCCCAGGTGGAGCTGTTGGACAGGACGGCGAAGACGAGCGCCACAAAGGCGACAGCCCAGGCCGTCCGGATTCCCCACTGGCGCTCCTGGCGCAGCAGCGCGGCCAGCGCGGCGCACACGATGCCGACGAGCATCAGCCCGCTGACGGTGCCGGGGCCGCCGGGGCTGCCGCCGACCAGATCGAGCGCGGACGCCGCTCCCCCGCCGTACTCCAGACCGGCCTCCTGGAAGAAGCCGAACGGGAGCAGCGAGAGCGACCAGGGCGCCAGGATCAGCAGCGGTGTGCCGAGCTGGGCCAGGACGCGCGGCCCGTAGGCGACGATCTCGCCGCGGCGCACGGCCAGCAGGGCGAGGCCCAGTACCAGCGCGATGGGCCACACGATCGGTGTGAAGGCGGTGGCGAGGGTCAGCAGCAGCGCGTACGCCCACGTGGCGCGCCAGCTGCCGCGTCCCGTCGACGAGGCGAGGCCGCTTGCCGCGATGCCCGCGCGCGCGATGAGGGGCAGCAGGACGGCAAGCACGGCGGTGCCGATGCGGCCGCCCGCGAGTGCGCCGGTGGCGGCGGGCAGGAAGGCGTACGCGACGGACGCCCAGGCGCGCAGCAGACGCGACTGGACGAGCGGCCGGGAGGCGAAGTACGCGGCGAAGCCGGCCAACGGCACGGAGCCGACGAGGACGGCGGTGACCGCGAGTCCGGTGGAGCCGAGCAGCGCGCTCGCGAGCAGCGCGAGGAGCGCGACGTAGGGCGGTGCGGACTCGGTGCCGCCGGTGCCGACCGGATGCCAGCCGTCCAGGTAGCGCGACCAGAGCGCGGTGGCGTCGGACGGGGCCGGCAGCAGCGCGCCGCCCGCGAGCGCTCCGCTGCCGATCAGCTCACGACAGGCGATGAGCGAGACGAAAAGGAGCACCACCAAGAGCATCGGCCCGGGCTTGCGGGCGATGCGCTTGAGCCGGGCGAACTGCTCGACCTCCAGGAACTCGGCATCGTCCCCGCCGGGCCCGGACTCGACGGCGCCGCCGTGCCGCCCGGCCGCGCTCAGCTCGGGATCGGATCGGCCCACGAGGTTGCTCGCGACCTGTTCGACGGTGGCCCGCACCGTCGCGCCGGGTGGCGGGAACAGCGCGCGCAACTCGCCCTTGTCGACCTGGGGCCGACCACGCCGACGCCGGCCCGCGATGATCCGCTCGGGCCGCAGCAGCGTCCCCAGCAGACCGCGGATCTCATCGACGGCCTGTCCGGGGACCTTGCCGACGAGATACGCGACCGTGCGCAGCAGCGTGCCGAACACGAGTCGCAGCAGGACCCAGGGCAGCACCGCGGTGCGGGCGTTGACGAGCAGTGTGTAGACGGCGCCCGCCTTGTCCACCTTGTGCGGGGACGCGGAGGTGCGGCCCACGCAGTCGACGGTGCGCCGCTCGCGGGAGGCCGCCTCGGCGTGGCGTACGACCGCTTCGGGGGCGATGAGGACGCGGTGGCCGGCGGCCTGGGCGCGCCAGCACAGGTCGACGTCGTCGCGCATCAGGGGCAGTCGCCGGTCGAAGCCGCCGAGTTGTTCGAAGACGTCGCGGCGGATCAGCATGCCGGCCGTGGACACGGACAGGACGGGCCGTACGTGGTCGTGCTGACCCTGGTCCTGCTCGCGCCGGTCCAGGCCGGTCCAGCGGCGGCCGCTGTTGGCGATGGTGACGCCGACCTCGAGGAGTTGTCTGCGGTCGTACCAGCCGCGGAGTTTGGGGCCGACGATCGCGACGTCCCTGCCGAGCTCCTGTTCGTTCTCGACGACGCGGAGGAGTTGGGCCAGGGCGTCGGGCTCGGGGGCGCAGTCGTCGTGCAGGAGCCAGAGCCACTGGACGGGCTCGCCGTGCGGCAGTTCCGGCATGTCGTAGGCGTCGTCGCGCCAGGTGCGGGTGACCGGGTCCCAGCCGCTGGGCCGCTTCAGGTACGGCAGGTCGTCCGGTGTGAGGATGCCGGCGGTGCGGGCGGCCTCGTCGACGGCCTGGCCGAAGCCGGTGCGCCGGGCGAGGTGCAGGACCCGGTCGGCGCCGAGGGCTTCGGTGACCAGCCGGGCGGAGTCGTCCGCGCTGCCGGTGTCGGCCGCCAGGGCGTTCTGTACGGGGCGTTCCTGACCGAGCAGCCCGGTGAGGGCGTCGGGCAGCCAGCGGGCACCGTCGTGCGAGACGAGCACGGCGGTGACGACGTGCCGCGGCACCTCGGGCGGGCGGGTCGGGTCGAACTCCGTCTGGCGGGTCGGGTCGAACGCTGCCGCGCGGGCTGGGTCGAACGCTGCGGTGGCAGCGTCATATTGAGCTGCCGTGTGGCTGTGCACGGACATCGAGGTACGGGCCCCGGTTCGATGGACTGCGGTGGACGCCTGAGCCCTGCGGGGGCACTGAGGCGTCTCGGACGGAGGCCCACACTAACGGCTGGGCACCACAGCGGCCCGCCGCCTGTGGACAACCCACCTGCGACGGGCCGATCGTTATGTGGAGCGCGTGCCGTTCGCGTCAGACGGCGGCCTTCTTCAGGCGGCGCCGTTCCCGTTCGGACAGGCCGCCCCAGATACCGAAGCGTTCGTCGTTCGCCAGCGCGTACTCGAGGCACTCGGAGCGGACCTCGCAGGCGAGGCAGACCTTCTTGGCCTCGCGGGTGGAGCCGCCCTTCTCGGGGAAAAAGGACTCGGGGTCGGTCTGGGCGCAGAGCGCCCGCTCCTGCCAGCCCAGCTCCTCGTCGGCCTCGTCGACCAGCAGTTCCTGAAACAGCTCGGTCATGCGCGCCCCTCGTCCGTCTCGCGTCCCCGTGATGCTGCCGTTACCGATTCCGGCTGAACGACACGAGTGAAATTACAAGTGTGCAGCTCCGGGCGAGTCAAGCCGAGATCTGCTATTGGGCCCCTTATTCACTCTGCAGAACCAAGGCTTTGCGGAAAGTGTTCAAATCGGCATAAACCCTGACAGCATCAGAAGGCCCGGCCGGGACTCCCGCCCCACGCAGTGCCTACGGGGAAGGACGCCCGGGAGTTCGATCCCAGTTCCGACACGTCACTCGAAGCGAACCGGATCACATTCCGATCACAGGATCGCAACGAGGCGCGCGGGCCCGGATGTGCGCCATGTGTCCCGGCAGATACCTGAGCAAACCTTTCACCTCACTGATGAACCGGATGAGGTGAAACATCTCCCACATAGCGGGCATCAGGTTGACAGTGGAGGTGTGAACCGCTGTCCTTGTGGGCATGCTCGCGAACTTGGTGCTCACCCCGACCCGCACTGCCGGGTCCCTCGGTGCTGCCTCCGGTCGCTGTAGCTGTTGCTGTCACAGCTGTTGAGCCTCTCGCGCTCCCGCTGCCGCCGGGTCCACTTCAGGTCCGGCCGCTGAATCCCTTCCGCCCGCACCAGGGCGGGTCCCCCGACGCCCCCGCCCGGGCGGACGGTACGCGACACCTCAGACCGCCAGCAGACTCTTCCGCCGAGGAACCACCGCACCCCATGAACAGCGACAGCGACCTTCAGATCGCCGGCGACATCCTCGAAGTCCCGCACCTCCTCCAGGCGCCACGCGCGCATCCTTCCACCGTGGCCGACTTCGTCGGTCTCGCCCGCTCCATCGCCGCCGACCGCTCCCAGTGGGAGCACCTCGTCCAGTACGACGCGACCTCCCGCTGGTACCACCGGCTGAGCACCGGCCCCGGTTATGAGGTGTGGCTGCTTTCCTGGGTGCCCGGGCAGGGCAGCGGTCTGCACGACCACGGCCGTTCCTCCGGCGTACTCACCGTCCTGGACGGCACGTTGACCGAGCGCACCGAGCGGGGCACGCGCGCGTTGGGATCCGGCGCGCAGCGGGTGTTCGCACCCGGATACGTGCACGAGGTGGTCAACGACGCGCTCGAGCCGGCCGTGAGCCTGCACATCTACTACCCGGGTCTGACCGAGATGCCGATGCACGCGACCAACTGCGCCGCGTCGCAGGCGAACGAGGCCGGGGATGCCGTAACCGCGTGACGCGGTGTCGTACCCGCCTGCAAGACTGAACCTCATGCGCATTGTGGTTCTGGCAGGCGGCATCGGCGGTGCCCGGTTCCTGCGTGGTCTGAGGCAGGCCGCGCCGGACGCGGACGTCACGGTCATCGGGAACACCGGGGACGACATCCACCTCTTCGGGCTGAAGGTCTGCCCGGACCTCGACACGGTGATGTACACGCTCGGCGGCGGCATCAACGAGGAGCAGGGCTGGGGTCGGGCCGACGAGACCTTCCACCTCAAGGAGGAGCTCGCGGCGTACGGGGTGGGGCCGGAGTGGTTCGGGCTCGGCGACCGGGACTTCGCGACGCACATCGTCCGTACGCAGATGCTGGGCGCCGGGTATCCGCTCAGCGCCGTGACGGAGGCGCTGTGCGACCGGTGGAAGCCGGGTGTCCGGCTGATCCCCATGTCCGACGACCGCGTGGAGACACATGTGGCCGTCGAGGTCGAGGGCGAGCGCAAGGCCGTTCACTTCCAGGAGTACTGGGTGCGCCTGCGGGCCTCGGTCGACGCGCATGCCGTGGTGCCCGTCGGCGCGGAGCAGGCGAAGCCGGCGCCCGGGGTGCTCGAGGCGATCGCCTCGGCCGATGTGGTGCTCTTCCCGCCGTCCAACCCCGTCGTGTCCATCGGCACGATCCTCGCCGTGCCCGGCATCCGCGAGGCGATCGCCGAGGCCGGGGTGCCGGTGATCGGTCTCTCCCCCATCGTCGGGGACGCGCCCGTGCGGGGCATGGCCGACAAGGTCCTGGCGGCCGTCGGTGTGGAGGCCACCGCCGCCGCCGTTGCCGAGCACTACGGCTCGGGACTGCTCGACGGCTGGCTCGTCGACACGGTCGACGCCGCCGCTGTGGACCGCGTGGAGGCCGCCGGCATCCGCTGCCGAGCCATCCCCCTCCTGATGACCGACCTGCCCGCGGCCGCCCGGATGGCCGGCGAGGCGCTGACGTTGGCGGAGGAGGTGCGGGTCGCTTGAGTGTGAGCGATGGGGTTCCTTCGAGACGCACATCTCCGGGCGACGCGGAAGCGAGCGGGCCGGCGGCCGGTGCGGTGCGTGGCGCGCCCGGCTATCAGGTGTGGGCACTGCCCGGGCTGCCCGAGGTGCGGGAGGGGGACGATCTCGCGAAGTTGATCGCCGCCGTCGAGCCCGGGCTAGTCGACGGGGACGTGCTGCTGGTCACCTCGAAGATCGTGTCCAAGGCCGAGGGACGGATCGTCGAGGCGGTCGATCGTGAGGCCGCCATCGATGCCGAGACCGTGCGGGTCGTGGCCCGCCGCGGGGCGCTGCGGATAGTGGAGAACCGGCTGGGGCTCGTGATGGCCGCGGCCGGGGTGGACGCCTCCAACACGCCGTCCGGGACCGTGCTGTTGCTGCCCGAGGATCCCGACGCGTCCGCGCGCACGATCCGGGACGGGCTGCGGGACGCGCTCGGTGTCGACGTCGGAGTGCTGGTGACCGACACGTTCGGGCGGCCGTGGCGCACCGGGCTCACGGATGTCGCCATCGGCGCGGCGGGCGTGCGGGTCCTCGACGATCTGAGGGGCGGCACCGACGCTCACGGGAACCCGCTCAGCGCCACCGTCGTCGCCACGGCCGACGAACTCGCCGCCGCGGGCGACCTGGTCAAGGGCAAGGCCGACGGGCTGCCCGTCGCCGTCGTGCGCGGGCTGCCCCACACGGTCACCACAGCCGCCGAAGAGGACGAGGGGACGCGGGCCATGGTCCGGGGCGCACGCGACGACATGTTCCGGCTGGGCACCTCCGAGGCCGTACGGGAGGCCGTCACCCAGCGGCGCACCGTACGGGCCTTCACCGACGAGCCCGTCGATCCCGGTGCCGTACGACGGGCGGTGGCCGCGGCCGTGACCGCACCCGCACCGCATCACACGACGCCGTGGCGATTTGTTCTCCTGGAGTCCGAGGAGTCGCGCACGCGGCTGCTCGACGCCATGCGGGACGCCTGGATCGCTGACCTTCGGCGGGACGGGAAGAGCGAGGAGTCCATCGCCAAGCGGGTGCGACGCGGGGACGTGCTGCGCAACGCGCCGTATCTGGTCGTGCCCTGTCTCGTCATGGACGGTTCGCACACATACGGCGATCCGCGCCGGGACATGGCCGAGCGCGAGATGTTCGTGGTCGCCGCGGGCGCCGGCGTGCAGAACCTCCTGGTCGCGCTGGCCGGGGAGCGGCTCGGGTCCGCGTGGGTGTCGTCGACGATGTTCTGCCGTGATGTCGTACGACGCGTTCTCGGACTGCCCGAAGCGTGGGATCCCATGGGGGCCGTCGCCGTCGGGCACGCGGCCGAGGAGCCGAAGCCCCGGCCCGAGCGGGATGCGGGGTCCTTCATCGAAGTCCGCTGACGTTCGTCCGTCGACTCTCGCGTCCCGCGGAGCGCATACGCTCTGAGAACACGCTCCGAGAACACCAGGAACTCCTTAGGACCCACCCGTGGCCGGACGTTTCGACCCCCGACCCACGCGTACGACCGTACGCGGCGGTGACGTCGCCGCGTCCGGGCGCGTGCCGCGGCCGGCTGCCGCGCCCGAGACGGCCGGGCGTACGCGGGTCTGGACGCCGCCCGGACCGCTCGATCTCGGGCTCGTGCTCGGGCCACTGCGGCGCGGGTCCGGCGATCCGACCTTCAGTGCGACGCCGGACGGCGCCGTGTGGCGGACCAGCCGTACGCCCGTGGGGCCCGGGACACTGCGGGTCTCGATACGAGGCGGGGTGGTCGAAGGCCAGGCGTGGGGGCCGGGAGCCGACTGGCTGCTGGACCAACTACCGCGGATGCTCGGAGAGTTGGACGACCCCGCCGCCTTCGAGCCACGCCATCGTCTCGTGGCGCTCACCCGGCATCGCCGGCCCGGCCTGCGGCTGACGCGTACGGGACTGGTCATGGAGTCGTTGATTCCGTCGATTCTGGAGCAGAAGGTCACGACGGGCGAGGCGTACCGGGCATGGCGGCTGCTCGTACGGAAGTACGGCGTGCCGGCTCCCGGGCCCGCTCCCGCGCGGATGTACGTCATGCCGGAGCCGCGGACCTGGGCGCTGATCCCCTCATGGGAGTGGCATCGGGCCGGGGTCGACAGCAAGCGGGCATCGACCGTTCTCCGGGCGGTCCGGGTGGCTCGGCGGCTGGAGGAGGCCGTGCACTTCGATCCGCCGCAGGCCCAGGCCCGGCTGGAGCTGGTGTCCGGGATCGGGCCCTGGACCTCGGCGGAGACCGTGCAGCGCAGCCATGGGGCGGCGGACGCGGTGACGGTCGGGGACCTGCACCTTCCCGGGATCGTGGGGTACGCCCTGGCGGGCGACCGGGACGCGGACGACGCCGTGATGCTGGAGTTGCTGGAGCCCTACGCGGGGCAGCGGCACCGTGCGGCCCGGCTCATCCTGCTCTCCGGCCGCACGCCGCCCCGCCGTGCACCTCGTATGCCTCGTGGGGACATCGGTCGTTTATAGCGCTACCGGATCCGATCGCTGCTGATCCGACAGAGCGCTACCGATCCGACAGAGCGCTCTGATCCGACGGAGCGCTACTGATCCGAGGAGAACCGAACCGCCCCCGCCGGAATCCGGGCGTCGCACCACACCCGTACACCCTCCCGGAGCTCGTTGTCCGGGCCCACCGACGCGCCGTCGCCCACGACCACCCCCGTGAGAACCGAGCGCGCGCCGACCTGGGCCCGGGCACCGATCAGGCTGTCGGTGACGACGGCTCCGGGCTCCACCACCGCCCCCGCCAGGACCGTCGAACCCGAGAGCCGCGCGCCCGCGCCGATCACCGCGTCCTCGCCCACCACCGTGCCGCCCGTCAGCTTCGCGTCCGGGGCGACCGAGGCCGACGGCAGGACCAGGCGGTCGCCGCGGCGGCCGGGGACGGCCGGGGACGGGGCGCGGCCGAGGACGAGGTCCGCGGAACCGCGCACAAAGGCCTGGGGAGTGCCCAGGTCCAGCCAGTAGGTCGAATCCACCATGCCCTGGAGATGGGCGCCCGCGGCGAGCAGCTCGGGGAACGTCTCGCGCTCCACCGAGACCGGCCGCCCGGCCGGAATCGTGTCGATGATCGAGCGCCGGAAGACGTACGCTCCGGCGTTGATCTGGTCGGTGACGATCTCCTCGGGGGTCTGGGGCTTTTCGAGGAATGCCTGGACACGGCCCGACGCATCGGTCGGGACCAGGCCGTACGCCCTGGGGTCCTCGACACACGTCAGATGGAGCGAGACGTCCGCGCCCGACGACTGGTGCGTGGCGACGAGGGCCTCGATGTCCAGTCCCGTGAGGATGTCCCCGTTGAAGATCAGGACGGGGTCGTCGGGAGCGGAGTGCAGACGGGAGGCCACGTTCCGGATGGCACCGCCCGTGCCGAGGGGTTCGACCTCGGTGACGTATTCGATGTGGAGCCCCAGCGACGAGCCGTCGCCGAAGTATGGCTCAAATACCTCGGCCAGATAGGACGTGGCGAGCACGATGTGCTCGACCCCCGCCGCTCTCGCCCGGGCCAGCTGGTGCGTGAGGAACGGTACCCCGGCCGCCGGGACCATCGGCTTCGGCGTGTGCACCGTGAGCGGGCGCAGCCGTGTGCCCTTGCCGCCGACCAGGAGGATCGCTTCTGTCACCTGTCGTCTCTGCTTCCTGCTGGGGCCGGCCGAACTGTCTTTCGGCCGGCCAGTGTATGCAGACCGTTCGATGGCCGTGGGGAGCCTCTGGTGGCCGTGGGGAGCCTTCGGGCCAGGGGGTCGGGAACACCCCCTGGCCCGGTCCACCGGACGTCGTCACCTCCGCTGCCCGGACGTCACCGGCCCTGGTAGCGGGCCGAACTGGTCCTGGCCGTACCGAGCTTGGCGTACAGCCGGCCTCCCGGGCACGTGGTGGCGAAGCCGTCCCGGTGGCCGGAGATCACGTTCAGTCGCACATTCTTTCCTTTGCGGTAGAGATTGCCACCGCCCGACTTCAGGTATGTCTTGCCGGCTGGATTGGCCCCGTAGATGCCGAGTTTCCACGCCGTGAGCCGGGCGATGGCGTTCACCGCGGCGCCGCGCGGACGGGAGTAGCCGAAGGTGCCGAGGACGGCGATCCCCATGCTGTTGGTGTTGAAACCGAGCGTGTGGGCGCCCATGACCGGCTTGGTCACGCCCCCGGCGCGCCCCTCGTAGATGTTTCCGCACTTGTCGACGAGGAAGTTGTAGCCGATGTCACGCCAGCGCATGCTCTTGACGTGGTACCGGTAGATACTGCGGATGACTGAAGAGGCTTGCGAGCAGCGGTACGTGTTGCCCGTGGCGGTGTGGTGCACGAAGGCGGCCTTCACGGTCTTGGTGTAGGCGAAGTCCCGCTCACGCAGCTTCTCGTCGGCGCGCCAGCCCCGGCGGGTGACGATGCGCGGACGCGGGCCGATGTACGGCTGCGCGCGCTGGTCGGCCATGTCCTCGCCGCGGGTCGCGAGGAGGGCCTCCATCGTCTGCCGCCGGCTCAGCGCCGGGATCACGGTGGCGCCGAGGGGCGCGAGGTCGGAGTTGACGGCCGAGGACGCGGCGGACGCGGCGGTCAGCGGGCCAAGGCTCGCGGGCGGGGGATCGTCGCCGGGGTCGACCAGTTCGAGGCGGAGCCCGTCAGGCAGCGGCTCGCTCACGCCGGTCCTCCCGGACCGCACACCTGCCTCGGCCTCCTCGGCCCCCTCGGCCCCTTCGTCCAGGCCTGGTTGTACGCGTACTTCCACGCCGTCCGAATCCCCCACCCACAGCGGTGCCGTGGAACCGCGCACCCGCCCGGTGGTGCGCTCGGCGGCGTCCAGGTCGGCCGAGTGCTCCCGGTTGTGCGTCTCGATGTCCTGCCAGTCGGACCACCGGCTGGTGCCGGTCGCGCGCGTACGCACTTGGACGCGGCCGTGCAGTTCGGTGTCCGGGTCGTCCCAGACCACACCGACCAACGAGAAGCGGCGCACGTCGCTCTGGGGCAGTCCCTGCTCGGCGGAAGGCCCCAGGGTGCGGTCGCCGTCGAGGGGGGCGAGCGGCAGCGACTGAGTGCTGCCGGGGATGGCCGGGCCGCCCGCCGCCGTCGGCCGCTCGGCCAGCGCGCCGGAGGGAGAGGCCAGCGGAAGGGCCAGGGCGGCCGCACATGTCACGGCGATCGAGGAAAAAAGATATCCACGCATAACGCTGATCTTGAACATATCCATACTTTCCTGTCCATCCGGGACTTGACGGACCGTCGGGTGCACTCGGCCGAACCGGTGGGCCCGCGCTCCTCCGCCCGGACGACCGCCCGCGTACGCTTGCGTCCCGTGAACGCCACCGACCGCACCCCTGCCGACCTGCTGCGATCCGCGCTCTCCGCGGACCCCGCGCGCCCCCTGGTGACCTTCTACGACGACGCCACCGGCGAACGCGTCGAACTGTCCGTGGCGACCTTCGCCAATTGGGTGGCCAAGACCGCCAATCTGCTCCAGGACGAGTGGTCCGCCGAGCCCGGTGAGCGGGTCGCCCTGCTGCTGCCCGCGCACTGGCAGACGGCGGTGTGGCTGCTCGCCTGCTCCTCGGTGGGAGTGATCGCGGATGTCGGGGGCGACGCGGCGGCCGCCGACCATGTCGTCGCAGGACCGGGCCAGTTCGACGCGGGGCTCGCCTGCTCCGGCGACCGGATCGCCCTGTCCCTCGCACCGCTGGGCCGCCGCTTCCCGACCCCGCCCGCCGGGTACGCCGACTACGCGGTCGAGGTCCCCACCCACGGCGACCATTTCCAGGCGTACGCCCCCGTGGACCCGGAGGCTCCCGCGCTGATCGTGGCCGGGGCGGAGTACACGGGCGCGGAGGTCGTCGAGCGGGCCCGCGCCGACGCCCCCGGGCTCGACCTGACGGGACCCGGATCGCGGCTGCTGTCGGCGCGTCCGTACGACACCTGGGAGGGCCTGAGCGCCGGTCTGTACGCGCCGCTCTCCATCGGCGGCTCCGTGGTTCTGTGCCGCCATCTGGACCAGCTCGGCGAGGACGCTCTCGCCAAGCGGATCGAGAGTGAACGGGTGACGGCCACGGCTCGCTGAGGCGATCCGTGGGCGTACGGCAGGGGACTGCGGGTCGGTTGCAGGCTGCGGGTCGTACGGGGCTGGTCGCGCAGTTCCCCGCGCCCCTGACGGGGCGCCCCCTTACCCCGCATGAATGCGTCCCCCGTTCGGCCCAGCCCGACCCTTCGCCCGCGGGCCCCTCGCGTTCGTCCGGGCCATGGTCGTAAGAGCACGACATGCTCGTACGCCATGAGGGGTGGACCCAGACGTGAGCGACACCGCGGGTACGCCCTCCTCAGGGCCCGGGCCGAGGGGCGCCGAAGGCGTTCTCGGGCCGGGTGCGGGCGTGTCCCCCACCGGTGCCGGGCGCGCGCGGCGTCGGCGGCGGTGGCTGCGGTACGCGGCGATCGGAGCGGCCGTCGTCGTGCTCGGTGCCGCGGGGGCCGGCTGGGCGGTGTACGAGAAGCTGAACGGCAACATCACCGCGGACGAGGCCGCCGCCGCCGAGCTCGCCCGTTATGAGAAGGAGCGGCCGACCGCTCTGGTCCGGGGCGCCCAGAACATCCTGCTGATCGGGTCGGACTCGCGCTCCGGCGACGGCAACGGCGAGTACGGCCGGGACTCGGGCACCGAACGCTCCGACACCACGATCCTGCTGCACCTCGCGGCGGACCGGCACAGCGCGACCGCCGTCTCGCTCCCCCGCGATCTGATGGTGGACGTGCCCGGCTGCCGCCGCCCGGACGGCAGCCGCTCGAAGCCGGTGTTCGCGATGTTCAACCACGCCTTCCAGACCGGGGGTTCGGCCTGCACGATCCGTACGGTCGAGAAGCTGACGGACATCCGCGTCGACCACCACGTGGTCGTGGACTTCAGCGGCTTCAAGGACATGGTCGACGCGGTCGACGGCGTCCAGGTCTGTCTCAAGGGGCCGATCGACGACCCCGCGGCGAAACTGCGGCTCCCCGCGGGCCGGGTGAAGCTCAACGGCGAGCAGGCCCTCGGTTACGTACGCGCCCGCAAGAGCATCGGCGACGGCAGCGACACCGAGCGGATGGGCCGCCAGCAGCGGTTCCTGGGCGCGCTCGTCAACAAGATCCGCGGCAATGACGTACTGCTGAATCCCGTGAAGCTCTATCCGTTGCTCGACGCGGCGACCTCGTCGCTCACCACGGATCCGGCACTGGCGAACCTGAGGGGTCTGTATGACCTGGTCCGCGGCATGCGCGATATCCCTACCGAACGTGTGCAGTTTCTGACGGTGCCTCGAGAGTCGTACACCCACAACGCCAATCGTGACCAGCTCGTGGAGCCCGAGGCGGAGAAACTCTTCGATCGGCTTCGGAGGGACGCTCCGGTGGAAGTCGCCAAGGAAGTTCCGGAGGATTCCGGAGCAAAACGGAGCACTGAAGCACCCGGAGGCGATGGGGAATCGCGGGGAAACCACGGCACGAAGCCGGACGGCCGCGGCGACGAGAACGGCAAATCGGGCGGAAAACGGCTTGCCGCGCCTTCACGCACGCCGAGCCCGGCGCCGACTTTCCGTGGCAACACCGCGGCCGAGGACGCCTGCGGTTAAGCGCCGAACGCGCCTGCGAGTAAAGCGCACGTCAAGACGGGGAACATTCGTTCAAAGAAATAGGTCGGATTGCCCGGTTGTAAGACGTGGAATTTGTCACCGGCGTCCCTTGACGCTGAACTGGCCGGATAGTGTGAGCGACCCGGTGCAACCGGCCATGAGGTCGCGCACTGCTTGGAACAGACCGAGCGCCTTGGAGGGGGAAGGCGCCGCGTGGCCCCGACGGAGGACTCAGACAACCGTGGACGCGCAAGGCCGTGGGCGGGCGGACAACATCGACCCCGCAGACCAATGGGTACTCAATCCGAACACCGGTGACTACGAACTGCGACTGCAGCCTTCCGCAGCGCAGCCGTCGGTTCCGGGGCCCCGCTCCCGCAGAACCGCGAAGGCGGGTGTCGCGGCCGCCACCGCGACCGGTGCGGCCGCGCCCACGCGCGGCCGTACGGCGCCGGGGCGCGAGCGCCGCGGCACGACGGAGGACACACTTCTGGAGCCCTCGGTGCCCGGACAGCGCAGGCGACGCCCGCCGCAGGACCCGCCGCCCAGCCGTCGCAAGGGCCGCCCGAAGAAGTCGAAGGGCAAGAGGATCCTGATCTGGACGGGCGGCACGATGGCCTTCCTCCTGGTCGGAACGAGCGCGGCGGCGTACCTCTACTACGAGCACCTGAACGGCAACATCACGTCCGTCTCCGACGACGGCGCCGGCACCGGCGGCTTCAGCAAGGACCGGGCGATCAACATCCTGCTGGTCGGCACCGACAAGCGCACCGGCAGCGGCAACGACGGCTACGGCGACTCCGGCAGTGCCGGTCACGCCGACACCACAGTCGTCCTGCACGTCTCCAAGGACCGTTCGAACGCGACCGCGTTGAGCATCCCGCGTGACCTGATCACGGACATCCCGGACTGCCCGACGACGCAGAAGGACGGCAGCACCAGGGTCATCAAGGGCACGCCGGACACCCGCTTCAACAACAGCCTCGGCCAGGAGGGGCGGACGCCTAGCTGCACGATGCGGACCGTCACCGAACTGACCGGCATAAAGATGGACCACTTCATGGTGGCCGACTTCAACGCGGTCAAGACGCTGACCTCGGCGGTCGGCGGTGTCGAGGTCTGTCTGGGCAAGGACATCAACGACCCGGACTCCAAGCTCAAGCTGTCCAAGGGCAAGCACACCATCCAGGGCGAGGAAGCGCTGGCGTTCGTCCGCACCCGCCACTCCGTGGGCTTCGGCGGCGACCTGAGCCGGATCGGACTGCAGCAGCAGTTCCTCAGCGCCCTGATGCGCAAGCTGAAGTCGAACGACACACTCACCAGCCCGACGAAGCTGCTGAAGCTGGCGGAGGCGGGCACCAAGGCGCTGACCGTCGACTCCAAGATCAACGACATCAACAAGCTCCGCGACCTCGGCCTCGAGCTGGGCAAGTTCGACACCAAGAACCTGTCCTTCACCACCGTGCCCGTGATCGACAACCCCGCGGAGAAGGTCAAGACGACGGTCGTCCTGCAGGAGCCCCAGTCCGACGAGCTGTTCTCCCTGATCCGCGACGACACATCGCTCACCGCGGTCAAGCAGCAGCAGAAGAAGGAGAAGGCCGAGGTCGCCGCCCGCCTCAAGGGCAGCAAGGCCGACGCTTCGGAGGTACGCGTCCGGGTCCTCAACGGCGGTGCCCCCGCCGGCTCCGCACAGGAAACCCTCAACTGGCTGCAGAACGACGAGGGCGTGACCAAGTCCGAGAACGCGGGCAACGCCGAGACGACCCTGAAGAAGACAACCCTCGAGTACGCTCCCGATCAGGCCGACCAGGCACGCAGGCTCGCCGACCTCATGGGCCTGCCCGGATCGGCCATGAAGCCGGGCGAAAGCGTGACCAACTCCCAGGGACAGCCCGCGATAACGCTCACCCTGGGGGCGGACTTCAAGGGGGCCGGGGTTTCCCTGACCAATCCGTCGAAGGCGTCGGATGTCCAGAAGTCCACTGCGGACAAGGTTGAGTGCGCCAAGTGACCTAATGGGTCCGTCCCGCGTCTAACAAGGCGCGGGACGGACCCGTGTGCAGGTGGGCGCTAGGGGTGGGAGGCAGGGACATGGCGCAGAGCAGCGTGCGTGGGGAGGGGCCGAGATCACGCGCCCCGCATTCGGCGGACCGAAGCGGGGGCCACAGCCGGTACGAGGCGCGGGGCGAGAACTCCACTCCAGCGCCAGGGGGCCGAAGACGTAACGGAGGCGGAGGGCGGCACGGGGGCGGGCCGCGGATACCTCGGCGCGGTCGGCAGATCCTTCGATGGTTCGCGATCGTGCTCGCCGTACTGATACTCGGCACCGCCGGCGCGGGATATCTGTACTACGAGCATCTCAACAGCAAGATCAAGCAGGACGACCTGAACCTCGGCGACAAGAAGATCGCAGAGCCGACACCGAACGCGGCGGGTCAGACCCCCCTGAACATCCTGCTCATCGGGTCGGACGCACGGGACTCGAAGGAGAACCAGAAGCTGGGCGGCGCCAAGGACACCTTCGGCAGCACACCGCTCGCGGATGTCCAGATGCTGCTGCACCTGTCCGCCGACCGCTCCAACATGTCGGTGATCAGCATGCCGCGCGACACCCTGCTGAAGATTCCCAAGTGCACCGATCCGGAGGACGACAAGGTCTATCCGGCGAGCACGCAGCTGACGATGACCAACCAGTCCCTCGGCCGCGGCGGCCCCGGTTGCACCGTGGCCACCTGGCAGGAGCTCACCGGGATCCACATCGACCACTTCATGAAGATCGACTTCGCGGGTGTGGTGTCGATGGCGGACGCCATCGGCGGAGTCCCGGTCTGCGTGGACGCCAACATCTACTCGCGCGACAGCGAGGGCCACGGTTCCGGCCTGAAGATGAAGGAGGGCACTCATCCCGTGAAGGGCGAGCAGGCCCTGCAGTGGCTGCGCACCCGCTACGGCTTCGAGGACGGCAGCGACATAGGCCGCGCCAAGGCGCAGCACATGTACATGAACTCGATGGTCCGGGAGCTGCGCGAGAACGCCACCCTCAGCAATCCCAACAAGCTGCGCACACTCGCCGAGAAGGCCACCGAGGCCATCACCGTGGACCCGGGTCTGGACACCGTCAAGAAGCTCTACGACCTCAGCAACGAGCTGAGGAAGGTACCGCCGAAGCGCATCACCATGACGACGATGCCGTACCAGTACCTCGGCGCGCGGGTGGTGCCCAAGCCGGGTGACGCGGAGAAGCTGTTCCGGCTGGTGCGTGAGGACATCGCCCTGGACGGGAAGAGCGCGAAGAGTCCGGCCAAGGAGAAGGTCTCCAAAGACCCGGCCGCAGCGGATGACGAAATCGGGATCGTGGTGCAGAACGGCACGCGCACGTCCACTCTCGCCCCCGTCTCCGGGCGTGCGGGCGCGGTGAGCGGACTGCTCGTCGGGAAGGGCTTCACCAAGGCGACGGCCGACCACTCGGCGCAGCTGGCGGAGGACAAGACCGTCGTCCGCTATCCGAGCGCCGAGCTGGAGGGTGATGCCCAGCAGGTCGCCAAGTCCCTCGGCATTCCGCTGCGTTCGGTGGAGAGGTCGACCGACGTCTCAGGGGTGACCCTGGTCGTGGGCGCGGACTGGCGCGAGGGCACGGCGTACCAGGCCGAGAAGGAGGACGACAAGACTCCGACGTCGGCGGACGCGCTGAACGGCGCGAACGACAAGGCCTGCATGCACGTCGACCCGAACTTCACCTGGAAGTCGTAACGGAGTGTGGGCCGCCTCTCGGCGAGAGACGGCCCACACCCACACGGCTCAGGCAGGGACTCGGGCAAAGCCTCAGGCAGAGGCTCAGGCCTCGCTCAGCACCGCCGGGCGCCGCGAGGCGATGACCTTCTTCGCCAGGGCCTTCGGGCTGGTGAGGAAGCCCCAGCCCCAGGACATGTGCATGGTGGCGAGGGCGACCGGGATCTGCAGCCGCGCCCTCAGCGGAAGTCCCTTGCCCGCCGGTACGGAACCCGCGGCGATGGCCAGGAGGTAGCCGGCCGGGATCACAAGACCCCACGGAGTCAGCGCCGCGCCCACCACAACGCCCGCCGCGATCGCGCAGACCGCGGTCGGCGGGGCGAGGTAGCGCAGGTTGATGGAGCCCTCGTGGTAGCGGGCGACGACGTGGCGCCAACGGCCGTAGTTCTTGTACTGCTTGGCCAGTGCCTTCACGCTCGGCCGCGGCCGGTAGGAGACCTTCAGCTCGGGCGAGAACCAGATGAGCCCACCCGCCTCCCGGATGCGGAAGTTCAGCTCCCAGTCCTGGGCGCGGATGAACTCCTCGTTGTAGCCGCCCTGTTGCTCGAGGGCCTCCCTCCGGAAGACACCGAGGTAGACCGTCTCGGCGGGACCCGCTTCACCGCCGGTGTGGAACGCCGCGTTCCCCACGCCGATCTTCGAGGTCATGGCGGCCGCGACAGCGTGCTCCCAGTCGTTCTCGCCCTCGGCGTGCATGATGCCGCCGACGTTCTGCGCGCCGGTCTCCTCCAGGAGGCGCACGGCGGTCGCGATGTAGTCCGGCGAGAGCATGCCGTGACCGTCGACGCGTACGACGACGGGGTGGCGGGACGCCTTGATCGCGGCGTTCAGCGCGGCGGGGGTGCGCCCGGTCGGATTCGGGACCGTGTGCACGCGCTTGTTCGGGTGGGACGCGGTCTCGGCGACGAGTTCCGCGGCGATCTCGTCCGTACGGTCCGTGGAGGGACCGAGGGCGATCACGACCTCCATCTCGCCCGTGTACTCCTGAGCGAGGATCGCTTGGACGGCTCCGCGCAGATGCCGCTCCTCGTCGAGAACGGGCATGATCACGGATACGGCGGGGAGGCGCCCGTCGGAATTCACGCGCTGGGGTTCCATCTCGTCTTCTCGGCCGGGGTCCGGGGCTCCGGGGGCCGGGGTCCTGAGGTCGACCCCCGGGAAAGCAACAACGGGGGGTACGTTACCGCGAACGGGGGACACGGTCGCGCGCCGCCCGGGGCGCTGCGCCGATAAGCCGATCGTATGGGCCTACGGTGCTCACGGATCACGCACCCGTCCCACGCGGAGGTGTCCCCCCGTGCCCAAGCCGCCCCGATCCCCTGCCCGGCCTCCGCGGCAGCGCCCGGCGCGTCCGTCCGTACGACGCAAACAGCCGCGGTGGGTCATGCGCGCGACGACCTCGGTCTCCGTGGTGGTGCTCGCGGCGGCCGGCATCGGGCACGCGTTGGTCACCCGCGTCGATACCGAAATCAAGCGGGTCGACCCCTTCAAGGACATGAAGAACCGGCCCGTGAAGGGCCACGGCATGAACGTCCTGCTGGTCGGCACCGACGAACGGCACAAGATCACACAGGCGGAGAAGAACGAGTACCGGCTCGGCGGCGCCCCCTGCCACTGCACGGACACCATGATGATCGTGCACATCTCGGCGGACCGGAAACGGGCCAGCGTCGTGAGCCTGCCGCGCGACTCATACGCCGAGATGCCCGCGCATACCGACCAAACCACCGGAGAACACCACAAATCGCACCCGGTCAAGCTCAACGCCGCATACGCGGAGGGCGGTCCGCAGTTGACCGTACGCACCGTCGAGGACATGACCCGCCTGAAGATCGACCACTACCTGGAGGTCGACTTCACCAGCTTCATGAAGACGGTGGACGTGCTCAACGGGGTGCGGATCTGTACGGTGCGGCCGCTGAAGGACTCGCACACCGGGCTCAACCTGCCGGCGGGGACGCACGAGCTGAACGGCGGCCAGGCACTCCAGTACGTGCGCTCGCGGTACGTCGACGGCGCCTCCGACCTCGGCCGGATGCAGCGCCAGCAGCGCTTCCTGGCCGCGCTGGTCGAGCGGGCCACGTCGTCCGGAGTTCTGCTGAACCCGGTGAAGTTCCGGGAGCTGACGCACGCCGCGTTCGGATCGGTGCGGGCGGACGAAGGGTTCGGGCCTGACGACATGATCGCTCTGGGGCGGGCGATGCGGAACTTCTCGCCGTCCTCGTCGGAGTTCACGACGGTCCCGCTCGGGCGGATGGGGCACGTCGTGAAGGGCATCGGCTCGACGCTTAAGTGGAACGAGAAGAAGGCGGAACGTCTCTTCCGTGCCATGCGTGAGGACAAGCCGCTCGCCGCGCACCAGGCCAGGGCGCCGAAGACCGTGACCGTCGATGTCGCCCCGCAGCAGATCAGGGTCCAGGTCGAGAACGGCACGAGGATCGCCGGTCTCGGCAAACGCCTCGACAGCGAGCTGCGGGCGACCGGGTTCCATACGACACGTACGCCGGTGAACGCCCGCGAACGTGCCGCGCACCGCACCGTCATCACGTACGACCCCCGCTGGGACCGCTCGGCGACTTCGCTCGCGGCGGCACTGCCGGGCAGCGAGCTGCGGGCGGTCCAGGGGCAGGGGCAGACGTTGAAGGTGATCGCGGGCTTGGACTTCCGGGAGGTGCGGAGGGTACGGGCGGAGGAGCCGGTGCAGCGGGAGTCCGCGGTGGTGAGGGGCGACCAGGTGGTGTGTCCGTAGGTCATGACGGACCACGAGCCGTAATGGACCGCGAGCCGAGATGGACCGCGGGCCGAGATGGACCGCAGACCATGGCGGGGAGTGGCTGAAAACGGTCGGTGGCCTCAGCGGTCGATGAAGGAAGTCGGCTTGCCCGGTATATCGGACTCCGGGGCCGGGGCCTGTTCTGTCAGGGCCTCCACCTTATGCCGGGGCAGGTCGTGCAGTTTGTGCATCAGGTTTGCAACAGGCGTGGTGTGATTTTCCGCCGACTCTTGTGAGGCACACACTCGGGCACTGCACACTGGTGCGCATGAACTTTAGGCCCGAGGGATGGTCCGGAGACAACGGCGGCGACCGTTACGGCCGCGGCAGCGCGAGCGCCCAGCCCGAGGGCGCGCGCGTAATGCGGCAGGTGCGGCGTGGCCCGGGCTCCGGCCCGCGCCCGTCGGCGCCGCCCTACGGCGGGGTACCGCGACAGCCGACCTACAACGACGGGTACGGCTATGACGACGAGCCCGGCGGCGACCGCTACGACAGCGGCTACAACACGGGCCAGGTGTACGGCTCGTCGGGCGGCGGCGGTCCGGACGAGCCCGGCTTCCGCGGCCGGCGTGCGCGGCCCGCGCCGAACTGGGGCCGCCGCATCAAGTGGACCACGATCACATTGGTCACCCTGCTGGTCGTGGTCTCCGTCAGTACGTACTTCTGGGCCGACTCGAAGCTCAAGCGCGAGGTCGACCTGTCGAAGGTGATCGACCGGCCCGAGACGGGCGAGGGCACCAACTTCCTGATCGTCGGCTCCGACAGCCGCGAGGGCCTGTCCGCCGAGGAGAAGAAGAAGCTCCGCACGGGCTCGGCCGAGGGCAAGCGCACGGACTCGATGATGATCCTGCACGTCGGCGACAACGGGAACACGATGATCTCGCTGCCGCGCGACTCGAATGTCACGATCCCGACCTTCAAGGGCTCGGACTCCGGCAAGGTCTACCAGGGCACCGGCCGCCAGGTGAAGCTGAACGCGGCGTACGCGGAGGACGGGCCCGAGCTGCTCGTGCGTACCGTCGAGGCGAACACGGGCCTGCACATCGACCACTACGCGGAGATAGGCTTCGCCGGCTTCGCCAAGATCGTCGACTCGGTGGGCGGCGTGGAGATCGACATCCCCAAGGGCGGCATGAAGGACTCCAAGTCCGGCGCCGACTTCGAGGCGGGCAAGCAGACCCTCAACGGCGAGCAGGCACTGGCCTTCGTCCGTACGCGGTACGCACTGGCGGGCAGCGACCTGGACCGTACGAAGAACCAGCAGAAGTTCCTCTCGGCCCTCGCCAACCAGACCGCGACGCCGTCCACGATCCTCAACCCCTTCAAGCTCTACCCGACCATGGGCGCCGGCCTCGACACCCTCACCGTCGACAAGGACATGTCCCTCTTCGACCTCGCCTCCATGTTCTGGGCCATGAAGGGCATCACCGGCGGCGACGGCAAGTCCATGAACATGCCGATCTCCGGCAACTCCGCCAACGGCAACCTCCAGTGGGACACCGCCAAGGTCAAGACCCTGGTGGGCCAGCTGAAGAACGACGAGAAGGTGACGGTCTCGGGCAACTGAGCCACCTTCACACGCATGTCGAAGGGCCCCGCCGATGTCCCGGCGGGGCCCTTCGGCGTCTGACGTCGCGTTACGGCAGGTTCCTCGCCATGACGATGCGCTGGACCTGGTTCGTGCCTTCGTAGATCTGCGTGATCTTCGCGTCACGCATCATGCGCTCGACCGGGTAGTCACGGGTGTAGCCGTAGCCGCCGAGGAGTTGGACAGCGTCCGTGGTGACCTCCATGGCCACGTCCGAGGCGAAGCACTTGGCGGCGGCGCCCTGGAACGTGAGGTCGCGGTCGCCGCGCTCCGACTTGGCGGCGGCGGCGTACGTCAGCTGGCGGGCGGCCTCGATCTTCATGGCCATGTCGGCGAGCATGAACTGGATGCCCTGGAAGTCGGCGATCGGCTTGCCGAACTGCTTGCGCTCCTGGACGTAGCCCTTGGCGTAGTCGAGGGCGCCCTGTGCGATGCCGAGCGCCTGTGCGGCGATCGTGATGCGGGTGTGGTCCAGGGTCTTCATGGCCGTCGCGAAGCCCGTGCCCTCCTCGCCGATCATGCGGTCGGCGGGGATGCGGACGTTGTCCAGGTACACCTCGCGCGTCGGCGAGCCCTTGATGCCGAGCTTCTTCTCCGGTGCGCCGAAGGAGACGCCTTCGTCCGACTTCTCGACGACGAAGGCGCTGATGCCCTTCGAGCGCTTCGTGGGATCCGTCACGGCCATGACCGTGTAGTACTCGCTCACGCCCGCGTTCGTGATCCAGCGCTTCACGCCGTTCAGGACGTACGAGTCCCCGTCGCGGACCGCCTTCGTCTTCATGCCCGCCGCGTCCGAGCCCGCGTCCGGCTCGGAGAGGCAGTACGAGAACATCCCGTCGCCCTTGGCCAGCGGGGACAGGTACTTCTTCTTCAGGTCCTCCGAGCCGGAGAGGATGACGGGGAGCGAGCCCAGCTTGTTCACCGCCGGTATCAGGGAGGAGGACGCGCAGGCGCGGGCCACCTCCTCGATCACGATCACCGTCGCCAGCGCGTCCGCGCCCGCACCGCCATACGACTCCGGTACGTGCACCGCGTGCAGGTCGTTGGCGACCAGCGCGTCGAGCGCCTCCTGCGGGAAGCGGGCCTCTTCGTCCACGATCGCCGCGTACGGCGCGATCTTCGCCTCGGCGAGCGAACGTATGGCGTCACGGAGCATGTCGTGCTCCTCGGACGGGCGGTACAGGTCGAAATCAGCCGATCCGGCCAAGGTCTCTCACGCTCCAAAGACACTGCGATGCTGACGCTAACTACCGTTAAGTAACTCGAATTTTAGGGGTCCGGCCACGCGAGTGATACGTGAGCTTGACGACAAGTGACAAGTGAGCTTGACGACAACGCGAACGGTCGGCAGGAACGGCAGCGGGCAGGACACGGGAAAGTTGCCCCGTGAGGGGGCGGGCCACGCCCCGACTATGCTCGCTCGGGCAGCTCACCTACGCCCGACACCTACTGGAGCGGACATGGCCTTGAAGATCACCGTGATCGGCACCGGTTATCTCGGTGCCACGCACGCCGCGGCGATGGCCGAACTCGGTTTCGAGGTACTGGGTCTCGATGTCGTTCCCGAGAAGATCGAGATGCTCCAGCGGGGCGAGGTCCCGATGTACGAGCCGGGGCTGGAAGAGCTGCTGCGCAAGCACGTCGCGGGCATCGAAGGGGCCAGCGGGCGGCTGCGGTTCACGATGGACTGGGCCGAGGTCGCGGAGTTCGGCGACGTCCACTTCGTCTGCGTGAACACCCCGCAGAAGCACGGCGAGTACGCGTGCGACATGTCGTACGTCGACGCCGCCTTCGAATCACTCGCCCCGCATCTGACGGGTCCCGCCCTCGTCGTCGGAAAGTCGACCGTGCCCGTCGGTTCGGCGGACCGGCTGGCGGCCCGCCTCGCGGAACTGGCGCCCGCGGGCGAGGACGTCGAACTGGCCTGGAATCCGGAGTTCCTCCGCGAGGGCTTCGCCGTCCAGGACACGCTGCACCCCGACCGCATCGTCGTGGGTGTGCGCGGCGACCGCGCCGAGAAGCTGCTGCGCGAGGTGTACGCGACGCCGATCGCCGAGGGCTCGCCCTTCGTGGTGACCGACTTCCCCACCGCCGAGCTGGTGAAGACCTCGGCGAACTCCTTCCTCGCGACCAAGATCTCCTTCATCAACGCCATGGCCGAGGTGTGCGAGGCCGCGGGCGGCGATGTCGCCAAGCTGGCGGAGGCGATCGGGTACGACGAGCGGATCGGGAAGAAGTTCCTGCGTGCCGGGATCGGTTTCGGCGGCGGCTGTCTGCCGAAGGACATCCGCGCGTTCATGGCCCGGGCCGGCGAGCTGGGCGCCGACCAGGCACTGACCTTCCTGCGCGAGATCGACTCCATCAATATGCGCCAGCGCGGCCAGATGGTGGAGCTGGCCCGCGAGGCGCTCGGCGGCGGGGCGTTCCTCGGCAAGCGGGTCGCGGTGCTCGGCGCGACGTTCAAGCCGGACTCGGACGACGTACGGGATTCTCCCGCCCTGAACGTGGCGGGGCAGATTCATCTCCAGGGCGGTCAGGTCACGGTCTACGACCCCAAGGGAATGGTGAACGCGCGGCGGCTCTTTCCCACGCTGGGGTATGCCGATTCCGCGATCGAGGCAGTACGGGGCGCCGATGTCGTCCTGCATCTCACGGAGTGGCGCGAATTCCGCGAGCTGGATCCGGCGCGGCTCGGCGAGGCCGCCGCGCAGCGGATTCTCCTGGACGGCCGAAATGCCCTGGACCCGGCGGCATGGCGCGCGGCGGGGTGGACCTACCGGGCCATGGGGCGGCCTTCGGCCTGACGGGTCGGCAAGCAGTCGTCGGCGCCTGTCGGCAGCCATCGCTCCATCGGCCTTGTGGCGGTTCGGTATTCGCCCGACATATATTCAACACGGCGCCCCCTCAATGGGTAATCGCATTCGAGTATTGTGTCGGAATTGCTGCACCCGCACCCGAATTCTTCACACTCGAATTGCGGGGATAACGTCGACGTAGCCCGTTCTCACAGCAGGGGTACCCCCGAAAGAGAGCCAGGCAACAGGCGATTAACCGGCGCGTAGCCGCTCCGAATCCGCGCCCCACTCCACTGGTCCGCATTCACTGACCGGAATGACCGGACCATGCCAGGAGTGATCATGCCGTTGTTCCGCAGGGCGGACTGGCCGGGGGATCACCGCGACGAGGCAGTCGCGGGGGTGCTCGTCGGCGCCGTGGTGATCGTGCTCGGTTACGCGTCGGGGATCGGGGCGCCGAACGCGCCCGGGTCCGCCCAGGCCGCCGTCCCGCCCACGTCGCCTCCGGCCGCGACGGCTCCGCCGAGTCAGGCGCCACCGGGGGCCGCGCCGGGCGCGGTACAGCCCGGCGGTCAAGTCCCCGCCGGAACCGGGCAGTTGCCGGTGGGCGGCGTCGAGCTGCCGATCGACGGCGGCAGCGGCGGTCACGCCGGGCACGGTTCCACGGGCGGCGGCTCGGGGCACGGACACGACGGTATGGACACTCCCGCGCCCTCACCGTCCCACTCCACGAGCCCGGAGCGGCCCGACGGCTCCCCCGGCTCTTCCGACGCCGACTGCGAGGACGGCGAGGTACGCCTCCTGAAGCCGCTCCTGACCGGGATCGCGGGATTCGGGGGACAGCTGCTCGGCCTCGTCGGCGGAACGGACGCGGCCAACGCAGGCGCCGCGGACGACACCTCGACGCCCGAGCCGGGACCCTCCCCCTGCGTCGGACTCGCCACGCCGACGGTGACGCCGTGACGGCCCGGCGTCCGCTACTGCTGCTTCTCCTCACCGGACTCCTCTACGGATTCCTCTGCACGACTCCTGCCTCCGCCCACACCGAACTGGTCCGCTCCACCCCCAAGGACGGCGCGGAACTCGACCGCCGGCCGGACCACCTCACTCTCACCTTCGACGAACCGGTCGAGCCCGCCGACGTACGCGTGATGACCATGGCCGGCGACCGGCTGCCGGTGGCCCGTGCGCCGCGCCGAAACGGCGACACCGTGCGGGTCTCCCTGCCCGCAGCCGCCGACGGCCAGTTCGCCGTCACCTGGTCCGTCGTCGACGAGGAGGACGGACATCTCTCCTCCGGGCGGCTCGCCTTCGCCGTCCGCGCCCCGGCCGCACTCCGGGACCACGGCGACGAGGCCGCCCCCGCGCCCTCCCCCTCGGTGCGAAAAGGCCTCGTCGCCGCTCGCTGGACCGGCTATCTCTCGCTGGCCCTCTTCGTCGGTGGGCTGGCCTTCGTCGCGCTGCTGTGGCCACGCGGCGCGGACGAGCGAAGGGCCAGAACACTGCTGACGCTGGCCTGGTCGGCCGGGCTGCTGTCCACCGTCGCGACGATCGGACTGCAGGGCGCGTACGCCGAGTTGGGCGGCCTCCGCGATGCGCTCACCCCGGCGACGTACGCGTCCGTCCTCGCCACCAAGCCGGGCATCGCGCTCGCCGCCCGCGGCCTGCTGTGGGTGCTCGCCGCCGTGGTGCTGACCGCGCTGCTGCAGGGCGGCGGGCGCACCGCCCGCTCGCCGGGCTGGCGTGTGGGCGCCCTCGCCGTCACGCTCGGTCTGCTGCGTACGGCCGGCATGGTGGGCCACAACTCCGAGGGGAACAGGCCCACTTGGGGTGCGGTGGCCGACCTGGTCCACCTGCTCGGCGCGAGCCTGTGGATCGGCGGTCTGGTCATGCTCGCGGTGGCCGTGCTGCCGCGCCGTGACCCCGACGAGCTGGCCCTGGTCGTGCCCGGCTACTCGAAGCTCGCTGGCGCGTCCGTGGCCGCGATCGCCGCCGCCGGGCTGGTGCTGGCCTGGCAGGTCGTGGGCTCGTACGGTGCCCTGCTGCACACCTCGTACGGGCATCTGCTGCTCATCAAGACCGGTGTGCTCGCCGTTGTTCTGCTGGCCGCACAGCGCAGTCGCCAGTGGGTGCGCACGCGTCTCGATCTCGCCGTGCTGCTGCGCGGCGACGCCGCCACCGTGCGGCCCTTCAGCTACTCGGTCGCGGCCGAGACGGGGCTCGTCCTCGTCGTGCTCGCCGTGACGAGTCTCCTGGTCACGGCCGATCCCGGCCGCTGAACTCCCTGGAAAGGAATAGGAGTTGCAGTGATACGAAGCAAAGGAACGGGCGACAGCGAGCGGGACCGCCGGCCCCCGGCCGGAAACCGGGGCCTGGTCGTCGCCGGGCTCGGCGCGGCTCTGGCCGCGGTGCTGAGCCTGGGGCTGCTGCACGCGGCGTCGGGATCCACTACGGCCACCGACTCGACTGCGGGCGCGGCTCAGGCGCCCGCAGCCGCGGCGGCCGAGGCTCAGCCCGCCGCTGCCGCCGCGCCCGATTACCAGATCGACATCATGAACTACAAGTTCGGCGACGGCAAACAGCTCGTCGTCAAGGTCGGCGAGACGGTCCGGTGGACCAACCACGACAGCGTTCCGCACACGGTCACCACGACCAAGGGCCCGAAGAAGTTCGACTCGGGCACGCTGGAACAGGGTGACTCGTGGTCGTACACCTTCACCGCGGCGGGGACGTACGAGTACTACTGCGCGGTGCACCCGGACATGGTCTCGTCCGTGAAGGTCGTCGAGGACGGCAGCGGCGGGACCACGGGCGGCAGCGGCGGGACCACGGGCGGCTCCGGCGGGACCTCGGGCGGTTCGACCGGCGGTTCGTCGGGGGGATCCACCGGCGGATCCAGCTCCGGCGGGTCTTCCGGTGGCGGCACGGGAGGCAGCACCGGCGGTACCTCCGGTGGCGGCAGCGGTGGCGGCTCCGGTGACGACGAGCAGTGCGCCAGCGTCCAGGACGTGCTGCTGCCCATCCTGCAGCACCTCAATTCCGCGCACCTGGAGCGCTCTCCGGGTCAGCAGGTGCAGGACGCGCTCGCGCTGGACGCGTACATCAAGACGCACACGGTGTGGGTCGAGAGCATCCTCATGCCCGCCACGGAGGGCGGGGGCGCCACGCTCGACGACACCCTGAGCGTGTTGCTGAACCACATCAACAAGGCACATCTGGAGCAGTCGCCCGGGCAGCAGATCACCGATCTGCTCAACGCCGACAGCTACGTGAAGATGCACACCATCTGGGCCGAGCAGATGCTCGCCCCCACCGAGAGCTACCTCACCGGCAGCTGCTGACACGGCACACAAGGCGACGCCGGTTCGGCCGAGGCTCAGTCGGCCGAACCGGCGTCCACCCCATTCTCCCACCGCGCCCCACCTCTCCCCGAAGGAGAACCAGGATGACGACCGTCACCCTGCCCGCCGTGCCCCCGCCCCCGCCGGACTCCGACGACAACCCCGACCCGTCGCCGCTGCCACTGCCCGGCCGGTACGCCGTCGCGCCCGGCCGTTCCCTCGTCGAACTCACCGCGTTCTACGGCCCGTTCGCGACCCGTCGGCGCCGCGTCCTGCTCACCGGGGCCGCACTCACGATCCCGAAGGTCCAGGAGGTCCAGGAGGTCCAGGACGCCCAGACCCGGCCCTCGTTCCGTTTCGTCCTCGGCAGCCCCCTGCGCGCCACCCTCACGTCCGAGCACGTCGAACTCCTCGACCACGGGAGGAGGCTGCGGCTGACGGGTGACCTCGAACTGCGCGGTGTCGCCTTCCCCGTACTGCTACGGCTGCGCGTGGTCGAGCGCGCCGACGACCGGCTGCTCGTCGTGGGCACGGCCCGGCTGCCGTACCGGCTTCTGCGGCGTGCCACCGGATTCCGATGGCCCCGGCTGTGCCCGGCCTCCCGGCTGCGGCTGCTCATCGCGGGGGAGTTCGCGTGAGCGCGGCGCGGCGGGCGGTGCTCGGTGTCGTACTCGCCCTGCTGGCCCCGCTCGCCCTGCTCGCCCTGCTGTCGGCCGCACCCGGGCAGGCCTCGGCAGCCTCGCACCAGGTGCTGATGAAGGGGTACGCCTTCGGGCCGAGTGTCCTGACCGTCGACGTCGGCGACACGGTGACCTGGACGAACCAGGACACCGCACCTCACGACGTGAAGACAACCTCCGGACCCGTGTCGTTCCACTCACCGATGCTGGACAAGGGACGGAGCTGGAGCTTCACGTTCACGAAGGCCGGGTCGTACGGCTACTACTGCACGGTCCACCCGGACATGACGGCTCGGATCGTGGTCCGCGCGCCGGCCACCTCGGCGGCGCCCCCACCCACTCACACGCACGCGGAGACCTCCTCGGGTCACCACGGGACCGTGGTGAGTCGGCCGCCGTCCAGTCCGGCGGGCGAAGGGGCTGCCGGCAGCAAGAAGACGAAGGCCCCGAAGGCGGAGTCGCCCTCACCCGGTGTGTCCGTGACCGAGACGGCGGCGGCCGCTCCGGCGTCGAGCGCCGCCGCGGCCCCCGCGGTGCAGCCCGCCGCGTCGGTACGGCCACTCGATCCGCTGCTCGTACTGGCCGGGATCGTGGCCGGAGCGGCCGTGCTGTGCCTGCTCCTGGTGGGCTCGCGGTCGGCGGCCCGGCGAGACGAGGAGCAGCCTGCCGAACCCTGAGCGACATCTCGGACGAGATGCTTACTTCGCGCGATAGCGGCGCATCTTCGCCCGTGCCCCGCACACCGCCATCGAGCACCAGCGGCCGCGGCCCGCCGGGCTGCGGTCGTAGTACGCCCAGTGGCAGTCCGGAGCCTCGCAGGCCTTCAGCCGGAGCCAGGTGCCGGCCGTGACGGCCTCCGCGACGGCCTGGGCCACACGGGAGGCGAGCGGGGCGGGGTCGCCGGCGGGGCGCAGGGCCGCGGAGCCGTCGGCCGGGGAGACGGTGACGACGAGCGGGGCCGAGGCGAGCAGCTCGCCCAGGGGGCGCACCGTGCGGTGGGGCCGGTGGCCCGCGTGCGCCAGGAGCGCGGCACGCAGCGATTCGCGCAGTTCGCGCGCGCTCGGTACGCCGGCCTCCGTCAGGTCCAGCGCCGCGCGCCCCTCGGCCGTGTCCAGGGAATCGACGCCCGACTCGATGTCCAGCGTGTTCACCAGGGACTGGATCAGGAGCAGGCCGCCGGGAGCGGGCGCTCTGTCATTCATGCTTGCGACGTTACCTCTGATGCGGCAGCATGCAGTAACGGTTACCAGTTGGACCCGTATAGGGGTAACCGCACCGAGGAGGAAGTCATGGCTATCGCCAAGCTGGGCGTCGTCGTCCTGGACTGTCCCGATCCGCGTGCCCTCGCCGAGTTCTACGCCGGGATTCTGGGCGGTGAGATCGAGGAGGACGAGGGCTGGGTCGACCTGCGCGTCCCCGGAGGGCACCCGCTGGCGTTCCAGGCCGCCCCCGGCCACGTAGCGCCGAAGTGGCCCGCGCCCGACGGCTCGCAGCAGTTCCATCTGGACCTGACGGTCGAGGACATGGACGCGGCGGAGAAGGAGGTCCTGGCGCTGGGCGCGAAGGTGCTCGACGCGGAGGACCGGAAGCGGACCTGGCGGGTGTACGCGGACCCGGCCGGCCACCCGTTCTGCCTCTGCGCCTCCTGACCGGCCCAGGGCCTGTCCGGCGGATCAGGAGCGGACCCGGCCATGATCCGCCGTGCAGGCCCTAAGCCCTGTCGCACTCCTCGGCCCGCGCCAGCAGCAGCTCGCGCTCGCGCTCGTTGCGGGTGAGTGAGGCCGCCCGTGCGAACTCCGCCCGTGCCTCCGGCGTACGCCCCAGGCGCGTCAGCAGATCGCCGCGCACGCTGGGCAGCAAGTGGTAGCCGCGCAGGGCGGGTTCGGCGGCGAGGGCGTCGACGAGCGCGAGGGCAGGCTCGGGACCCTCGGCCATGGAGACGGCGACGGCCCGGTTCAACTCGACGACGGGGGACGGAATGCGGGCGGCCAGGAACCCGTACAGCGTGGCGATCCGGCCCCAGTCCGTCTCCTCGTACGTGTACGCGTGGGCGTGGCACGCGGCGATGGCGGCCTGGAGGACGTACGGTCCCGGTCCGCCGTTCGAGACGGCCTCCGCGCGGGCGAGGGCGGCGAAACCGCGGCGGATCAGCATGCGGTTCCAGCGGGCCCGGTTCTGGTCCTTGAGCAGGACCAACTCCCCCGACGGTCCGGTGCGCGCCGCCGAGCGCGACGCCTGCAGCTCCAACAGGGCCGCCAGACCGTGCACTTCCGGCTCCTTGGGCATCAACTCGCCCAGCACCCGGGCGAGCCGGAGCGCGTCCTCGCAGAGCGCCGGCCGCAACCAGTCGTCCCCGGCGGTGGCCGCGTACCCCTCGTTGAAGATCAGGTAGATGACCTCGAGCACGGAACCGAGCCGGGCTTCGCGCTCCGGCCCGTACGGCACCTCGAAGGCGACTCCCTTCGCGGCGAGCGTCCGCTTGGCGCGCACGATGCGCTGCGCGATGGTCGCCTCCGGGGAGAGGTAGGCGCGGGCGATCTCGGCGGTGGTCAGTCCGCCGAGCAGCCGCAGCGTGAGGGCGATGCGGGCGTCGGCGGAGAGCACGGGGTGGCAGGCCATGAAGACCAGCCGCAGCAAGTCGTCGTCGATGTCGTCGGGGTCGGACGGCTCGTTCACGTACTCGGAGGCGGAGGCGGACCTTTCCAGGTCGCGGCCCATCTCCTCCAGCTTGCGGGCGTACCGTTCCCGCCGCCGTACGAGATCGATCGCCCGGTGCTTGGCCGTGGCCATGAGCCAGGCGCCGGGGTTGTTCGGGACGCCGTCCCTGGGCCACTGCTCCAGGGCGGCGACCAGCGCGTCCTGCGCGAGTTCCTCGGCGATGCCGACGTCGCGCACGATGCGTGCGACGCCCGCGATGATGCGAGGCGACTCGATGCGGAAGACGGTCTCGGTGGCGCTTTGAGCGGCACCTCTGCGCTGGTCCGGTCCGTGCTGGTCCGGTCCGTGCTGGTCCGGCGGCTCTGCTCTCACGCCACCATCAGACACCCCCGGGGCCGGGCGGCCAAGCTGGTTCAGAGCCGAAGCTCGCCCCGACGTGCGGTCAGGTCACTTCAGCGACGCCCACAGCTCCCGCGCCTCCGGCTCGTCCGCCACCACCCGGTTGGGGTCGGACGGGGCCGTGACCACCGGCATCGTCACCGTCTTGGTGTCGGCCGAGGTAAGGCCCTTCAGGCTCTGGCCCAGGCGCATCAGCTCGGTCAGGGAGTCGAGGCCCGTGTCCGTGGTGAGGCTGCCCGTGACGGTGTCGGCGACGGTGTAGAGCTGGGCGGGACGGGTGAGGAGATCGGTGGCGGAGATCTGGTCCAGCAGGGCCTTCACCAGGGTCTGCTGGAGGCCTATGCGGCCCAGGTCGCTGCCGTCGCCTATGCCGTGGCGGGTGCGGGCGAGGGCCAGTGCCTCAGTGCCGTCCAGGTCGTGGGTGCCCGCCTTCAGGTTCAGGTGGCTCTGCTCGTCGGAGATGTCCTCGTCCGTCGTCACCGTCACGCCGCCCAGCGCGTCGACCAGGTCCGCGAAGCCGGAGAAGTCGATCTCCATGTAGTGGTCCATGCGGACGTTCGTCAGGGACTCCACCGTCTTGACCGCGCAGACCGGACCGCCCACCGAGTACGCGCTGTTGAACATCACGCCGTACGCGACCGGCGTCGAGCCTCCGGACTCCCGCGGGCACGCGGGGCGGGTGACGAGCGTGTCGCGCGGGATGCTCACGATCGTCGCCTCCGTGCGGCCCTCGTCGATGTGAACGACCATCGCCGTGTCGGAGCGGGCACCCGAGCTCGCACCACCGCCACCGAGCGAGGCGTTCCGCTTGCCGCTGCGCGAGTCCGAGCCGAGGACGAGGATGTTCATCGCACCGCTCGGCAGCGACTCGGCCGCGGCGGAGTCGACGCCGGAGCCGGAGTCAGAGCCGGAGCCGGCCGGGGCCGGCGTCACCATCGCCCTCGCCGGACGGTCGTCGCCCAGTGCGCTGTCGATGTCGACGCTCTGGATGTTGCGGTTCAGATGCCAGTAGGCCCATGCCACTCCGGCGGCCGAGACGACGAGGGCGCAACCGAGCACGATTCCGGTGATCTTCAGCAGTCGTGCCCGCCGGTCACCGCGTCGCACGACACCCCCGTTGTCGTCCTCGTGCTCGTCTTCTCCGCTCACACAGAGGAACGTAAGTCCGAATTGTTACGAGCAGGAACCCCTTACCGCCTTTCCTGAGGAAACTCTCATCTTTCGTTGAGTTTCCTCAGACACCTCCGGCTTCTGCGAAATTTTCGGCATCCCACCGACAGCAACTGCTCCGCACCACCAGACTCGTCGCCACCTCCACCTGGGTCACCGTCGGCGGCCGCTCCCCGCGTCCGAGGTCGAGGACGAGCCGGGCCGCCGCCTCGGCCATCTCCGTGAGCGGCTGCCGCACGGTGGTCAGCGGCGGTCCCGCCCAGCGGGCCACGGGGAGGTCGTCGAAGCCGACGACGCTGAGATCCTCCGGGATGCGAAGCCCAAGCTCACGGGCCGCCTCGTACAGCCCGAGGGCCTGCAGGTCGTTGCCCGCGAAGACCGCGGACGGGCGGTTGGGCAGCCGCAGCAGCTCCAGCCCGGCCCGGTGGCCGGCCTCGTGGTGGAAGTCGCCCGCCCGGATCAGCGAGGGGTCCACGGGCAGCCCGGCCGTTTCGAGCGCGGCCCGGTAGCCGTCGAGACGCGCCCGGCTGCACATCATCTGCAAGGGCCCGCTGATCACGCCGATCCGCCGGTGACCGAGGTACACGAGATGCCGGGTCGCGGCCAGCCCACCCTGCCAGTTGGTGGCGCCGACGGACGGCACGTCGTCGCCGGGGTCGCCCGCCGGATCCATCACCACGAACGGAATGGAACGGCTGGTCAGCAGCGCCCGATGGGACTCGCCGAGCCCGCTCAGGACGAGCACGACACCGTGCGGCCGCCGGGCCGCGACCTGGTCGGCCCAGGTACGCCCGGGGGTGGGCCGGCCCGCGCTCTCGGAGAGCACCACGCTCAGGCCCTCGCCCCGCGCGACATTCTCGACGCCCCGGATGACCTCCAACGCCCAGGCGCTCTCCAGCTCGTGGAAGACCAGGTCGATCAGAGGCGACCGGGACGCCTCGGCCCGGCGGCGCCGATAGCCGTGCCGGCGCAGGAGCTCCTCGACCCGGGTCCGGGTCGCCGGTGCCACATCGGCACGACCGTTGAGCACCTTCGAAACAGTCGGAGCAGAGACTCCCGCCGCTCTGGCGATCTCGGCGAGCGTCGCGGGCTGGGACACGGCGTGAGCCGGGCGCTTCATGACCACGCCCATCTCATTTCACCCGTACTTCGCACCGCATCCGCCGCTCCCGGCCCACGACCCGCTCCGGCCCGGTCAGCGTCACCGGCACCGCATACCGCACATCACCCTCGGCGCAGGACGCGGCCAACCGCAGCTCCAGCGCTCCGGGTTCGACGATCCGGTCACCTTCCGGGCCCGTGTACGCGGCCATGTCCGCCGGAAACGTGAAGTGGACCTCCGCCGACGCCCCCGCCTCCAGCGGCACGCGCGCATAGCCCACAAGACGGGCCACCGGGCGGGCCACCTTGCCGACCGGGTCATGGAGATAGAGCTGGACCACCTCCGCGCCGGGCCGCGACCCGCTGTTGCGCACCGTCAGGCGCAGCGTGGTCTCGCCGTCCGTCGGGAACGAGTCGTCGTCGACCGACGGTGTCTGCCAGTCGTACGTCGTGTAGGACAGCCCGTGTCCGAACGGGAACAGCGGTGTGGGGTCGAGGTTGCTCGCCTCTCCTCGTTGTCCGAGCGGCGGCGCGAGATACGTCCACGGCTGCCCGGCGGGGTCGCGCGGCACGCTCACCGGAAGCCGCCCGGACGGATTGACCCGCCCCGACAGGACGCCCGCCACCGCGGGTCCTCCCTCCTCGCCGGGGAAGAACGCCTGCACCACCGCCGCGACCCGGTCCGCCCAGCGCCCGAGCGCGTACGGGCGGCCCGACAGCACGACCAGCACGACCGGCGTTCCCGACGCCAGCGCCTCGTCCACCAACTCACCCTGCCCCTCGGGCAGTTCGAGGTCCGCCGCGTCGCACCCCTCCCCCGACGTGCCGCGCCCGAACAGCCCCGACCGGTCGCCGACCGCGACCACGCACACCTCGGCCGCCGCCGGATCGTCCACGAAGTCCGCGTCCGGCAGCTCCGCGCGCAGCGCTTCGAGCAGCGTCGGCACGGCGACGCCCATCGGTACCTCGGGGTGGTCCAGGAGGACATGGCGGGGGAACGTGTAGCAGCCGAGCATGGCCGCCGGGTCGTCGGCGTGCGGGCCGAGGACCGCGATACGCCGCGCCTCGGAGGCGGCGAGCGGCAGGATGCCGTCGTTGGCCAGCAGGACGACCGACTCCTGGGCCAACTGCCCTGCCAGGGCCCGCATGGCGGGCGGGTCGAAATCCACCGGGTCGGACGAGACCAGATCGGACGAGGGACCGGGCGGCGCCCAGTCCGGATCCAGCAGACCCGCCTCGCACTTCTGTGTCAGGACCCGCAGCACCGCCCGGTCCACCAGCTCCTCGTCCAGCGGTCCCGCTCCGAAGCACCGCACCGCCGGCAGTTCCACGTCCACGCCCGCCGCGAGCGCGAGCGACGCCGCCCCCGCCGGGGAGTCCGTGAGCTGGTGCGCCGCCTCAAGGAAGGACACGCCGAAGTAGTCGGAGACGACCGTGCCGGTGAACTCCCACTGTTCCCGCAGAAGTTCGGTGAGCAGTCCGCGGTGCGCGTGCGCGGGCAGCCCGTCGATGTCGTTGTACGCCGCCATCACCGACCGTGCGCCGCCCTCCCGTACGGCCATCTCGAACGGCGCCAGGATGACGTCCGCCAGTTCGCGCGGGCCGATCGAGGCGGGCGCGTGGTTGCGGGCGCCGCGTGAGGCCGAGTAGCCCGCGAAGTGCTTGAGCGTGGCGACGATGCCCGCCGCCTCCAGCCCCTGGACGTAGGCGGTGCCGACCGTCGCCACGAGGTAGGGGTCCTCGCCGATCGACTCCTCCGTACGGCCCCAGCGCGGATCCCGTACGACATCGAGGACGGGCGCCAGACCCTGGTGGATGCCGACCGACCGCATGGAGGCGCCGATCGCCGACGCCATCTCCTTCACCAGCGCCGGGTCGAAGCTGGCGCCCCAGGCGAGCGGCGTGGGGAAGACCGTCGCCTGCCAGGCGGTGAAGCCGGTGAGGCACTCCTCGTGCGCGAGGGCGGGCAGCCGGAAGCGGTTCGCGGCACGGACGCGTTCCTGGAGGGACGCCAGCCGGGCGGCGCCCTTGGCGGGATCGACCGGCGCCGTGCCGAAGGGCCGGGTCAGCTGGCCGAGGCCGTGCGGCAGCAGCTCGGTGAGGTCCACGTCCTCGGACATCGCGTGCTGCAGCGGGGCCATGTCGCCGCCCGGGGTCGAGTTCGAGCCGGGCCAGACGCCGTAGAGCTGGGCGATCTTCTCCTGCGGGGTCATGCGGGCGAGCAGGTCGGCGGCGCGGGCGCCGGCGGGCAGAGCCGGGTCCTGCCAGGGCTCGGTCATGTGACTCCTCACATCCAGAGGGGAATTCGGCAAGGTCAGCCCTTGGTCGCGCCGAGCGTGATGCCACCGATCAACTGACGCTCGGCGACCGCGTAGAAGGCCAGGGCGGGTGCCATGGCGAGGACCAGATACGCGAAGATGCGGGCCACATCGGAGGAGTACTGGCCCTGGAACTGCTGGATGCCGACCGGGATCGTCCACCAGGTGGGTTCGCTGAAGACGAGCAGCGGCAGCAGGAAGTTGTTCCAGCTCCCCACGATGGCGAGGACGGAGACCGTGCCGAGGGCCGGGCGCGCCAGCGGCAGCAGGATGCGCCAGAAGAAACCGAAGGTCGAGCAGCCGTCGAGTGTCGCGGCCTCCTCCAGTTCCCCGGGTATCTCCCGGAAGAAGCCGCGCAGGATGACGATCGTCATGGGCAGGCCGAAGGCCGCCTGGGGCAGGATCACGCCCCACGGGTTGTCCAGGAGCCCGAAGGTGCGCAGCAGGATGAACAGCGGCAGGATCGCCACCGCGAAGGGGAACATCAGCCCCATCGTGAAGACGGTGAACAGCAACTCCCGTCCCCGGAAGGCGAACCGGGCCAGCGCGTACGCGGCGAGCGCCGCCGCCCCCACCGTCAGCACGGCGGTGGCCAGGGCGATCACGGTGCTGCTGCCGATGGACCGCCAGAACGCGCCCGAGCCGAGCAGTGACGTGTAGTTGGAGGTCACCCACGGGTCCGGAAGGCCGAAGGTGTTGCCGGACAGCTGGTCGGTCGACTTGAAGCCGGAGACAAGGGCGTACAGGAGCGGGGTGACCATGAAGACGCCGACCGCCCAGAGGACCACGTACACGGGGACGGTGCGCAGCCTCCGGCGCCGCCGCACGCTCTTCGGCACGTGGGCCGGGACGCGCGGCGGTGCGCTCTTGGCCCCGGTCACGCTCGTCGACGCGCTCATCGTTTGGCTCGCATGGTGGTGATGGCTCCTTCGGTGTCGCGGCGCAGCACGAAGCGCTGGTAGGCGAGGGCGAAGACGAGGCTGATCAGGAACATCGCCACGCTGATGGCACTGGCATAGCCCATCTGGTAGCGCTTGAAGCCGTACTGGAAGAGGCTGATGACCATGGTCTCGGAGGCGTGGTCGGGGCCGCCCGAAGTGATCACCCACACCAGGTCGAAGAGCTGGATGGCGCCGATCACGGACAGGAAGACGCTGATCCGGAGGGTCGGCGCGAGCAGCGGCAGCGTGATGTGCCGGAAGCGCTGCCAGGCGCCGGCGCCGTCGATGCGCGCCGCCTCGTGCAACTCGGCCGGGATGCCCTGCAGACCCGCCAGGTACAGCATCATGTGGAAGCCGAAGTACTTCCAGGTCATGACGAGGAAGAGCGTGGGCAGGACGGAGTCCTGGCCGGCGAACCAGTCCCCGCCCAGCCCGCCGAACCCGATCGCGTCGAGGGTTTTGTCGGCGAGCCCTTCACCCGGCGCGAAGATCATGCTGAACAGCACACCGGTGATGACCTCGGACAGGATGTACGGCGCGAAGAACAGCATCCGGTAGACGGCCCGGCCGCGCAGCCTCTGGTTCAGCAACACGGCCATCGCGAGCGCGAACGGCAGTTGAAGGACGATGGAGAACGCGATGAGCAGGACGCCGCGCCACAGGTCGCCCAGGAACACCGGGTCGTCGAGGAGCCGGGTGTAGTTGTCGAACCCCACGCTGTCCGAAGGCGTTCCGAATCCACCCCAGTTGAAGAAGCTGATGTAGAACGCGTAGCCCATCGGCACGAGCACGAGCAGGCCGAACAGGACGAGGGCCGGGACGGTGAAGACGAAGGCCGACAGCCAGTCACGCACCCGGCGCAGGGCAGGCCGCCGGGCGGCCGGGCCGGGTGAATCGGGCGCCGGGCGGGGAGACTTGCCGGCGTCCGGCGCGTAGGTCGGCGATGAAGTGATCGAGGTCGGGGTAGAGGTCGGATGCGTCATCGGCCGCCGCTAGCCCTCGCTCTTGGCGACCTGCGTGACCGAACGCGTCACCTGCTCGGGCGACTTGGAGCCCGCGAGGAGCGCGGCGACGCTGTCGTTGATCTCCTGGCCGACCGCGGGGGCGTAGGCCTGGTCGAGGTAGAGCTGGAAGCCGGTGGACTTGTTCAGTGCGTCCGAGACGGCGGTGAGGTTGGGATCCGTCAGCGCGCCCTCGGCGGCCTTGGACACCGGTATCAGCCCGGTCTCCTTGACGAGCTTCTCGGCGAACTCCTTCTCCGCGAAGAACTTCAGGAACTCCACCGCCGCCTCCGGCGCGCCCTTGCGCACCGCGTGGCCGCCGCCCCCGCCGAACACCTCGGTGAGCGCGCCCTTGCCGCCCTCCACGCCGGGGAAGGAGAAGAAGCCGAGGTCCTTGCCGATGCCCTTGCCCGAGTCGTTCTGGACGACCGGCGCCCACTGGCCCATCAGTTCCATGGCCGCCTTGCCGTTGCCCATCGTGGCCGCCTCGCCGGTGGGCGTGGAGTAGGCGGCGCCGAGGAAGCCCTTCTGGAAGGGCTTGAGGGCGACGAGTTCCTTGAGGTGCTCGCCGGCCTTGACGAAGTCCTCACCGGTAAAGTCGGCGTCGTCGGAGGCCTTCTGCATCGCCTCCAGGCCCGCGACACGCATCGAGAGGTACGCCCAGTAGTACATGCCGGGCCACTTCTCCTTGCCGGCCAGGGCGATGGGCGTGATCCCCTCGTCCTTGAGGGCCTGGACGGCGTCGAGGTAGCCGGACCAGGTGGTGGGCGGGGTGTCGATGCCGGCCTGCTTGAAGAGCGCCTTGTTGTACCAGAAGCCGACCATGCCGATGTCGAAGGGGACGGCGTACGCCCTGTCCTCGAACCGGTAGGCCTCGACCGCGGCGGGCATGAAGTCCTTCGTCCAGGACGCGACCTTGTCCGTCAGGTCCTCGACCAGACCCGCGTCGATCTGCTGCTTGAGGACGCCACCGCCCCACGTGTGGTAGATGTCCGGCAGCTTCCCGGAGGCGGTCTGCGCGGTCATCTTGGACTTGTACGCCTCGTTCTCCAGCGTCACGATCTTGATCTTCACGTCGGGATGCGCGGCCTCGAACTCCCTGGCCCGCTGGGCCCACAGCTTCTTCGCGGGCTGGGTGGTGGTGATGTTCCACCACTCGATCTCGGTCTTGCCCGAGCTGTTCCCGCCGTCCGAGGAACCGCACGCGCTCAGGGCGGCCGCCCCCAGGCCGGTCGCCGCGGAGGCCGCCAGGAATCCGCGGCGGGAGAGTGAGGTGTTGCCCAACGCTCGCATCGCACACCTTCCGGAAGGTTGCCCGAAAATTATCGGTTAAGTGCGCACGGAAGTTACGGGCGTCCGACAGGTATGTCAACGCTCCTGACAAATATCGGAGTAATCGAGATCGAGGCGGACCGGCAGGCACGTCAGACCTGCCAGGAACGTGGGGCACGCCGCCGTCAGGAACGGCCGGCAAGCGCTGCCGTACTCGCCCGTACGACGAGCTCGGTGGCGAGCTCGACCCGAGGGGACGCCGGCTCCTCGCCGGCCGCGAGCCGCAGCACCGTGCGGGTCGCCAACTTGCCCATGTCCGCGAGGGGCTGGCGAACCGTCGTCAACGGCGGAGCCGACCACCGGACCTCGGGCAGATCGTCGAACCCCACGACGCTCATGTCCTCCGGCACGCGAAGCCCGCGGCGCCTGAGGGCCTCGATCGCGCCGAGGGCCATCTGGTCGCTGGCGGCGAACAGCGCGGTCGGCGGCTCGTCCAGGTCGAGCAGGACGTTGCAGCCGTCGAAGCCCGCCGCGTGATAGAAGTCGCCCGGCACGATCAGGGCGTCGTCGACCGCGACGTCCGCGCCCTCGAGGGCCGCGCGATAGCCGTCGAGCCGTGCCCGCGAGCACAGCAGCCGCTGCGGCCCGGCGATGAAGCCGATCCTGCGGTGGCCGAGACCCAGCAGGTGTTCCGTCGCGGCCATGCCGCCCGCCCAGTTGGTCGCGCCGACGGTCGGCGCGTCCAGGGAGGGCGAGCCCGAGGGGTCGACGACGACGAGCGGGACGCCGAGGCGCCGCAGCTCCTCGTGCAGACGGGGTTCGAGGACGGAGGTCACCAGGATCACCCCGTCCGACGCGCGCGTACGCAGGTTGGTCATCCACTGCCGCGCCGAGCCCGACGCGTTGTGGATGGCGGACACCACGGTGCCCACGCCGGACGCGTGCGCGACCTCCTCCACACCGCGGATGATCTCCACCGCCCAAGGGCTGTCGAGGTCGTTGAAGACCAGGTCGATGAGGACGGCCCGGTCGCGCTGAGCGGCGGACTTGCGCTGGTAGCCGTGGCGCCGCAGCAGATCCTCGATCCGGGACCGGGTTTCCGGCGACACGTCGGAGCGGCCGTTGACGACACGCGACACGGTGGGGACCGAGACCCCGGCCTGCCGGGCGATCTCGGTGATGGTCACCTTGTTCTTGATGCTCTCCCGGGCCACTGCGCCCACCTCCGTTGCCGAAACCTTGCAGGATCCTTCCGGAAAACCGGGGTCAGCGTGAAGGCTACAGGGGGCCCGGGCGGCCTGGGTCAGTCCGCCCGGGCGGCGGCGTGTGCGATGAAGGTGGCCCAGGCGGCGGGGGTGAGGCCGAGGTGGGGGCGGCTTGGGTCTTTTGAGTCGCGGATGTGGATGGTGGTGGGGGTGGGGGCGACTTCGATACAGCTGTCGCCCTGATCGCTGCTGTAACTGGACTTGAACCAGGCGAGTTCGACGGTGCTCATAAGGCTCCTCGCAGTCGCTCCAGCAGACCCACGGAGTCCTCGGGAGTGAGGGCCTGCGAGCGCAGTCTCGCATAACGCTGACTGAGTACGACCACGTCCTTCGGCTCGGTAATCAGCCAACCGTTCATGTGCCCTTCGGCGTAGGCGAACCGGCGTCCATCAGGGGTCTCCAGAAGTTGCAGCGGTCCCGCCAGACTTGCGTGCTGCTTGCGCTCCAGCGGCATGATCTGGAGGGCCACATTGCGCCGCCCCGCGCACTCCAGCATGCGATCCAGCAAGCAACGTGTCACCGCCGGACCGCCCAGATCCCTGCGAAGGATGCTCTCCTCGATGATGAAGCTGAACGAGGTGTTGGGACGCTCCCGCAGGAGCTGTTGGCGCTCCATGCGAGCGGCAACCTGTGCCGCCAACTCCTCGTCGGTGAGGGGCGGGACCGCGTTCTCGAACACCTCCCGTACGTAGGGCTCGGGCTGCATCAGCCCCGGCACCAGCCTGCACTCGTATGTGTCGAGACTGACCGCCTGCCTCTCCAGCCTTGCCCACATGCGGAACCAGGCCGCGAATCCCGGCTGCCGAGCCATATGCCGGAACGCCCTGCGTAGCGCTCCTGTGTTCCCCAAAGCCTCCTCAGCCAGATCCACGAACCTCTGATCCGCAAGCCGCCGTCCCAACTCAATGGACTCCACGGAGTGCCTGGACAGATGAACCAGCGCCCCGAACTCCTCCCGGCTCAACCCCGCATGTTCCCGCAGCCCCTGGACGAATCCGCCGAACGCCCTCATGCTGTCCGACGACTCCGGCTCACCGCCCTGCCCCTGCGCCACCCAGCCAATATCGTGTGCCATGCACCCAGAGTCACCGAACGATCACCGTACTGTCCACACGGCGACCCCGTACTCCACCCGCAGTACGGACGTACAGCCTGGTAGACAGCGCCCCAGCCCGCCACCGTTGACCACCATGAACCGCCCCGACACCCAAGTCCCGGTTACCGTACGTGTGTTCACCCAGCGCTTCTCGGCCACGCCGAGGGCAGCCCGCCTGGCGCGAATGCTGGCTCTCGGCCAACTGCACGCGTGGGACGTCCCGTACGGCAGTGGGGCCTCGGACGCCGCAGCGTTGATCGTCGCCGAACTGACGGCGAACGCCGTCGTGCATGCCCGCGTCCCGGGCCGCGGCTTCGAACTGCGCCTGCTCCTCACAGGAGTTCACACCCTGCGGATCGAGGTCATGGACCCCCGCGCCGACTGCCGCCCGAAGCAGTCACCGGCCCCCGCCGCCCCGGACGCGGAATCAGGTCGCGGTCTCACTCTCGTCGGGGCCCTGGCGACCCGCTGGGGCGTGACCGACGGCCCGGCACCGCGCAAGACGGTATGGGCGGAACTGACGCTGCGACCAGGCCCGACGTGACCCGTGCACCAGAGCGACACAGACCGGCACCAGAGGCAACGAGGCGAAACCCCAGCCGTCCGGCAACAACAGGACCGAGAGCACGCCGAACACAATCAGCACGGCGACGAGCACGGCCTTGTCCCGGTTCACGGGGTTACGCGGGCCGGCAGGCACAGCATGAGTCTGTCGGCCTTTATGTCAACGCAGGACCTTGGAAAGGCAAAGTTCGGGAAGCTCGGCGTCGTACGCTGCGTCCCTGACGAATCGCTCAACACCAGTCTCTCCGCCGGCGTTCGGTCCACTACTGCCATCCACAGCTGTCTCTGAAGCCCCTTATCGAATAAATCTCGAATAGAGGTCGCGATCACGCCATGAATCGGAAAATGAATCCAGGATCGCTTCATAGAGTCGAAGGTTACTGACATTTCCCTGCGAGAAGAGGATTCTGTTTCTAACCGCCTCCTCAACAGCCTGCCATCGCAGCTCGTGCATGACGAAGGAAACCAACTCGGTCACCCCCTCCTCAAGCGAATCGATCAGGGAAATGAGCTCGGTCTCGAACTGCTTCCTCAAGTCTGGGTTTCGCTGCAGAACTGCAAGCGCCCGCTCCAGGACCTGTTCAAGACCTTCAACTCCGCACGATTCCTCAGCGGCATCCAGGACGTCCTGCACAATACCCTGAAATTCCGCAACGGGGTCAGCAGCCCGGTTTCCCCCATGCAGCGACGTACTTCCCATCAGCACTGAGTCCATTCCTGTTGAACGCGTCGACGTCTTCACCGATGCTGTTGCTGACGGTCCCCTACGGAAGGTCGAAGCTAAATTTCCGGCGGAACGAATATGGGCCTTAGCGCGGGTGACAGGTCAGACATCATCCCGAATACCAGGACGTGTTCCGGATTCATGTTGTCGTTTTCCAGCGTTGCGATGACTCTCGCCGACAGCAAGATCTTGATCAGCGCACCTTGCATGTGCTGACCGATCGCCCCGGGATAGCGGACGACCGGCGCGTCAGGATTGCCAGAGGTGAGACTGCCGACAGCCGCCTGAACCGCGCCAGGGTCGCATCTCCATCCCACGGACACAGACGCCGAAGTCGTCTCTGCGTCGGGCTCGACGTAGACCACAGCACCCGACCGGTCCGCTGTTGTTTCTCCGTCGCGGAAGGCAGGCAGGCAGGCAGGCGCGCTGGAGCGCCTGGACCACCTGGTTGGCCAGCTCATTTCTGACGGTGAGAACTTCATCGGATGCGCGGGCAAAGCCGTACTCTGACATGGCTTTTCTTCTTCTCGTGACGGGGTGTGGCAGGCCTCGCGGTGAAGCCCACCCGCCCAGCAGACCTACGGCAAGATCATCTACGGCGTAGGCGAGCGCGCTAACTCCCTGCGCGAGACCAGCTTCAAGGCCTTACGCCGGGGCAGCCTCGGTCTCAGCCGTATCACCCAGATCGCCGCCGCAGCCATCGTTCTGCTCCAGCTCGAGTACGACCGCACCATCTGAACGATCTCACAGAGCCATGATCTATCACTGGGAAAGGCTCACTGCCTCGCGAGCCAGGGCGAGAGGATGGCGGAAAATTCTTCATCAGAAATTTGAACACCTCCCCAACCGAACCGCTCCCATGCTTGCGCCCGCTGCAGGACGGGCAACGGGATATTAAAAGCAAGACGGAATGAAGCAATGAAAGAGATGACGCCAAATGCCGGGCCCAATTTTTCTCGGGAAATCAATGCGAGCTCCACTGCGTCCTTTCCTTCGGCGTGAGCTGCTCGCAGTTCACCTGCGATTTCCTTCATCTTATCCATCTTGCGCTCATCTTCCCTTCTTTGTGTGCCCGGCAACTGCACGGCGCCAGGGTGCGTACCACTTTCGTGTGAAACCCACCCTGGCGCGCATCCAGCATCTCGCAAATGGCGCGAGGCGGTCCCCTACTGGAAGATCACACCCACGTTTGTGTATTCTCCCGGCATGCCTCGGAGTTCAATGATTTCCACATTCGAAAACCCCGCTCTCTGTGACATCTTTCCCGTGAATGTGGTTCGAGCCGCATCCTCAAATGATGCGCCACCTCGCACGGCCGCATTGAAGGAGTTCAAGTTGTCGCTGAGCTCTCCACCGCCCTGCCAGTACGCCTTAACACCCTTCACCTTGTCGCCGAAATGAGCAAGAGCGGCGTTGAACATTTCGCCCCCGCGCGGGGTGTCCGAACCGACCTTGATGGCAAACGAGAAGAGTCCCTTGGCGTCGATGTCGGCCACGATTCCATTACCGCTTGGGGCTACGTCAACGTATGTCGGGCAGTTGACGTTGTGGACGAGTACAGGAGTGATGCCCGCGAGCACGTAGAAGGTGTGAAGGTCGGCGACACTCAAGTCCCAGACCCTCTGTGGAGCGGTCAGCGGGCGGATGCCGACCACGTCGTCCACGGCACTGGTTGCCGTACGGAGCGGATCTCCCGTATGCAGGTCGGAGGCCCTGACCCAGCCACGGCCCTGAACATACATCCGGTGTCCCGGAGTGGTGACGATCCGTCCGCCATCGGCAAGGGCGATCTGAAGGAGCCGGTCTGCCGGGTGGGAGTATGTCGCCGTGACTGGTGCCGAGCGGGTAATACCAGTATTCGGGTCAGTGGCTAGCACTTTGTCGCCGACGCTGATCGCGTCGATCGGCTTCGACGTACCACCAGCCAACAGCACGTTCGTTTCGGCGGGGAAGCTGTCCTTCAGACAAGCTTCCCTCAGCCTCTGGAATTTCACCTTACTGATGCCGGCGATGACCTCTTCGGACAGGCCGAGGGAACGCAGGGCCCTGTAGGCGTCGGTGAAGCCGATACCGGTCCTCGCAGCGGCGTCAACCGCTCTGACGGCGTCCGCGATGGGTCTGAGGATCTTGCCTGCGAACAGGCTCGCGACATCCACGGCTGCCCAGGCGCATCCGCCCCAGCTTCCGTTTCCACCACCGGGGGTGATCTTCTGGGCGCACTTGATCCAGCTCCCGAAGAGGATGTCCACCGGGTCGATGTTCTTCTGGTACTCCGCGATCGTGATGGTGTGCGTGACCTCGGTGGACAGTTCCTTGGTCGAGTACTCGCCCAGGTACACCGTCGCGCCGGAGGGGCACGTGAACTCCGACAGGTCCAGATCCTGCGCGGTGCACATGTACAGGTCGAGGTCCGCTTTGAACCGGATCTTCGTGGTCATCGTGCAGTCGCCGTTGTAGAAGAGCTTGTCGATCCAGCCGTCGCAGCCGTCCGACTTCTTCACGACTTCCGGATCGCTGGTCTTCTTGAGGTGGTCGACGACGTAGAACATGTTGCCGATGGCGACACCGACCTCGTCGACGACGGTTCCCGTCTCGATCTGCTTCGCGTTCTCCTCCCTCTCGGCCCTGTCGGCTGCTTCCTGCGCTTCCTTGGAGTACTTCTCCGCGTCCTTGGCTGCCTGTTCGGCTTCGGTTGCCGCGGTGTCGGCGCGGTCGGCCGCTGCCCGCGCGTCCTTCGCGGCCTGTTCGGCCTCCGAGGCGGCCGTGCGTGCGGCTGCCGCGTCGAGGGCGGCTTGGTCGGCGGAGTCGCGGGCGTCCTTGGCGTAGCCTTCGGCGCGGCCTGCTGCCTTGTCCGCGGCGGCCGCGTCTTCCGTTGCCTGACGGTCGTATTCGATCGTGCGAGCCAGTGACGCGGTGGCCTTGGATGCGGCCGTGGCGGCGTCGGCAGCGTAGCCGAGGGCCTCCTTCGCGAACGTGCGGGCATCCGAGGCGTGCGAGGCGGCGTTGGCCGCGTGCTGATAGGCCGCCTTCGCGTCACCCTGCGCCGCTTCGGCGAGGGCCTTGGCGGTGGCGGATTCCTCCTGGGCGTTCTTGGCGTGGGCGTCGGCGACGGCTTTCTGCTGATCGGCGATCGTCTTCGATGCCTGCCCGGTCAGCACGACCAGGCTCGCTGCCGAGTCCGTGGTGACGTAGGGGGAGCCGAGCTGGATCGCGTCGTTCGCCGGTTTGGCGACCTGCGCGGCCGCGTTGCCGGCGTCCACGGCGGCCTGAGCGGTGACATGGGCGAAGCCAGCGGCCTTCGCCGATGCCGCCAGGGCCTTGACGGCCTCCTTCTTCGCCTCGCTCGCATGACCCTTGGCGGTCTTGGCCTTCTCCTCCGCGTCGTCGGCCAGCTTGACGGCCGTCTTCGCCTCGGAGGCGGCGTGGGCGGCAGCCTTGATGGCGTCGGCTGCGGCGCTGGTCGCGGTCTTCACCGCGGCATCGGCCTTCAGCTTCGCGGCCTGCGCACCGTCGGCGTGGGCACGGGACCGCTTCGCCGCCGCCTCGGCGCGGGTGGCTGCGGCGTCCGCGTCGGCTGCCGCCTTCGTGGCGGCGTCGGCCTCGGAACGGGCCCTGCCGGCGGCCGCTTCGGCGTCGTCCGCGTGCTTGTCCGCCTTGCCGGCAGCAGTTCGGGCGGCGTCTGCCGCCTCCCCCGCCTCCAGGGAGTCGGCGTAAGCGCCCTTCGCATCCGCCTTGGCACGGGCGGCGTCGGCCTTCTGCTCCGCGTCCCAGGCGTCGTCCCGCTTGGCCTTGGCGTTGTCGCGGGCCTTGACCGCTGCGTTCTTCTTCTCAACCGCGGTGCCCTCGGCCGTTTCAGCCTTGTCCTGGGCGTCCTTCGCCTTCGACGCTTCGGCTTCGGCGTTCTTCTTGTGTGAGGACCACGCCCAAGGAGGTCACAACCGAGTCGCTGGCCCGACGACTGAACCCGACGGCTGTCCCAACAGTGATCCCGACGGCTGTCCCGACAGTGCCTCCCGACGGCTGTCCCGACGACGGTTGGACGACTACCGTCCGGTCAGCCCTCCGCCACCGGCTCGAACCGCCACCTGTGCACCGCCCGCGTCACCAACTCGCCGTCCGGCTCGGGCAGTTCGGGAAGGTCGGCGTCGTACGGAGCGTCCCACCAGGTGATGACCAGGACGCGGTCCTGAGGTGCCCGGAAGGTCTCCCGGCGCAGGGGACTCACGGCGAGGTCCTGCGCCCGGGCCCAGGCCAGCAGCTCCTCGCCCCGGCCTGCCACCGCCCGCGCCTCCCACATCAAGGCGACCGTCACGAGTACAGGTTCTCCTTGCTCACCTCGTGCACGTGATCATGCGTACGCCCAGGGACGTGCGGATCCGTCACCGGCAGCGAGGAGTCCGCCGAGAGGTCCCAGTCCGAGGCCGCGCGCCCGCGCGCCACCATCTCGGCGCCGAGCGCCGCCACCATCGCGCCGTTGTCGGTGCACAACTTGGGCCGGGGGACCCGCAGCCGGATCCCGGCGGCCTCGCAGCGCTCCTGGGCGAGGACCCGAAGCCGGGAGTTGGCGGCCACCCCGCCGCCGATCATGAGGTGGTCGACCCCCTGGTCACGACAGGCGCGTACGGCCTTCCGGGTCAGCACGTCCACGACCGCCTCCTGGAAGGACGCGGCCACGTCGCGCACCGGCACCTCCTCCCCCGCCGCCCGCTTCGCCTCGATCCAGCGCGCCACGGCGGTCTTCAGACCGGAGAAGGAGAAGTCGTACGCCGGGTCGCGCGGCCCGGTCAGCCCGCGCGGGAACGCGATCGCCTCCGGGTCGCCCTCGCGCGCGTACCGGTCGATGACCGGACCGCCCGGGAAGCCCAGGTTCAGCACGCGCGCGATCTTGTCGAAGGCCTCGCCCGCGGCGTCGTCGATGCTCGCGCCCATCGGCCGTACGTCGGAGGTGATGTCCGTGGAGAGCAGCAGCGAGGAGTGTCCGCCGGAGACCAGCAGCGCCATCGTCGGCTCCGGCAGCGCGCCGTGCTCCAGCTGGTCCACGCAGATGTGCGAGGCCAGGTGGTTGACGCCGTACAGCGGCTTGCCCAGCGCGTACGCGTACGCCTTCGCCGCCGAGACCCCGACGAGCAGGGCGCCCGCGAGCCCGGGGCCGGCCGTGACCGCGATCCCGTCGAGATCGCGCGCGCTCACCCCCGCCTCCTTCAGGGCCCGCTCGATGGTCGGCACCATCGCTTCCAGATGCGCGCGGCTCGCGACCTCCGGCACGACGCCGCCGAAGCGCGCGTGCTCGTCGACGCTCGACGCGATCGCGTCCGCGAGCAGCGTGGAGCCGCGGACGATGCCGACGCCGGTCTCGTCGCAGGAGGTCTCGATGCCGAGGACGAGAGGTTCGTCAGTCATGGGTATCTGTTCCTTGTGCAGAGGTGGAACCCGCGGGGGAGCCGCTGTCGGACGCCGTGCTCAGTCGCATCACGAGCGCGTCGATGTTGCCCGGCTGGTAGTAGCCGCGCCGGAAACCGATGGGCTCGAAGCCGAAGCGCTCGTACAGCTTCTGGGCGCGGACGTTGTCGACCCGGCATTCGAGCAGCACCTCGGCGCACTCGAAGGCGGTCGCGGCCCGCAGCAGCTCGGTCAGGATCAGCGCGCCGAGCCCGGTGCCCCACTGGTCACGGGCGACGGCGATGGTCTGTACGTCCCCCACGTCGCCCTGGGCGGCGAGGCCCCCGTACCCGACGAGCCGCTCACCGTCCTTGGCCACGACATACCGTCGTGTCGCGGCCGGCCCTCGCGAATGGGCCAGCTCCGACCAGAACATGCCCCGCGACCAGGCGTCCTCGGGGAAGAGGTCCTTCTCCAGCGCCAGTACGGGATCGATGTCCCACCAGCGCATCTCGCGCAGCACCGCCGTCACTTGGGGGTGACCACCTTGTAGTTCTTGGGTACCTGGGCGTCGGGGCGGCGCAGGTACAGCGGGCGGGGGGCCGGGAGTTCCTCGCCGCGCGCCAGCCTCTCCGCCGCGAGGGACGCGAGTGCCGCCGCGGAGACGTTCTCGGGTTCGTGCGCGTCGGGGAAGGTGTCGGGGTAGAGCCGCGCGCCCGCGCCGACTGCGGGCAGACCGGCGACGGCCTCGGCGATCTCGGCGGGCCGGTCCACGGCGGGCTCGGTGTCCCGCGTACGGGAATCGGAGTAGCGCGCCCAGTAGACCTCCTTGCGCCGGGCGTCGGTCGCCACGACGAAGGGGGTCCCGATGTCGGCCGCGTACGCGAGGCCGTCGAGGGTGCAGAGGCCGTACACGGGCACGCCCAGCGCGAGCCCGAGGGTGTCGGCGGTCATCAGGCCGACCCGCAGCCCGGTGTACGGGCCGGGGCCCACGCCGACGACGATGCCGGTGACGGCGTCGAGCCGCAGCCCGGCCTCGGCCAGCACCCGGTCGACGGCGGGCAGCAGCAGTTCTCCGTGCCGACGGGCGTCCACCTGACTCGACGAGGCGACGACGGACGTCCCGTCGTGCAGCGCGACGGTGACGGCGGAGGTGGCGGTATCCAGAGCGAGCAAGAGCACGCGAACAGCCTACGGCGCCCGAGGCCTGGGCACGGCCGCCACGGCCCGGCCACCACCTGGTGCTACCGTCACCGAAAAGACGTATGCCATACGAGAGGTGGGCACACAAGGTGGCTAGGAGCAGCTCGGGATTCGTGGCCGGGCTCACCGCGGCAGCGATCGTCGCAGTCGGCTTCCTCGCCTACCGGGCGTCGGCCAATGTGCCGGAGGATCTGGGCAAACCGCAGCCCACCAAGTCCCCGACGACCAACGCGTCGAAGGCGCCGGGCACCGAGGACCTGGCCGCGCTCCCCGCCCGGTCGGGCACGGGTGAACGGGTCGTCTACTCGCTGGACGACGACCGCGTCTGGCTCGTCGGCGCGAACGACAGGGTCCGGCGCACCTTCGAGGTCACGCCGGGCACGGTGGACCCGGCGCCCACCTCGTACAAGGTCACCTCGCGCTCCGGCGCCGTCACCGGTTCCGACGGCGTCGCCATCGAGCACGTCGTCCGCTTCGCGACCGTGGACGGCGTCGCGATCGGCTTCAGCGCGGCGGCCGACGGCTCGACCGCCGCACCGGACGCCTCGAAGAAGCTCGGCGGCATCCGCCAGTCGCGCGAGGACGGCGCCGCGCTGTGGAAGTTCGCCACGGTCGGCACGAAGGTCGTCGTCGTCGAGTAGGCGGTAGCCGTGCAGGCTGTAGCCGTGCAGGCTGTAGCCGTGCAGGCGGCAGGCGCGTAGGCGCCGGGCTGGGCGCCTCGTTCAGGGTGGCCCTTACGGCGGAGCGCTCAGGCGGCCTCGGGGTGGCGCTCCTCGGGCGCGGGGGCCTGTGGGGCGGGAGCGCGCGGGGGCGTGGACACGGCGTGGGCGGCAGCGCTTGCCGCGAGGAGCTCGCGCATCGACACCCCGGCGGGCTTCGCAGGAACACGCGGCCGCGCCACATCACGTTCCGAAGTCGACATGGCCGCCTCCTGGGGCTCCGGGCGCAGACGTAGTTAGGTAGACCTAACCAACACCGGTATCCATGTGAACACGGCGAAGGCGCGGTACGCAACATCTTGCCGACGACTTGTCGGAACCTTAGGGCGAACGTGCGAAGGCCGAGGACAGCCGGCCCGTGTGCGACTGTCCGTGACGACTGTCCGCGATCAGACCGTGAGCACGCCGAGGTCGACCGTGGCCCAGCGCTGTCCGACTCCGGTGAGGGTGACGTGCCGTACCTCGTCCGTGGTGTCCCCAACCGCCCGGTGGATCAGCACATGCAGCCGGTCCTCGGTGAGCTCCTCGACCTTGCCCTCGCCCCACTCCACGACGATCACCGAGTCGGGCAGCGAGACGTCGAGGTCGAGGTCCTCCATCTCGTCGAGCCCGCCGCCGAGGCGGTACGCGTCCACGTGGACGAGCGGCGGCCCATCACCGAGGGAGGGGTGCACGCGGGCGATCACGAAGGTCGGCGAGGTGACCGCGCCCCGCACACCGAGCCCCTCGCCGAGCCCGCGAGCCAGCGTCGTCTTGCCCGCGCCGAGCTCCCCGGTGAGCATCACGAGATCACCGGCCCGCAGCAGCTTGGCCAGACGGCGGCCCAACTCCTGCATCTGTTCGGGGGATTCGACGGTGAGCCGGGCGGTGACGGGCATGGTGTCAGCCGGGTTGTGCGGTGCTGCTGGTGCTTCCATAACCACCCACGGTAGCCCCTGCCGGGACGGCTCCCGCGCGGGTGAGGAGGTCGGCGAGGCGGTCGGTTACGACCTCCGGGTGCTCCAGCATCACCAGGTGCCCGGCGTCCGGCACGAGCACCAGCTCCGCGTCCGGCAGCAGGTCCGCGATCGCCTCGCTGTGCTCGCTCGGGGTCACCAGGTCCTTGACTCCAGCCAGCACGAGCACGGGCAGTTCGTCGAAGGACGCCAGTGCCTCGGTCTTGTCGTGGTCGGCGAAGGCCGGGTAGAACTCCGCGACCACGTCGATCGGCGTGCCCTCGATCAGCCGCTCCGCGAACCGCGCGACCGCCGGGTCGATGTCCCGGGTCGCGAACGAGTACCGCTTGACGATCCCCGCGAACAGATCGGCCGTGGCGCGCCGCCCGCGCTCCACCAGCTCGGCCTGCTGCCCCATCGCCTTCAGTATCCCGGGCAGGACACGCCGCACCGCGTTGACGCCCGCCACGGGCAGCCCGAAGTTGACCTCGCCCAGGTTCCCCGACGACGTTCCGACGAGCGCCACGCCGACCACGCGCTCGCGCACGAGGTCCGGGTACTGGTCGGCCAGCGCCATCAGCGTCATACCGCCCATCGAGTGACCGACGAGCACGAGCGGGCCCTCGGGTGCGGCCGCGTCGATGACCGCCTTCAGGTCACGGCCGAGCTGGTCGATGTCGACCGGCACCTTGTCCCGCGTCTGGGCGACGCCGCGACCCGAGCGGCCGTGGCTGCGCTGGTCCCAGTGGACGGTCCGCACCACACCGCGCAGCGCGGCGCGCTGGAAGTGCCAGGAGTCCTGGCTGAGGCAGTAGCCGTGGCTGAAGACGACGGTGACCGGGGCCGGGGCCTTGCGGCCGAAGAGTCTGCGGCGGCGGGGCGTGAGCGTGGTGTCCTGCTCCACGTCGTCGACCTCGTAGTACAGCTCTGTGCCGTCGTCCGCGGTCGCCGTGCCGGGCATGCCGCGCAGCGCGCCGTAGGGACCGGCCGAGTCGAGCGCGAGCCGGGCCTTTCTGCGCATGCCGCGGCCGACCGTGAGTCGTTCGATCGCGACGCCGGCGGCAGCGCCCGCCGCGATGACGCCTATCGCCGCGCCCGCGAGGCCCGCCTTGCGCCAGTTCCCGGCGTTCCCCGCGGCGGAGACCACCGAGGCGGCGGCCTCCGCACTGCTCTCGCTCACGTACCGCTCCTCTTCACCGCAGTGTCGTCTGGTGCTGCTGGTTCCCTCTGTCCTGTGTCGCCGGGCGTCTGTGCGCCGGAGGTCCGGGGGCCGGCCCCGGAAAGGGAGTACCCGTCTTGTTCGTTATTCACGTAGACGCGCGGCACGCGGGTTCCGATCCTGGTGACGATTTCGTAAGCGATCGTGCCCGCGGCCTGGGCCCAGTCCTCGGCGGTCGGCTCGCCCCGGTCACCGGGCCCGAACAGCACCGCCCGCTCGCCGACCGGCGGTGTGTCCCCGCCGAGGTCGACCGCGAACTGGTCCATCGCGACCCGGCCGGCGACCGTCCGCCATTTGCCGCCGACCAGAACGGGGCCGGTGCCGGAGGCGTGGCGCGGGATGCCGTCCGCGTACCCGACGGGCACGAGGCCGAGGGTCGTGTCGCCCGATGTGACGTACTGATGCCCGTAACTGACGCCGTGCCCCGCCGGAACGTGCTTCACCAGCGCGAGTGACGCCCACAGTGTCATCACCGGGCGCAGTCCGAGGTCGGCCGCGGTGCCGAGCTCGGGGCTGGGAGAGATGCCGTACGTCGCGATTCCCGTGCGTACGAGATCGAAGTGGGCCTCGGGGAGGGTGAGCGTGGCGGGCGAGTTGGCGATGTGCCGCACCTCCGGCCGTACGCCCCGCTCCTCGGCGTACGCGACCATCTCGCGGAAACGGGCGAGCTGGGCGTCGATGGAGGGGTGCCCCGGCTCGTCGGCACACGCGAAGTGCGACCAGAGCCCGGTGACCCGGACGAGTCCCTCGGCCTCGGCGCGCAGCGCCTCGCCGACGAGCTCCGCCCAGTCGCCGGGCTGACAGCCGTTGCGCCCCAGACCGGTGTCGGCCTTGAGCTGGATGCGGGCGGCGCGGCCCGCCGCGCGTGCGGCACGCGCGACCTCCCGCAGCGCCCAGAGCCCGCTGACGCCCAGGTCCAGGTCGGCCTCGACGGCCTCGCGCCACGGGCCGCCCGGTGCCCACAGCCAGCACATGATCCGGCCCGGCAGGCCCGCCGCGCGCAGGGCCAGCGCCTCCTCGGGCGTGGCCGTGCCCAGCCAGGTGGCGCCCGCGGCGAGGGCCGCCCGGGCACACGGGACCGCCCCGTGCCCGTACGCGTCCGACTTGACCACCGTCATGAGGGCGGCGGCGGGCGCGTGGGCACGCAGGGTCCGCACATTGGCCCTCAGGGCGGCCAGGTCGATCTCGGCGCGAGCACGCGCGACTGCTGTCTCACTCATCGCGCCCAGTGTCGCAGAGTGCTCGGACACGCCCTTCGGACGTCGGCTCCCGCGCCCTGTCAGGGAGGGGGCTGCGTCCCCCGGGGGGCTGGGGGCTGCGTCCCCCGGAGCCCCCAGCCCCCGGGGGGCGCGGGGGACTGCGCGACCAGCCAACGGCCCGCGGCCGCAATGCGAGCCCGGGGTCTGGGGCCGGGGCCATTGGGGCAGAGGTGTACTGGGGTGACAGAGGTGCGCTCGGAGACAGAGAGGCCGGGCGGAGAGCTGAGGAGCGAGTGCGGGCGAGGGGCGGACGGCGAGGGTGCGCCGTAGGCTGCCCGCATGTGCGGAATCGTGGGTTACGTGGGGGCGCAGGCGGCGCTCGACGTGGTGATGGCCGGACTGAAGCGGCTGGAGTACCGGGGGTACGACTCGGCCGGCGTCGCGATCCTGGCCGACGGAGGGATGGCCGCCGCGAAGAAGGCCGGGAAGCTGGCCAACCTGGAGAAGGAGCTGGGCGACCGGCCGTTGCCGACCGGGACCACCGGGATCGGGCACACGCGGTGGGCCACGCACGGCGGGCCGACCGACACCAACGCGCATCCGCACCTCGACAACGCGGGGCGCGTGGCCGTCGTGCACAACGGGATCATCGAGAACTTCGCCTGTCTGCGGGCCGAGTTGGCGGAGCGGGGGCACACGCTCGCCTCCGAGACGGACACCGAGGTCGTCGCGCATCTGCTGGCCGAGGAGTACTCGGCGTGCGCGGATCCGGCCGAGGCGATGCGGCTGGTGTGCCGGCGGCTGGAGGGGGCCTTCACGCTGGTGGCCGTACACGCCGATGAGCCGGATGTGGTGGTGGGGGCGCGGCGGAACTCGCCGCTGGTGGTGGGCGTGGGAGACGGCGAGTCCTTTCTCGCCTCGGACGTCGCCGCGTTCATCGCGCACACGCGGTCGGCGATCGAGCTGGGGCAGGACCAGGTGGTGGAGTTGCGCCGGGACGGCGTGACGGTCACCGGCTTCGACGGGCGGCCGGCCGAGGTGCGGTCGTACCACGTCGACTGGGACGCCTCGGCGGCCGAAATGGGGGGCTATGACTACTTCATGCTCAAGGAGATCGCCGAGCAGCCCAAGGCCGTCGCCGATACGTTGCTCGGGCGGATCGATCCGGCCGGGTCACTGACGCTCGACGAGGTGCGGATCCCTCCGAGGGTGCTGCGGGAGGTCGACAAGGTCGTCGTCGTGGCGTGCGGGACGGCCTTTCACGCCGGGCTGATCGCCAAGTACGCGATCGAGCACTGGACGCGGATTCCGTGCGAGGTGGAGCTGGCGAGCGAGTTCCGGTACCGGGATCCGATTCTGGATCCGCGGTCCCTGGTGATCGCCATCTCGCAGTCCGGCGAGACCATGGACACGCTGATGGCGTTGCGGCACGCACGAGAGCAGGGCTCCAGGGTGCTGGCGATCTGCAACACCAACGGTTCGACGATTCCACGCGAGTCGGACGCGGTGCTCTACACGCGCGCGGGGCCCGAGGTCGCGGTGGCCTCCACCAAGGCGTTTCTGACCCAGCTCGTGGCCTGCTACCTGGTGGCCCTGTATCTGGGCCAGGTGCGGGGCACCAAGTGGGGGGACGAGATCAGGGCCGTCGTCCGGGACCTGGCGGAGATCTCCGGTGCGGTCCAGCGGGTGCTGGAGACGATGGAGCCGGTGCGGGAGCTGGCGCGGTCGCTCGCCGGCAAGGACACGGTGCTGTTCCTGGGGCGGCATGTGGGGTATCCGGTCGCGCTGGAGGGCGCGCTGAAGCTCAAGGAACTCGCGTACATGCACGCCGAGGGGTTCGCGGCGGGGGAGTTGAAGCACGGGCCGATCGCGTTGATCGAGGAGGATCTGCCGGTGGTCGTCGTCGTGCCGTCGCCGCGGGGGCGGTCGGTGCTGCACGACAAGATCGTGTCGAACATTCAGGAGATCCGGGCGCGGGGGGCTCGGACGATCGTGATCGCGGAGGAGGGCGACGAGGCGGTCGTTCCGTACGCGGACCATCTGATCCGTGTTCCCGCCACGCCGACGCTTCTTCAGCCCCTGGTGACCACCGTGCCGTTGCAGGTCTTCGCCTGCGAGCTGGCCACGGCTCGGGGGAACGAGGTGGATCAGCCGCGGAATCTGGCGAAGTCGGTGACGGTGGAGTGACCTGGTGCCTGGTGGAGTGAGAGTGGCCTTGTGATCATTGGGGTGGGGATCGACGTTGCCGAGATCGATCGGTTCCGGGCTTCGCTGGAGCGGACGCCCGGACTGGCCGAACGGCTTTTTCTGGAGCGCGAGTTGCTGCTGCCCAGCGGGGAGCGGCGAGGGTTCGCCTCGCTCGCGGCCCGGTTCGCCGCGAAGGAGGCGGTGGCCAAGGCGCTCGGGGCGCCTGGTGGGCTGCACTGGACCGACGCGGAGGTGTACGTCGAGGACAGCGGGCAGCCGCGGTTGCGTGTACGCGGGACGGTGGCGGCGCGGGCTGCCGAACTTGGGGTGCGGTCGTGGCATGTGTCATTGAGCCATGACGCGGGGGTGGCTTCGGCGGTGGTGGTGGCGGAGGGCTAGTCGCTCCGCGTTTGACACACCGGCACTCCCCGCGCCCCTTTAGGGGCGCGGGGAACCGCGCGATCAGCCACGACCGGCCCGCAGCCGATTCACGACCCTGGGGTCCGGGGCGCAGCCCCCTGTTTCGGGAAGGGGTGGAGTTGAGGGAAGGAAACCCTCCCCCCGAACCCGCGCCCGGGAGGGCAGGGGTGCGGGAGACTCGGCGTATGCGTAGTGCGTACGGAGTGGAAACGGTGAGGGCGGCCGAGCGGCAGCTGATGGCCCGGCTCCCGGAGGGGACGCTCATGCAGCGGGCAGCCGCCGGACTGGCCGCCGCCTGCGCGGAGTTGCTGGGGCGGGTGTACGGCGCCCGCGTCGTCCTGCTGGTAGGCAGCGGTGACAACGGTGGCGACGCCCTGTACGCGGGAGCCCGCCTCGCCCGCCGCGGCGCCGGCGTCACGGCAGTACTGCTCGCACCCGACCGGACGCATACCGGCGGCCTGGCCGCGCTCCGCCGCGCCGGCGGCACCGTGGCTCCGAGCCGGCGGGACGACGGGGGCCAAGGCCCCGCCGACCTGGCCGCCGCCGAGCGAGTGATTCTCGCGGCCGATCTCGTGGTCGACGGCATCGTCGGAATCGGCGGCAAAGGAGGGCTCCGGCCGGACGCCGCCGCTCTGGCCGAGGTCACCGCGGCGTCCCGCGCCGCCGTGGTCGCCGTGGATCTGCCGAGCGGTGTCGAGGCCGACACCGGAGAAGTGCGGGGCGCGGCGATCCGTGCCGATCTGACGGTGACCTTCGGGACGCACAAGCCGGGGCTGTTGATCGATCCCGCACGGGAGTACGCCGGATCGGTGAGGCTGATCGACATCGGGCTCTCGATGCCCGACGAGGCCGAGTTGGAGGCCTTGCAGCATGCCGACGTGGCGGCGTTGCTGCCGGTGCCGAGGGCCGAGAGCGACAAGTACCGGCGGGGGGTCGTAGGCATCGCCGCCGGGTCCGCGCGGTACCCCGGGGCGGCCGTACTCGCCGTGGCCGGGGCCCTGCGGGGCGGGGCGGGAGCCGTTCGGTACGTCGGGCCCGCGGGGGACGCCGTGATCGCGCGGTTCCCGGAGACGCTGGTGTCCTCCGGTTCGCCCGAGCGGGCCGGGCGGGTGCAGGCGTGGGTCGTCGGGCCCGGGGTCGGGGACGACGCGGAGGCCGTGGCAGCCGTGCTTCGGGCGGACGTGCCCGTTCTCGTGGACGCGGACGGGCTGCGGCTCGCGGATCGCGATCTCGTACGGGCGCGGAGGGCGCCCACGCTGCTGACGCCGCACGCGGGCGAGGCCGCGGCGTTGCTAGGGGTTTCGCGGGACGAGGTCGAGGGAGCGCGGCTGCACTCCGTGCGGGAGCTCGCGGGCCGGTATGGGGCGACGGTGTTGCTGAAGGGGTCGACCACGTTGGTGGCCTCGGCCACGGGTGGGGCGGTCCGGGTGAATCCGACGGGCACGTCCTGGCTCGCCACCGCGGGGAGCGGGGACGTGCTGTCGGGGCTCACCGGGTCGCTGCTCGCCGCGGGTCTCGGTGCCCTGGACGCGGGGAGCGTCGGGGCGTATCTGCACGGGCTCGCGGGGCGGTTCGCGGCGGATGGGGCGCCGATGGGGGCGCATGACGTGGCCGAGGAGATTCGCTCCGCGTGGCGGGATGTCGTGGGCTGAGGTGATGGGGCTCTTCCCCACCCCCCTTCCCGAAACCGGCACTCCCCTAGCGCCCCCGCTCAACGCGCTCGATCGCCTCCTGTACGAGCTCCAGGTACTCCACTTCCTCGCAGCGCGGTTTGCTGCCCATCTCGTACAGGTCGATGCAGTCGTAGAGGTACTCCCCCAGATCCTCGTCCGGCAGATCGGTGGCCAGTTCGCTGCACACACGGCCCTCCAGATCCACCGCCGAGACGCCGACCCCGACCCCGACCCCCGCCCCGGCTCCGGCTCCGGCTCCGGCTCGGGGCCGGACCCGCACCCCGATCCTCACCCCGGGTCTGTGTCTGCCCACAAAACCACGCATACGGGAACGTACGGACATGACCACTCCCAACCCCCATCGCTCCAGGAGGCGGCTCGCTCCCGGATGGCGGGACGGACGCTATCCCCGCCCGACCTCCAGGTCTAGACCTCGGGACGCGTGTAGAACGCACTGACGTGACGGACCCCACCCGTCGCCTCCGCAGTACTGCCGTAACAATGGACTGTGATCTCTTCGGTCTCCTCGTTGCCGCGGAGCGCCCACCGGTCCAGGCCGGAGGCGACTCCCTACGTCGACCTCACCCGTGCCGAGTGGAGCGCGCTGCGCGAGAAGACGCCGCTCCCACTGACCGCCGAGGAGGTCGAGAAGCTGCGCGGCCTGGGGGATGTCATCGACCTCGACGAGGTACGGGACATCTACCTGCCGTTGTCCCGGCTGCTGAATCTGTACGTCGGGGCCACCGACGGCCTCCGGAGCGCCCTGAACACCTTCCTCGGCGAGCAGGGCTCCCAGTCCGGCACCCCGTTCGTCATAGGGGTCGCGGGTTCCGTGGCGGTCGGCAAGTCGACCGTCGCCCGTCTCCTGCAGGCACTGCTGTCCCGCTGGCCCGAGCACCCGCGCGTGGAACTGGTCACCACGGACGGCTTCCTGCTGCCCACCAAGGAGCTCCAGGCCCGCGGCCTGCTGTCCCGCAAGGGCTTCCCCGAGTCGTACGACCGGCGGGCCCTGACCCGCTTCGTCGCGGACATCAAGGCCGGCAAGGACGAGGTGACCGCGCCCGTCTACTCGCACCTCATCTACGACATCGTGCCGGGCCAACTGCTCACCGTGCGCCGCCCCGACATCCTGATCGTCGAGGGCCTGAACGTCCTGCAGCCCGCCCTCCCGGGCAAGGACGGCCGCACCCGCGTGGGCCTCGCCGACTACTTCGACTTCAGCGTGTACGTCGACGCCCGGCCGGAGGACATCGAGCACTGGTACCTGAATCGTTTCCGCAAGCTGCGCGAGACGGCCTTCCAGAACCCGTCCTCGTACTTCCGCAAGTACACCCAGGTCTCCGAGGAGGAGGCGCTCGACTACGCCCGCACGACCTGGCGCACCATCAACAAGCCCAACCTCCTGGAGAACGTGGCCCCCACGCGCGGGCGCGCCACCCTTGTCCTGCGCAAGGGCCCCGACCACAAAGTGCAGCGCCTGAGCCTGCGCAAGCTGTAGAAGGACGGAAGAGGGACAGTTGTGCTGCACCTACGTCTGATCACCCCGGCCGACACGACGGACGAGGTGGTGCGCCTGATCGAGAAGACGGTCGGCACCGCCCACCTGGTGGTGCTGCCGGGAGCGGCCCACAACCCATCGGGGGACGTGGTGATGTGCGACGTCGCACGCGAGGCGGGCGACGAACTGCTCGCCGATCTCAGGGTGTTGGGCCTCGACGAGGACGGCTCGATCGCCGTCGAGAACATCGACCTGTCGCTGTCGAAGCGCGCCGAGAAGGCGGAGGAGGACGCGCCGGGCGAGGGCGCGGACGCCGTCCTGTGGGAGCACCTGGCGGACGCGACCCACGAGGAGTCGACGCTCTCCATCACGTACGTCGCGTTCCTCACGCTCGCCACGATGATCGCGGCCTGCGGCGTGGTGCTCGACAACGCGATCCTGATCGTGGGCGCGATGGCGGTCGGCCCGGAGTTCGGGCCGCTGGCCGGGATATGCACGGCACTGGTGCGGCGCGCCCCGCGACTCGCGTTGCGCTCACTGACGGCGCTGCTGGTGGGCTTCGCCTTCGCCATGGCGGTGACGGTCGTCTTCAGCCTCTTCATGGACTCGATCGACCTCTTCAGCCAGGATCTGCTGAGCGACGATCGGCCCAACACGGCCTTCATCTACGCCCCCGACTGGTTCTCCTTCATCGTGGCCGCCCTCGCGGGCGCCGCCGGCACGCTCTCGCTGACGTCGGCCAAATCGGGTGCGCTGGTCGGCGTCGCGATCTCCGTCACGACCGTCCCGGCGGCCGCCAACGCGGCGGTGGCCCTGAGCTACGGCGACACGAAACAGACCTGGGGCTCCACCGAGCAGCTGCTCCTGAACCTGCTGGGCATCGTCCTCGCCGGCACGCTCACGCTGCTCGCCCAGAAACTGCACTGGGCCAAACAGCGTGAACGCACCGCCGAGAAACTCAAGGTGTAGGCGCCAGGTTCGCGACAGGGCCTAGCCCAGCGCGGACTTCACCACGTCCGCCAGCCGCCCGGCGACCGACCTCGCCTGGTCGAGGTCCGCGGCCTCGACCATCACGCGCACCAGCGGTTCGGTGCCCGACGGGCGCAGCAACACCCGCCCCGTGGAACCGAGTTCGCGCTCGGCCTCGGCGACCGCGGCCGCCAGCTCGGTGGAGGTCCTCACCCGCGACCGGTCGACGTCGGGCACGTTGATCAGCACCTGCGGCAGCCGCTCCATGACGGACGCGAGGTCCTGGAGCGTACGCCCCGTCTGGGCGACCCGCGCCGCAAGCAGCAGGCCGGTCAGCGTGCCGTCGCCGGTGGTCGCGTGGTCGAGGATGATCACGTGCCCGGACTGCTCGCCGCCGAGCGCGTAGTCGTGCTCCTTCATCTCCTCCAGCACGTAACGGTCACCGACCGCCGTCTGGACCAGCGACAGCCCCTCGCGCTCCATGGCCAGCTTGAAGCCCAGGTTGGACATGACCGTCGCGACGACGGTGTCGGAGCGCAGCGCGGAGCGCTCCCGCATCGCCAGCGCGAGGACGGCCAGGATCTGGTCCCCGTCGACCTCGGTGCCTGTGTGGTCCACGGCGAGGCAGCGGTCGGCGTCGCCGTCGTGCGCGATGCCCAGGTCGGCGCCGTGCTCGACGACGGCGGCCTTCAGCAGGTCCAGGTGAGTGGAGCCGCACCCGTCGTTGATGTTCAGGCCGTCCGGCTCGGCACCGATGGTGACGACCTCGGCGCCCGCCCGCTCGAAGGCCTCGGGCGAGACCCGGGCGGCCGCGCCGTGCGCCTCGTCGAGGACGACCTTGATCCCGTCGAGACGGTTCGGCAGCACACCGGTCAGATGCGCGACGTACCGATCGGAGCCCTCGTCGTACGACTTCACGCGGCCGACCCCGGCACCCGTCGGGCGGTCCCAGGGAGCTCCGGTGCGGTGCTCCTCGTACACAGCCTCGATCTTGTTCTCCAGTTCGTCCGCGAGCTTGTGGCCGCCGCGCGCGAAGAACTTGATGCCGTTGTCGGGCATGGCGTTGTGGCTGGCGGAGAGCATCACACCGAGGTCGGCGCCGAGCGCGCCGGTGAGGTACGCCACGGCGGGCGTCGGCAGCACGCCGACGCGCAGGACGTCCACGCCCGCGCTGGCGAGGCCGGCGACCACGGCGGCCTCCAGGAACTCCCCGGACGCCCGCGGGTCCCGCCCGACCACCGCCGTCGGCCGGTGACCCTCGAAGGTGCCCGCCTCGGCCAGCACATGCGCCGCCGCGACGGACAGGCCGAGCGCCAGCTCAGCCGTCAGGTCCGCATTGGCGACACCGCGCACGCCGTCCGTGCCGAAGAGTCGTCCCACTGGTGTCCTCCGAACATGCTCAGAAATTGCGGCTCATGCCGAGTGTCCAGGTGTGCCTCAGCCAGGTATATCCCCCGGGCCCCATTCCCAGACTGGCGAATCATGCGAATCGGTGGCATAAGACCGTGAATCGGTGGCGTAAGGCCCTGATAAGTGCCCACCCGCCGTAAACGAACGCCCCGGCGGCACAGAATGTGCCGCCGGGGCGATGCTGCGCCCTGAAGGGGCGCGGGGCTGCGAAATCATGCGGCTCCGCCGCGTGGGCGCGACCAGCCACAGCAGACCGGCAGTGGATAACCGGCCTCCGAGCGGAGCGTTAGCGCTTGCTGTACTGCGGGGCCTTGCGGGCCTTCTTCAGACCGGCCTTCTTGCGCTCGACCGCACGGTCGTCGCGGCGGAGGAAGCCGGCCTTCTTCAGCGCGCCGCGGTTGTTGTCCACGTCCGCCTCGTTCAGGGCGCGGGCCACGCCGAGGCGCAGGGCGCCGGCCTGGCCGGAGACGCCGCCACCCGTGATGCGGGCGATGACGTCGTAGCGGCCCTCGAGCTCGAGCACCTTGAAGGGCTCGTTGACTTCCTGCTGGTGCACCTTGTTGGGGAAGTAGTCCTCAAGGGTGCGACCGTTGATCTTCCACTTGCCGGTGCCCGGGACGATCCGGACGCGGGCGATGGCGTTCTTGCGACGGCCCAGTCCGGCGGCCGGCTGCGGCTCGCCGAAGCGGGAGGCAAGGGACTCCGAGGTGTACTCGCCCTCGACGGGGACCTCGGACTCGGTGGTGTACTGCTCGATGTCGACCAGCTCAGTCTCTTCGACCGGCTGCTCAGCGGTGGTCTCGGCCACGATTCTCCTCAGATTCTCTTCTGGTCTTAGGGGTGGCCGGACTTACTGCGCGACCTGGGTGATCTCGAACGGGACCGGCTGCTGAGCGGCGTGCGGGTGGTTCTCGCCCGCGTACACCTTCAGCTTCGAGAGCATCTGACGGCCCAGGGAGTTCTTCGGGAGCATGCCCTTGACGGCCTTCTCGACCGCTTTCTCGGGGTTCTTGTCCAGCAGCTCGTCGTAGCGGACGGAGCGCAGACCACCCGGGTACCCGGAGTGGCGGTAGGCCAGCTTCTGGGTCCGCTTGTTGCCGGACAGGTGCACCTTGTCCGCGTTGATGATGATGACGAAGTCACCAGCGTCGACGTGCGGGGCGTAGATCGGCTTGTGCTTGCCCCGCAGAAGGGTGGCGGCGGTGGTCGCCAGACGCCCGAGAACGACGTCCCGGGCATCGATGACGTGCCACTGGCGAGTGATGTCGCCGGGCTTGGGGCTGTACGTACGCACGGTTCGTAGCCTTCGCTTCTGCAGTGAATGGGTCCTGACAAGGCCACCACGGACGATCACGACAGCCCTGACCGCACGGCGGCGACGCAACCGCATGCAGATCGCTGGTCATCGGTCCCGGTGGACCGGTGTAAGGGCCCCTCACGTGAGAATGAGCAAGCCAATACACATAACGAACAGCAACAATAGCTTCGGAGCCCTGTACGGGTCAAAACGGCTGACAGCCGGGCCGGTGGGGGCGACGGTGGAGCCCTCTGCCCGGGCGGGATACGGGGCGGCGCCGGGCGTTCGTATGTCACGCCTGGGGCTCAAGTGGTGAACGGGGCGGACCAGTACACCTGTTGTCCCGACTAAGATGCGCCCCATGAGCTTTGGGCAGGGGGGACCCCAGTGGGGTCCCGGGGGATCGGGTTCTCAGCCGCCGCAGTGGGGACGCCAGACTCCGGACTGGGCGGCGCTCGCCGAGGCGTCCGAGTCGCGCAACCGGCGCCGCAGACTGCTGCTGGTCTGCGGCGGCGCGTTCGCCACGGTCGCGGTCGGCGCGGCCGTCGCCGTGGCCGTGGTCTCGGCCGACGGAAACGGCCAGGCGTCGAACAGGCCTGCCTCCGACCTCCCCGCGAGCACGGACATCCCGCCGGACACCACCGGTCCCGGCCCGTCGTTCGAGGAGACCTCGGCGCCTCCCCCGCTGGACCCGAAGGACTTCGTCTCCAGCGCGAAGAAGGACACGGCTCCGCTCAGCCCGGAGACCCTCTTTCCCGGTACGCGGCTGACGATGGGCGAGAACGTCTACAAGAAGGGCGCGGTCGCGTCCACGAAGAACTGTGCGTCGGCTGCCCAGGGCACGCTCGGGGCGGTCCTCACCAAGAACGACTGCACCCGCCTCATGCGCGTCACCTACTCCCTGGACGGCGTGGCGGTGACGGTCGGCGTGGCCGTCTTCGAGACCGAGGCCAAGGCGACCAAGGCGAAGAACGACGCCGACAACAAGAGCGTCGTCCAGTCGCTGTCGGGGTCCGGCGTCCCCTCCTTCTGCCGCTCGGCGATCTGCCGCTCGACCACCAACTCGTACGGGCGCTATGCCTACTTCACGGTGGCCGGCTTCACCGACGGCAAGGACGTCGTACCGAAGGACTCCAAGGTCTTCGCCACGGGTGACGACCTCGGCGAGTTCACCTTCCGCCAGATCCGCCGCCGCGGCGAGGCCCAGGCCTCAGCAGCGGCGAACCAGTAGGCGGCACACCCCGCAGGCGGTGTGCACCCTGCCGCCACTGCCTCCGGCAGACGCGGCACCAATAGGCAGCCCCCAGGCCTCGCCACCTGACCGTCGCGCGGCCCCTCGTCGAGCCGGCGAGGATCCGATCCCCGAGCGAAGACCGACACCAAGACGGGCACCGAGTCGCCGGGAGTCCACCTCCCGGCAGATCCACCACCGCCGCGAAGCCCAGGCAACAACAGCGGCGCACCCCGCAGGCGCACCCCATAGGCGCCGGACCCCGCAGGCGCTGCCCCGGCGCAGACGCTGCACCCGATACGCGACCGCCCGCCCCTCCCACCTCGGCCGTCGCGCGGCCCCTCGTCGAGGTACGCGGGGATCCGATCCCCGTGCCGGCTGTTCGAGCAGGGCAGAATCTCGGCAGGGGATGTCGAGGAGGGGCGGAAAAGAATGCGTATGCGAGGGCGAGTCCAGCTCATAGGGGCCGGAGTCTCCGGCGCCCTGCTCGCTCCGCTCACGCTGTGGGCGACCCGGTCCGGGGACGCCAGGCTGAAATCCCGGCTCGTCCCGACGGACCTGGGCGAGCGGGACCCGGAGGCGACGCCCGCCGCGCGCCGGGTGTACGCGATGCTGGCCGGCCTCGAGAACGACGCGCGACGCGGCAGGGCGACCCGCACCGTGATCGGCCAGCACGTCGAACTGCACAACGAGCGGTACAACCCGGAGTACGGCGACTACCGGGGCACCAAGCAGCCCGGCTACTACTACGGCAAGGCCCGCGACATCACCGGCCGTCTCCCGGGTTTCGTGGAGGTGGACCTCGGCCCCGGCTACCACGAGCAGGGCTGGGCGGTGGGCGAGACGCGCTCGTACTCGCGCTCGTCGTGGCCGGGCTGCCGCCCGCACTGGGGGTACGCCGAGGACGCGGTGGACCTGGCCGTCGGAGTGTGGGCGGGGCTGCCGCGCCCGGAGGACGGCTCGTACAACCCCACCGGCACCCGCCAGGACTGCTCGTCGGGCACGGAAGTGAGCCTGCCGCACAACGGCGGCGGACCGGCGGGCATCGTCGGCTTCTCCTTCCACCAGCCCTACCCGGGCAGCCCCGTCAAGGGCTACGACCAGACACTGCGCCACAACTCGCCGTGCGCGCAGGACCCCGACTGGTTCGCCCGCGTGGTCACCCAGGGCAGCGCCGAGCACAAGGACCTGCTGTACGACCTCGGCTATCTCGCCGACCACCTCCAGTACCTCGCCGAGCGCGGAGTGCCGGTGTTGCTGCGCCCGTACCACGAGATGAACACGGCCGGCGACAAGGACGGTTTCTGGTGGGCGGCGCAGGACCCGGTGGCGTACCGGAAGCTCTGGCGGATCACCTACGACTACCTCGTCGGCAGCCGCGGCCTGCACAACCTGATCTTCGTCTGGACGCCCAACTCCTGGGACGGCCACTTCGGGCTGGAGCCGTGGAAGTACTACCCCGGCGAGCGGTACGTCGACATCGTGGGCGTCGACGACTACAGCGACACCCCCTCCCGCCCCTTCCGCGGCGAGCGCTGGACCGAGTTCTGGTACCGCGGCCTGGAGCAGTACAGGAAGCCCCGCGTCATGGCCGAGTCCTTCCACGTACCCCTTAATTCCGATCAAAAGCGAACACTTTCCACAACGCCCTGGGTCCTGTGGACGGTGTGGGGTCAATCACTCACGTACGACAACATCTCTTCGCCCCGCGGCAAGAACACCCCTGCCGACGTGAAGCGGACATACACCTCTCCGCAGGTCATCACGGGTACTGACGGCGGTAAGTCGGGATTTGACTGGCGATCACTAGCCAAGATCTGACGTGGTGAACTTTCAAACACAACTTGCTCACAACCGTTTGTTCGCGCTCACAATCGTGGCAGGATTCGTCTACCTGTACGGCCGGGGTTGAAAGACGCCCGGGGGGGCATCTGAGCTGGCCGTGACGCCGAAGAAGACGTCGAGGGGCAATCCGCAAGGCCCGGGGTGGGGCAGTCGTTCAACGCGACGTCATGTCGCGTTTCCCAACTTCCGTGCTCGGCGTGCCGCTCGGCGCCGCCGATCTCACGGAAGAGCCTGTAGCCGAAATGGCATCGACACTGGTCGACGGGGGTGCCTCACACTCCCGGCACAACGCGAAGCTCGCGAAGCGCACCGCGGCATGGAGGCCAGGGATCCTGCCGTTCCTGATCCCGTTGGTGATCCTGCTCTTCTTCAGCCTGTGGTCCTACACGCCCACCGACTCACCGCTCGCCTGGCTGATCACCATCGCCTGGGCCCTGCCGGTGCCCGGCGTGCTCGTCTCCGTGCAGGGCTTCATCCTGATCCGCCGCCGGGCCCGCAAGGCCCACCTGATGACCCCGCCCGCCCCGGTGGAGCAGGACTTCCTGATCGTGCTCGTCCCCACCATCGGCCGGCACGACACCTATCCCGCCCTGGAGCGGTCCGTCCTCTCGTACGTGGAGCACCTCCCGACGTGGTTCCCGTACATGCGCGTGGACGTCCTCACCGAGGAGGGCTGCGAGGCCACCGAACGCATCGACACGCTGGCCGCCAGCCACCCGCTGATCCGCGTGGTCACGGTCCCGAAGGCGTACCAGACCAAGAACGGCACGCGCTTCAAGGCCCGCGCCAACAACTACGCCCACGAGCTGCGCATCGACGAGGGCGAGGCCCTGGAGAACGTCTGGGTGCTGCACATGGACGACGACACCGGCGTCGGCCCCGACACCGCCGCGTCCCTCTCCCAGTTCATCAACCGCCAGCGCCGCGCGACCCCCGACGAGGTCAAGCACATGGCCCAGGGCATCCTCACCTACCCGCGGGAGAACGCGGTGAGCCTGTTCACCTGGTTCGCCGACGCCATTCGCCCCGCCGACGACATCGCGCGATTCCGTGCCTTCACCGGCCTCGGCACCCCCGCCGCGGGCGTGCACGGTGAGCTGCTGGTGCTGCGGGCCTCCATCGAGGCCGAGATCGGGTGGGACTTCGGCCCCAAGGAGATCGTCGAGGACGCCCGGCTCGCGCTGACCTTCTGCCGCCGCTACCCGGGCCGCAGCGACTGGTTCAACGGCCGCTGCTACGGCGCCTCGCCGGCCAACGCCAAGGACTTCATCAAGCAGCGCGAACGCTGGGCCTGGGGCCTGGTCGCCCTCTGCTTCAACCGCAAGGTGCCGCTGCGCTACCGCTGGTTCCTCACGATCTGCGTCACCAGCTGGATCCTGGGACCCCTGCAGCACGTCGGCGCCATCTTGATCGCGGGGTGGCTCATCGGTGACCTCAACACCTCTCCCGTGACCCAGTCCGTCGTCGTGCTGTGGTCCATCAGCTTCGCGTATGTGATCTGGGCGTACTGGGAAGGGCTGCGGCTCAACGCGATCGCCTCGGCGAACGGCAGGCGCAAGTGGTGGGAACCGTTCGCGGTCCTCCTCATGCTGCCGCTGTTCTCCCTCCTCGAAGGAATCGGCGGCTTCAAGGGCTTCCTGAAGTTCCTGCGCCGCGAGGAGAACAAGTTCGTCGTCATCGCCAAGCCCGCCTGACCCGGAAGAGATCCCGACTCCCATGAAACGCGCCCGACTTCCTCTGCTCGCCGTGTTCCCCGTTGTCGTCATCTCCTCCGTGGTCGCCGTTCCCTTCGTTGTCGGCGACCACCCGCTGCGCTGGGAATCCGGCTCGGTCATCCCCCGTCTCGTACTCAACGGCGATGACGGCGGATCGTCCACCGGCTCACCGGAGCACGACGGCACGACCGCCTCGGGCGGATCGCCGGGGGCCACCACGGGCACCGCCAAGGTCGACAAGGTGGACAAGGAGTGGAAGAAGGGCATGCCCCAGTGGGGCGCGCAGGTGTACTGGGAGGACAACCCGGACCACTCCCTGAAGTACGTCGAGAAGCAGGCCCGGCTGCACGCCGACTACCTGGTCGGCCTGCACGCCAACTCCGTCAGCGTGACCTTCCCGTTCTACACGGGCAACCGCTCGTCGACGAAGATCGCCCACGGCGACAAGACCCCGACCCCCGAGCGCCTCGGCCATGTACTGCGGATCTTCCACGAGGCCGGGCTGCGCACCACCGTCCGGCCCCTCATGGACGAGAAGTCCCTCGACCCTCCGACCGGCTGGCGCGGAAACATCAAACCCGCGGGCCGGGACGCGTGGTTCGCCTCCTACCAGAAGTTCCTGACCCCGTATCTGAAGGTCGCGGAGAGCGAGAAGGCGACCACCTTCGTCATCGGCACCGAGCTGAACTCCATGGAGGGGGACGCCCACTGGGACGGGCTCGTGGACGATGCCGAGAAGCTCTTCGGCGGCGAGGTCGCGTACGACTCGAACTGGGACGCGTACGTCCAGGGCCCCGTCACCATGCCCGTCAACCACCTCGGTATCGATGCCTACTTCCCTGTCGAGGCCGACGACGACGCGTCGGTGGACACCCTCGTCAAGGGATGGCAGAAGTGGCTGGACCGCAAGGCCACCGGCCCGCTGCCGAAGATCACCCTCGCCGAGGCCGGCATCGGCGCGATGAACGGCGCGTACGACGCTCCCGGCGACTTCTACACCAAACGGACCGTCAACCCCCAGGTGCAGGCGAACTGGTACACCGCCGTCTGCCAGGTCGTCCGGGAGCGAAAGATGTCCGGCGTCTACTGGTGGTCGATCTACTTCGACGACAACCCGAACACCAAGCCCGACGACAAGAAGCAGTCCCGCCTCGACTTCGCCGGACGGCCCAAGACGGAGAAGGCCATCAAGGCCTGTTTCACCTCGGACTACGCCGGGCCGGGCAACGCGGCCTCGCCCTGACGCGGTCACCCTGCTGACGCAGTTCCCCTCCCCCACACCACCCACCCGAGCGATGGAGCACCCCCACGCCCCACTCTCCATCTAGTCCCGCGACCCAAGGCGGACACGACATGACTGAAGCGATCCTTCTCGTCGGCGGTCAGGGCACCCGACTGCGGCCCCTGACCAGCCACACGCCCAAGCCACTGCTGCCGGTGGCCGGAGTGCCGTTCCTCACGCACCAACTGGCCCGCGCGGCGGCCGCGGGGGTCACCCGGATCGTTTTCGCGACCTCCTACCTGGCGGAACTCTTCGAGGAGGAGTTCGGGGACGGCTCCGGCCTCGGCCTGGAACTGGAGTACGTCACCGAGGAGACGGCACTCGGCACCGGCGGAGCCATCCGAAACGCCGCCGAGCGCCTGCGCAGCGCCCCCGACGAGCCGGTGCTGGTGTTCAACGGCGACATCCTCTCCGGGGTGGACATCGCCGCCCTGCGGGACGGTCACCGCGCCTCGGGAGCGGACGTCACCCTGCATCTGAAGCGGGTGGCCGATCCCCGTGCGTTCGGCCTGGTCCCCACCGACGCCGAGGGACGCGTCCAGGCGTTCCTGGAGAAGCCCCAGACCCCCGAAGAGATCATCACCGACCAGATCAACGCGGGCTGCTACGTCTTCACCCGATCCGTGCTCGACCGCATCCCGGCCGGCCGAGTCGTCTCCGTGGAGCGCGAGACCTTCCCCGAACTGCTGGCGACGGGCGCGCATCTGCGCGGAATCGTCGACGACAGCTACTGGCTCGACCTGGGCACTCCCGCCGCGTTCGTCCAGGGCTCGGCCGACCTCGTGCGCGGCCGGGTCGCCTCCCCGGCGCTGCCCGGCCCGGTGGGCGACGCCCTGGTACTGCCCGGTGCCCAGGTGCACCGCGACGCCCTGCTCAGCGGGGGCACGGTCGTGGCCGCCGGGGCAGTGGTCGGCGAAGGAGCGGTCGTCGAGGGCAGCGTGGTGCTGGCCGGCGCCGTGATCGCCGCCCGGGCCAGCGTGCACGCCTCCGTCGTGGGACGGCACGCCCGCATCGGTGAGGGCAGCGTCCTGGACGCCGTGGTCGTCGGCGACCACGCCGAGGTGGCGGAGGGCAACGAACTCCCGGCCGGCCTGCGCATCGCCTGTGGCGCCGTCCTGCCCGCCCACGGCGTCCGGACATCGGCATCCCCGCGGCCCTGCACCGCGCAGGACCTCGCGCACTCCGGAGCACCCCATGCGTCGCCGGCCGCCCGCTGACCACCCGGGCCCCGACGGCCACGGGCAGCAGACATACGGGCAGACGTACGGGGAGACATACGGGGAGCCGCACGAGGGGCAGGCTCCGTACGGGCAGGCTCCGTACGGGCAGGGACAGTACGGGCAACAGGGCTACCCACAGCAGCCGTACGGGCAGCACGGGTACGGGCAACAGGGGTATCCGCAACAGCCGTACGGGCCGCAGAGCCACGGGCAGCGGGGCTACGGACAGCAGCAGCACAGCCGCCCGCCCGTGCCGCAGCAGTACGTCGGCCAGCTCTCCCCCAGGCAGCCCGAGCACTACCCATACGAGCCCTACGCCCCCGAACCCATCGACGTCGCTACCCCGAGCCGTCTCCGAAATCCGGCACCGGCACCAGCACCAGCACCGGAACCGACACCGGAACCCGCACCCATGCGGACCCGCTTCGGGGCCGTCGACGGCCTGCGCGGCCTCGCCGTCCTCTCCGTGCTGCTCTACCACACCAACTGGTTCAGCAGCGGTCTGTTCGGCGTGGACGCCTTCTTCGTCCTCTCCGGCTTTCTCACCACGCTCGTCCTCACCCGCGAGGTGGAGCGCACCGGCCGTATCCGCATCGGCCGCTTCTACCGCCGCCGTTTCAAGCGGCTGGTGCCGGGCCTGTTGGTGACCCTCGCCCTGGTCGTGGCGGTCTCCCGCCTCACCAGCCCGCCGAAGGAGGCCCGCGTGGTCTCGGAACAGGCGCTCGGGGCGCTCCTTCAGGTCGGCAACTGGGCCCAGATCGCCCGCGGTGACGCGTACTCGGACCACCACTTCGGGACCGTCCAGCCGCTGTCCGCCCTGTGGTCGCTGAGCCTGACCGAGCAGTTCTATGTGGTGTGGCCGCTGGTCCTCGTCGTGTTCTTCGCCGTCTTCCGCAGACGCGTGCTGCCGGTCGCCGTGCTCACGGTGCTGATCTGCGGCGCCTCGGCACTGGTCGCGCCGGTGCTGTGGAGGCGCGGCACCCACGACACCGACTACCTGTACCTGGCGACGCACACCCGTGCCGTGGCCTTCATGGCGGGCGCGGCGGCCGCGTTCGTCGTGTACCTGGTGCAGCGGCGGGCGCACCGGAGCGGGCGGCGCCAGTCCAAGGGCGGCTTCGCGTACCACCTCGCCTCGCTCACCGCGATCGCGTCCCTGGCCGGGGTGGTCTACCTCAGCGTCGAGGTGAACACGTACCACGACCCCCGGCTCTACAAGGGCGGACTGGCGATCGTCGCCTTCCTGATCGCGCTGACGGCCGCCTGCCTCAGCACGGACCGCGGCCCTCTGGCCCGAGTGCTCCGGATGAAGCCACTGATGGAGATCGGCCAGATCTCGTACAGCATGTACCTGTTGCACCTGCCGGTGTACTGGCTGCTGTTGATGCTCTCCCCCGACCTCAAGCCCTACGCACTGTTCATCCTGGGTACCGGACTCACCTGGCTGGCCGCGATGATCATGCACTACACCCTTGAGCAGAGCCGAGCGCGCGACTGGCGGCCGATCACGGCGGTCCCGCTGTTCGCCGCGGCCTCCCTGGCCATCGCGGCGGGCGCACACCAGCTCCAGCGGTAACCGGCCGCCGCGCACCGTGGGCGCACAGTGGCCGAGCGGCTGCGCCGGCAGAGCCCGTCAGCAGCAGCCCGTGGGCGCGGGCGTCCGTCAGCAGCAGCCCGTGGGCGGCAGCGTCCGCTTGTTCCGCGCTTCCTTGTTCCGCGCGGCCAGCAGCTCGTCCGGCGGGTAGCCGACCTCCTCCAGCGTCAGCCCGTGCGGCCGTACGACATGCACGGCGGAGTCCCGGACGCCGACGGCCAGCACCTTCCCGGGCCAGTCGGGGGCCCGATGCCCGTCCCCCACGAACAACAGCGCCCCGATCAGCGACCGCACCATGTTGTGGCAGAAGGCATCGGCGCGCACCGTGGCGGTGATGATCCCGTCGGCACCCTTGCTCAGACTCAGCTCCTGCAGCGTACGAATCGTCGTCGCGCCCTCCCGCTTCTTGCAGTAGGCCGCGAAGTCGTGCTCCCCGACGAGGCTCTGGGCTGCCTCGTTCATGGCGTCCACGTCGAGGGGCCAGTCGTGCCAGAGGACGTGGTTGCGCAGGAGGGGGTCGACGCCGCCCGGGTTGTCGGTGACGCGGTAGGCGTACCGCCGCCAGATCGCGGAGAACCGCGCGTTGAACCCGCTGGGCGCCTCCCTCAGGGCCCACACCCGTACGTCCTTGGGCAGCCTCCCGGCCAGCCGCTTGAGCAGCTTCCCCCGGTGCTCCGCCCACAGCCCCTGAGGCAGATCGACGTGCGCGACCTGCCCCCGGGCGTGCACCCCGGCATCGGTCCGCCCGGCAACGGTCAGCTCGTACGTGGTGTCCCTCGACCGCGTCACCGTACGCAGGGCGTCCTCGACCTCCCCCTGTACGGTCCGCCGCCCCCCGGCCTGCTTGGCCCACCCGGAGAACTCGCTACCGTCATACGAAAGATCGAGCCGCACCCGTACGAACCCGGGCTGCACTTCGTCACTCACACCTAGATCCTCTCAGGACTCGGGGACACGAAAGCGGGCCCGCCCCGAAGGGCGGACCCGCTCAACGCAAGGCGAAACCTCAGGCGTCCTTGGACTCGCCCTCGGCGTCGGCCGGCTTCGCGTCCTCGACCTCTTCGGCAGCCTCGGCGGCTTCCGGAGCGTCCTTCTTGAGCACGTCCTCCTTCTTGAGGGCGTCCTCCTTCACGGCACGCTTGGTCGCGGCCTCGGCCTCACCCGTGGCCTGCTGCGCCACGGTCAGCGCCTCCACCAGCTCGATGACCGCCATGGGCGCGTTGTCGCCCCGACGGTTACCGATCTTGGTGATACGGGTGTAGCCGCCCGGACGGTTCTCGTACCGCGGGCCGATCTCGGTGAAGAGCGTGTGGACGACGCTCTTGTCCGTGATGACCTGGAGCACCTGACGGCGGTTGTGAAGGTCGCCCTTCTTCGCCTTGGTGACCAGACGCTCGGCGTACGGCCGCAGACGGCGGGCCTTCGCCTCGGTGGTGGTGATACGGCCGTGCTCGAACAGCGCCTTCGCGAGGTTCGCGAGGAGCAGCTTCTCGTGCGCGGCGCTGCCGCCCAGACGGGCACCCTTGGTGGGCTTCGGCATGGTGTTTCTCCTAGGTGTCTGCCCCGGCCGTATCAGGTACCGGGGTCAGTATCCGAGCAGGCGGTCGCCTGTCGGAGATCCGGGCCCCCGAAGGGGCCCGGAGGGACCGCGCCCCGTTAGGGGCGCGGGGAACTGCGCGACCAGCCACAGCGGAGCCGCAGCCAGAAATCCGGCCTCCTCGCGGAGCGCCTAGTACTGCTCGGTCTCCACAAAGCCCGCATCCGCGTCATCGTCCGCGCCAAAGGCGTCCGCCGCAGCGGTCGGGTCGAATCCGGGCGGGCTGTCCTTCAGGGCCAGGCCCATACCGGCCAGCTTCGCCTTGACCTCGTCGATCGACTTCGCACCGAAGTTACGGATGTCGAGCAGGTCGGCCTCAGAACGAGCCACGAGCTCACCCACGGAGTGGATGCCCTCACGCTTGAGGCAGTTGTACGACCGAACGGTGAGCTCGAGCTCCTCGATCGGAAGCGCCAGATCGGCAGCGAGCGCGGCGTCCGTCGGGGACGGACCCATGTCGATGCCCTCGGCGTCGATGTTGAGCTCGCGGGCGAGCCCGAACAGCTCGACCAGCGTCTTACCGGCGGAAGCCATGGCGTCACGCGGACGCATGGCCTGCTTGGTCTCGACGTCGACGATCAGCTTGTCGAAGTCGGTGCGCTGCTCGACACGGGTGGCCTCGACCTTGTACGTGACCTTGAGCACCGGCGAGTAGATGGAGTCGACCGGGATACGCCCGATCTCCTGGCCCACCTGCTTGTTCTGCACGGCGGAGACGTAACCGCGGCCGCGCTCGACCGTCAGCTCCATCTCCAGCTTGCCCTTGCCGTTCAGCGTGGCGAGGACGAGGTCGGGGTTGTGCACCTCGACACCGGCCGGCGGCGCGATGTCGGCGGCGGTGACGAGACCCGGCCCCTGCTTGCGCAGGTACATCACGACGGGCTCGTCGTGCTCACTGCTCACGACGAGCTGCTTGATGTTGAGGATCAGGTCGGTGACGTCCTCCTTGACGCCCGGCACGGTGGTGAACTCGTGCAGAACGCCGTCGATGCGGATGGACGTGACCGCCGCACCCGGAATCGAGGAGAGGAGCGTACGACGCAGGGAGTTGCCGAGGGTGTAACCGAAGCCCGGCTCCAGCGGCTCGATCACGAACCGGGAGCGGAACTCGTCGACGACCTCTTCGGTCAACGAGGGACGCTGAGCGATCAGCATGTGTGGATCAGATCCTTCTTTCGTGGACGCCCGCTATTTGACGCCCGACGGAACCCGCACGGTCACCCGGCGGGGTACTGCAAGGGTACGGGCGATACGGCCCATATAAAGAGCCGTACCGCCCGAAATCCTCGAACCAAGCGTCCGTACGTCAGACGCGGCGGCGCTTGGGCGGACGGCAGCCGTTGTGCGGGGTGGGCGTGACGTCCTGGATGGAGCCGACCTCGAGACCGGTCGCCTGCAGCGAACGGATGGCCGTCTCGCGACCCGAGCCCGGGCCCTTCACGAAGACATCGACCTTGCGCATGCCGTGCTCCTGCGCGCGACGGGCGGCCGACTCGGCAGCCATCTGCGCGGCGAAGGGGGTGGACTTGCGCGAGCCCTTGAAGCCGACGTGGCCGGCGGAGGCCCAGGAGATCACGTTGCCGGTCGGGTCCGTGATCGAAACGATGGTGTTGTTGAACGTGCTCTTGATGTGCGCGTGACCGTGAGCGACGTTCTTCTTTTCCTTGCGGCGCACCTTCTTGGTAGCGCCCTGACGACCCTTGGGGGGCATGTCTTTACTCCTACAGGGAGGTGGTCGGTCCTACAGCGAAGACCGCTGATGAAGCGTGGTCCGCTGCGGACTACTTCTTGCCCGGCTTCTTCTTACCGGCGATGGCGCGACGCGGGCCCTTGCGGGTGCGGGCGTTGGTGCTGGTGCGCTGACCGTGGACGGGCAGGCCACGACGGTGACGCAGGCCCTGGTAGCAGCCGATCTCCACCTTGCGGCGGATGTCGGCCTGAACCTCACGACGGAGGTCACCCTCGGTCTTGATGTTGTTGTCCACGTACTCGCGGATCTTGACCAGCTCCTCCTCGGAGAGGTCACGAACGCGGGTGTTCGGGTTGACGCCGGTCTCGGCCAGCGTCTTCTGCGAGAGGGTCCGGCCGATGCCGAACACATAGGTGAGGGCGACCTCCACGCGCTTTTCACGCGGGATGTCAACACCGGAAACGCGTGCCATTCAATGGCTCCAGTTGTCGTTCGGAGGTCTTCCGCAGAACCGGCTCCCAGTCGCCGTATGAGGTACGAACTGGGTCCCCGGCCTCCGACCGGGGGTGTCGGATCCCTTTGAACAGTGGATCCGGGCTCTGCGTATGAACATGTGCTGCTTGCGTCGCGCGAAGAATCTGCGGATGCAGAAGGCGGTCGTGCGTCAGCCCTGGCGCTGCTTGTGGCGCGGGTTGTCGCAGATGACCATGACCCGGCCGTGACGGCGGATCACCCTGCACTTGTCGCAGATCTTCTTGACGCTCGGCTTGACCTTCATGGGGTGAGGTTCTCCGGGTCAGTGCCACCACCCCGCCGAGGCGGAGTGCGGGCAAGATCTACTTGTATCGGTAGACGATCCGGCCACGCGTCAGGTCGTACGGAGACAGCTCCACCACGACCCGGTCGTCAGGGAGAATGCGGATGTAGTGCATACGCATCTTGCCGCTGATATGTGCCAGGACCTGGTGGCCGTTCTGGAGCTCGACCTTGAACATGGCGTTCGGAAGAGACTCGACGACAGTGCCCTCGATCTCGATGGCACCTTGCTTCTTGGCCACGCTTCGCCCTTCGAATCGACTACCTTGAGCGACTCAGCGCTACCGCATGGAGACATGCGGATACACGAGAGTCGACGAGTCAGTCTACGTCAGGCCCCTCGGAAAGACGAATCGAGAAAGACTGCCCCGCATCGGAGATCATCATGCGGGCCGCCGGAACCAGCATCCGCTGTGCGAGCGGATCCGGCCCCGCCGAGATCCCGCACTTCGAGCGGCCGCACCCGCCTCCGACCGGCGCTCCCGGCCCCGGCCACCGTCAGGCAACCGGCCCCGGGACGACCGAAACGCCACACAACCGAACCTCGACGCCGCGGGCTCGGCGCCTGGAACGCCGCACAACCTTCGAACGGCTGCACCGGCCTCCTACCGGCCGTCGCGGCCGCCGTCGCCCTCGCCGTCGCCGTCGCCGTCAGGCGAGTGGATCCGGGGCGGCCGTGATCCCGTACTCGGCGAGCTTGGCCTTGCCGCCGTCACGACCAGCGGACCTGGCCTCCGTCAGCGCCGCCGAGTACTCCCAGCGGGACAACCACGCGCCGTCCGCCGTGAAGACCGTCCAGTCGACCAACCCTCGTCCCCCGCTCTCCGACCGGCCGTCGCGGCCCCCGTCGCCGTCAGGCGAGCGGGTCCGGGGCGGCCGTGATGCCGTACTCGGCGAGCTTGGCCTTGCCGCCGTCCGGAGCTGTCAGTACCAGGGGGCCGGCCTCCGTCAGGGCCACCGAGTGCTCCCAGTGGGACGACCACGAGCCGTCCGTGGTGATGACCGTCCAGTCGTCCGAGAGGACCTCGGTCTTCGGGGTGCCCAGGGACACCATGGGCTCGATGGCCAGGCAGAAGCCGGGCACCAGCTTCGGCCCCTTCCCCCGCCGCCGCTCGACGTAGTTCAGCAGGTGCGGGTCCATGTGCATCTCCGTGCCGATGCCGTGGCCGCCGTAGTCCTCGATGATCCCGTAACGGCCGCCGCCCTGCTTCGGCTGGCGGCGGATGTACGTCTCGATGGCACGCGACACGTCGACCAGCCGGTTGCCCTGCTTCATCGCCGCGATGCCCGCCCACATCGATTCCTCGGTCACCCGGGAGAGCTCGATCAGCTCCGGGGCGTGGCCGCTGCCCACGAACGCGGTGTACGCGGCGTCCCCGTGCCACCCGTCCACGATGGCGCCCGCGTCGATGGAGATGATGTCGCCGTCCTTGAGGACGACGTCCTCGCTCGGAATCCCGTGGACGACGACCTCGTTCGCGGAGGTGCAGATCGTCGCGGGAAAGCCTCCGTACCCCAGGAAGTTCGACTTCGCCCCGTGCTCGTCCAGCACCTTGCGGGCGACCTCGTCCAGGTCCTTGGTCGTGGCCCCCGGCACCGCCGCTTCCCGCGTCGCCTTGTGGACGGCGGCGACGACAAGGCCCGCCTCACGCATCTTGGCGATCTGCTCGGGGGACTTTATCTGCACCATGAGGGCCTGCGCTCTCCGTCTTCTCTGCCGATGCCCGGCGGGTTCTCAGCCGAAGGTTCGGCTACGTCAACAACTCGGTCGTGTACAAAGCGTCGCGTACAAAGCTACGTGCACAACAGTACGGCCGCGGCACCCGTCACGGGCACCGCGGCCGAACAGCGGGACAACCGGGCCGGAAGGCCCTAGGCGTCGTCCTGGTCGTCCTCGTCGTCCTTGCGCCGGAGCGCTTCCATCGCACGCTTGGTGACCTCGTCCACCTTGCCGAGCGCCGAGATCGTCACGACCAGACCCTGTGCCCGGTAGTAGTCGATGATCGGCTCGGTCTGCGTGTGGTAGACCTCCAGCCGCTTGCGGACGGTCTCCTCGGTGTCGTCGTCCCGCTGGTACAGCTCGCCGCCGCAGACGTCACAGACGCCCTCATTCTTCGGCGGGCTGTACGACTCGTGGAAGACGTGGCTCGAGTCCTTGCGGCAGATGCGGCGGCCGGCGATGCGCTTGACCACCTCGTCCTCGGGAACCTCCAGGTCCAGAACCGCGTCCAGCTCCACCCCGTCGGCCTTCAGCGCCTGGTCCAGCGCCTCGGCCTGCGAGACATTGCGCGGGAAGCCGTCCAGCAGGAAGCCGTTCGCGGCGTCCGGCTGCTCCATACGGTCCCGGGCCATCCCGATCGTGACCTCGTCCGGTACCAGGTTCCCCGCGTCCATGTAGGACTTGGCAAGTTTGCCGAGTTCCGTCTTCTGGTTGATGTTGGAGCGGAAGAGGTCGCCCGTTGAGATGTGCGGGATCGACAGGTTCTTGGCAAGAAACGCAGCCTGCGTTCCCTTGCCGGCACCGGGCGGCCCGACGAGGACGATTCGCATCAGCGGAGGAACCCTTCGTAATTGCGCTGCTGGAGCTGGCTCTCGATCTGCTTCACCGTCTCCAGACCCACACCCACGATGATGAGGATGCTGGTTCCACCGAACGGGAAGTTCTGGTTTGCTCCGAAACCGACCAACGCCATCGTCGGCACGAGAGCGATCAGACCCAAGTACAGCGAACCCGGCCAGGTGATCCGGTTGAGTACGTATCCCAAGTACTCAGCGGTCGGCCGGCCAGCCCGGATGCCCGGGATGAAGCCACCATACTTCTTCATGTTGTCCGCGACTTCCTCGGGGTTGAACGAGATGGCCACGTAGAAGAAGGCGAAGAACACGATCAGTACGAAGTACGTGCTGATGTAAATCGGATGGTCACCCTTGGTGAGGTTCTGCTCGATCCAGGTCTTCCAGCCGGAGTTCCCGCCCGCGAACTGCGCGATCAGCGCCGGGATGTAGAGCAGCGACGAGGCGAAGATCACAGGGATGATGCCCGCCTGGTTGACCTTCAGCGGAATGTACGTGGACGTACCGCCGTAGGAGCGGCGGCCGATCATCCGCTTCGCGTACTGGACCGGGATGCGGCGCTGCGCCTGCTCGACGAAGACCACCAGGCCGACCATCACGAGGCCGACCGCGATCACGGTGCCGAACTCGATCCAGCCGTCCGCGAGGTCGCCCTGCTGCTTGATGGCCCACAGCGCGGACGGGAAGGTGGCGGCGATCGAGATGAACATCAGGATCGACATGCCGTTGCCGATGCCGCGGTCGGTGATGAGCTCACCGAGCCACATGACGAGGGCGGTACCGGACGTCATCGTGATGACCATCGTGATCGTCACGAAGATCGACTGGTCGGGCACGATCTGGGTGGCGACCGGGCAGCCCTGGAACAGCGCGCCGCTGCGAGCGGTGGCCACCAGGCCGGTGCCCTGAAGGATGGCCAGCGCCACCGTCAGGTAACGGGTGTACTGCGTGATCTTCGCCGTACCGGCCTGGCCCTCCTTCTTGAGGGCTTCCAGACGCGGGATCACCACGGTCAGCAGCTGCAGAATGATGCTCGCCGTGATGTACGGCATGATGCCGAGCGCGAAGACCGTGATCTGCAGCAGCGCGCCACCACTGAACATGTTGACCAGGCCCAGCAGGCCCTGGCTCGCGTTGGCGTTGTCGATACAGGCCTGGACGTTCTTGTAGTCGACGCCCGGGATCGGGATATGCGTACCGATCCGGTAGACCACGATGATGCCGAGCGTGAAGAGCAGCTTCTTGCGCAGGTCGGGCGTCTTGAACGCCCGGGCGAACGCGGTGAGCACGGTGCCTCCTGCGACCCCCGCGCAACTGCGTCAGAGGTGACGGTCTTGAGGTTCGACGAATAAGTAACGGACAGCTAACTAACAGCCAAAAGCCGTCCAGAGTTCCCCCGTGGGTACGCCGGCCGGCCCCGGGGCGGAGCCCCGCATGGAACAGAGCAACAGTGCTCGCCACCATACCGGCGACAAGGGTCACCTTGGAACGACCAACCGGGGATGCCCCTTTTGTGGGGCATCCCCGGTCGGGATCGCTCAAGTCATCGAGGCGTCCGAAGGATTCAGACGAGCTCGGTGACGGTACCGCCGGCGGCGGTGATCTTCTCCTTGGCGGAGCCGGAGACGGCGTCGACCGTCACCTGCAGCGCCACGGAGAGCTCGCCCTGGCCGAGGACCTTGACGAGGCTGTTCTTGCGAACAGCGCCCTTGGCGACCAGATCGGCCACCGTGACCTCGCCACCCTCGGGGTAGAGAGCGGCCAGCTTGTCGAGGTTCACGACCTGGTACTCGGTCTTGAACGGGTTCTTGAAGCCCTTCAGCTTCGGGAGACGCATGTGGAGGGGCATCTGCCCGCCCTCGAAGCGCTCCGGAACCTGGTAACGGGCCTTCGTGCCCTTGGTACCACGACCGGCCGTCTTACCCTTCGACGCCTCACCACGACCGACACGGGTCTTGGCGGTCTTGGCGCCCGGGGCGGGACGGAGGTTGTGGATCTTGAGCGGGTTGTTCTCCGCCATGATCAGTCGACCTCCTCGACCGTCACGAGGTGGCGGACGGTGTGCACCATGCCGCGGAACTCGGGGCGGTCCTCCTTGACGACCACGTCGTTGACCCGCTTCAGGCCAAGCGAACGCAGGGTGTCGCGGTGGTTCTGCTTGCTGCCGATGTACGACTTCGTCTGCGTGATCTTGAGCTGAGCCATTACGCAGCACCAGCCCCGGCACGTGCACGCAGCAGAGCCGCGGGAGCGACGTCCTCGAGGGGCAGACCGCGGCGGGCCGCGATCTCCTCGGGACGCTGCAGACCCTTCAGGGCCTCCACGGTCGCGTGCACGATGTTGATCGCGTTGGACGAGCCGAGCGACTTCGACAGGATGTCGTGAACGCCGGCGCACTCGAGCACGGCACGCACCGGGCCACCGGCGATAACACCGGTACCGGGGGAAGCCGGCTTGAGCAGGACGACGCCCGCGGCCTTCTCGCCCGTGATCGGGTGCGGGATGGTGCCCTGGATACGGGGGACCTTGAAGAAGTGCTTCTTGGCCTCCTCAACACCCTTGGCGATGGCGGCCGGCACCTCCTTGGCCTTGCCGTAACCGACACCCACGGTGCCGTCACCATCGCCCACCACGACCAGCGCGGTGAAGCTGAAGCGACGACCACCCTTCACAACCTTGGCGACGCGGTTGATCGCGACAACGCGCTCAACGTATGCGGTCTTCTCGGCGGCAGCTGCGCCGCCGTCACGGCCCTTCCGGTCCCGCCGCTCGCCGCCACCGGCACCGCCACCGCGGCGCTGGGGTCCAGCCATTGGAATTACCTCTCTCTGTTTCCGCTAGCTACGGCAGGCTCAGAACTTGAGCCCGGCTTCGCGGGCGGCGTCCGCCAGGGCGGCGATGCGCCCGGCGTACTGGTTGCCACCACGGTCGAACACGACGGCCTCGACACCGGCAGCCTTGGCACGCTCGGCGACCAGGGCGCCGACCTGCTTGGCCTGCGCGGACTTGTCACCCTCGCCGCTGCGGATCGTGGTGTCCAGGGTCGACGCCGACGCCAGGGTGTGACCCTTGATGTCGTCGATGACCTGGGCCACGATGTGGCGGTTCGAGCGCGTCACGACCAGACGAGGACGCTCTGCCGAACCCGAGACCTTCTTACGGATCCGGATGTGGCGGCGCTTGATGGCGGCACGCTTGTAAGCGTCGCCCTTAGCGATCTTCGTACCGTATGCCATGGCTTACTTACCCGCCTTTCCGACCTTGCGGCGGATGACTTCGCCCTCGTACTTGACGCCCTTGGCCTTGTACGGGTCGGGCTTGCGGAGCTTGCGGATGTTGGCCGCGACCTCGCCGACCTTCTGCTTGTCGATGCCCTCGACCGAGAAACGGGTCGGAGCCTCGACCTTGAAGGTGATGCCCTCGGGGGCCTCGACCAGGATCGGGTGGCTGTAGCCGAGCGAGAACTCCAGGTTGGAGCCCTTCGCCAGCACGCGGTAACCGACACCACTGATCTCGAGCTTCTTCACGTAACCCTGGGTCACGCCGGTGATCATGTTCGCCACCAGCGTGCGGGACAGGCCGTGCAGGGCCTTGTTCTGACGCTCGTCGTTGGGGCGGGTGACGCTGAGAACGCCGTCCTCACCCTTAACGATCTCGATCGGCGCGGCAACGGTGTGGGACAGGGTGCCCTTGGGGCCCTTCACCTCGACCGTACGGCCATCGATGGTGACGTCCACGCCGGCGGGAACCGCGATAGGGAGCTTGCCAATGCGCGACATAGCTGTTTCCTCCGTTCCCTTCCGCTACCAGACGTAGGCGAGAACTTCTCCGCCTACGCCCTTCTTGCCGGCCTGCTTGTCGGTGAGGAGCCCGTGGGACGTGGAGATGATCGCCACGCCGAGGCCGCCGAGCACCTTCGGCAGGTTGGTGGACTTCGCGTACACCCGGAGACCGGGCTTGGAGATCCGCTTGATGCCCGCGATGGAGCGCTCACGGTTGGGGCCGAACTTCAGCTCCAGGACGAGGTTCTTGCCGACCTCGGCGTCCTCGACCTTCCAGCCCGTGATGAAGCCCTCCTGCTGGAGGATCTCCGCGATGTGCGACTTGATCTTGCTGTGCGGCATGGCCACGGAGTCGTGGTACGCCGAGTTCGCGTTACGCAGACGCGTCAGCATGTCTGCGATCGGATCAGTCATGGTCATAAATTGGCCTTCGGCCTCTCTCGCCGGGGTTTCCTGGTGCGCCATCCCTCTCCCCGATCCGAGACGGGACGGGTGCGGCGCGGTGGACCTACGGCGTAGTAAGTCGTACGGGCGTCAGGCGCCCAACCCTCCAAGCCTAAGCCATGGAAGGGTGGGCTCCTGACCGAGCCCTTTACTTACCGAGAGCCTCTGAAATCCCTGATGAAGGGGATTACCAGGAGCTCTTGGTCACGCCCGGCAGCTCGCCACGGTGAGCCATCTCACGAAGGCACACGCGGCACAGGCCGAACTTGCGGTACACGGAGTGGGGACGGCCGCAGCGCTGGCAGCGCGTGTAGCCACGCACGCCGAACTTGGGCTTGCGAGCAGCCTTCGCGATCAGAGCCTTCTTCGCCATCTCGCTCACGCCTCCTTGAAGGGGAAGCCGAGGTGACGAAGGAGCGCGCGGCCCTCAGCGTCGTTGGTCGCCGTGGTGACCACGGTGATGTCCATACCCCGGACGCGGTCGATCTTGTCCTGGTCGATCTCGTGGAACATGACCTGCTCCGTGAGACCGAAGGTGTAGTTGCCACGGCCGTCGAACTGCTTGGGGGACAGACCACGGAAGTCGCGGATGCGCGGCAGCGCGAGCGACAGGGTGCGGTCCAGGAACTCCCACATGCGGTCGCCACGGAGCGTGACGTGGGCACCGATCGGCTGGCCCTCACGCAGCTTGAACTGCGCGATGGACTTACGGGCCTTGGTGACGGCCGGCTTCTGACCGGTGATCGTGGTGAGGTCGCGGATGGCGCCCTCGATCAGCTTGGAGTCGCGGGCGGCGTCGCCCACACCCATGTTGACCACGATCTTCACGAGGCCGGGGATCTGCATGATGTTCTCGTACTTGAACTCATCACGCAGCTTGCCCGCGATCTCCTCGCGGTACTTCGTCTTCAGACGCGGAGTGGTGGTGGTAGCCATCAGATGTCCTCACCCGTCCGCTTGGCAACGCGGATCTTGTTGCCCTCGTCGTCGAAGCGGTAACCGACACGCGTGACGACCTTGTTGCCGTCCTTCTCCACGACGAGCTGAACGTTGCTCACGTGGATCGGGGCCTCGGTCGTGACGATGCCACCGGCCTGCGAACCCTTGGCGGTCGGGCCGGCCTTGGTGTGCTTCTTGACCCGGTTGACACCCTCGACCAGGACACGCTCGTCGCGCGGGTAAGCGGCAATGACCTTGCCCTGCTTGCCCTTGTCCTTACCGGTGATGACCTGGACCAGGTCGCCCTTCTTGATCTTCATGCTTACAGCACCTCCGGCGCGAGCGAGATGATCTTCATGAACTTCTTCTCGCGCAGCTCACGGCCGACCGGGCCGAAGATACGGGTGCCGCGAGGGTCGCCGTCGTTCTTCAGAATGACGGCGGCGTTCTCGTCGAAGCGGATGTACGAGCCGTCCGGACGGCGGCGCTCCTTGACGGTGCGAACGATGACCGCCTTGACGACGTCACCCTTCTTCACGTTGCCACCGGGGATCGCGTCCTTGACGGTGGCGACGATGACGTCACCGATACCCGCGTAGCGGCGACCGGAGCCACCGAGCACACGGATGCAAAGGATTTCCTTCGCACCAGTGTTGTCGGCGACACGCAGCCGCGACTCCTGCTGGATCACGTCTATCTCCTGTTTGTCTGCCGGTTCCCGCAGGGACCTCTTCGGGCCGAACCTGCGAGCCTGGCGGAACCGTCCTGCGAGTTGCTCCCGCAGGAATTACTTGGCCTCTTGAGATGGAAAACCTCCGCTGGGGGCAGAGCCCCCAGCGAGGGGCAGCGGGGGCGGAACCCCCGCTTGATTACTTCGCCTTCTCGAGGATCTCGACGACGCGCCAGCGCTTCGTCGCGGAGAGCGGCCGGGTCTCCATGAGGAGGACACGGTCGCCGACACCGGCGGCGTTCTGCTCGTCGTGCGCCTTGAGCTTGTTCGTACGGCGGATGACCTTGCCGTACAGCGCGTGCTTGACGCGGTCCTCGACGGCGACGACGACGGTCTTGTCCATCTTGTCGCTGACGACCAGACCCTCACGGGTCTTGCGGAAGCCGCGCGCGGCCTTCGTCTCTTCAGTCACGTTGCTCTCGCTCATCAGGCGCTCTCCACCGTTTCGATGCCCAGCTCGCGCTCACGCATCAGGGTGTAGATCCGCGCGATGTCCTTACGGACCGCCTTCAGACGGCCGTGGTTCTCGAGCTGACCGGTCGCCGCCTGGAAGCGGAGGTTGAACAGCTCTTCCTTGGCCTCGCGAAGCTTCGCCAGAAGCTCCTCGTTGCCCAGCTCGCGCAGCTCGGACGCCTTGGTACCGGCCGACATCACGCTTCACCTGCCTCGCGCCGGACAATGCGGCACTTCATCGGAAGCTTGTGAGCAGCGCGGGTAAGCGCCTCACGCGCAATCTTCTCGTTCGGGTAGGACAGCTCGAACATCACCCGACCGGGCTTGACGTTCGCGACCCACCACTCGGGGGAGCCCTTACCGGAACCCATGCGGGTCTCGGCGGGCTTCTTGGTGAGGGGACGGTCCGGGTAGATGTTGATCCAGACCTTGCCGCCACGCTTGATGTGACGGGTCATCGCGATACGAGCGGCCTCGATCTGACGGTTCGTCACGTACGCCGGGGTGATCGCCTGGATGCCGTACTCGCCGAATGCGACCTCAGTACCACCCTTGGCCATACCACTGCGCTTGGGGTGGTGCTGCTTGCGGTGCTTGACCCTACGAGGGATCAGCATGTCGGTCAGGCCTCCGTTCCAGTGCTCTCAGCCGGAGCGGCAGCGGCGGCGGGAGCCTCGGCCTTGGGGGCCTCGGCAGCCGGCGCGGACTGCTGCTGCTGCGGCTTGCGACCGCGACCGCCACGCTCGCCACCGCGGCCACCACGGGCCGGGCGGTCAGCGCCACCACGGGCCGGGCGGTTGCCGGCGCGGGCTGCGGCGTTCTCGGCGCGGACCTCGGCGATGTTCTTGACGTCGCCCTTGTAGATCCAGACCTTCACACCGATGCGGCCGAAGGTCGTCTTGGCCTCGAAGAAGCCGTAGTCGACGTTCGCGCGGAGCGTGTGCAGGGGCACGCGGCCCTCGCGGTAGAACTCCGAGCGGGACATCTCGGCGCCGCCGAGACGGCCACCACACTGGATCTTGATGCCCTTGGCGCCCGCCTTCATCGCCGACTGCATGCTCTTACGCATGGCACGGCGGAAGGAGACACGCGAGGACAGCTGCTCGGCAACGGCCTGGGCAACCAGCTGAGCGTCGGTCTCGGGGTTCTTGACCTCGAGGATGTTCAGCTGGACCTGCTTGCCCGTGAGCTTCTCGAGGTCACCGCGGATGCGGTCGGCCTCGGCGCCACGGCGGCCGATGACGATGCCGGGACGAGCGGTGTGGATGTCCACCCGCACGCGGTCACGGGTGCGCTCGATCTCCACCTTCGAGATACCGGCGCGCTCCATGCCGGACGTCATCATCCGACGGATGGCGACGTCTTCCTTGACGTAGTCCTTGTACAGCTTGTCGGCGTACCAACGCGACTTGAAGTCGGTCGTGACACCGAGCCGGAACCCATGCGGGTTAACCTTCTGGCCCATTACCGGGTTCCTTCCTTGCTGCTGACGACCACGGTGATGTGGCTGGTCCGCTTGCGGATCCGGTAGGCGCGGCCCTGGGCACGCGGACGGAACCGCTTCAGGGTCGGGCCCTCGTCGACGTACGCCTCGGAGATGTAGAGGCTGTCGGCGTCGGTGTGGTCGTAGTTGTGCGCGGCGTTGGCAATGGCGCTGTCCAGCACCTTGCCGACCGGCTCGCTCGCGGCCTGCGGGGCGAAGCGCAGGACCGCCTGAGCCTCCGTGGCGTCCATGCCACGGATGAGGTCCACCACTCGGCGGGCCTTCATGGGCGTGACGCGGATGTACCGCGCCTGGGCCCTGGCTTCCATGGTTGTCCCTTCAGTGTCTGTCATGGTCATTCACCCCGCGCTTAGCGGCGCTTCGACTTCCGGTCGTCCTTGACGTGACCCCGGAAGGTGCGCGTCGGCGAGAACTCGCCGAGCTTGTGGCCGACCATGGACTCGGTGACAAACACCGGGATGTGGGTCTTGCCGTTGTGCACCGCGATCGTGTGCCCGAGCATCGCCGGGATGATCATGGAGCGACGGGACCAGGTCTTGATGACGTTCTTGGAACCGGCTTCGTTCTGGGCGTCCACCTTCTTGATCAGGTGGTCGTCGACGAAGGGCCCCTTCTTGAGACTGCGCGGCATCTAAACCCGCTCCTAGCGCTTCTTGTTCGTCTTGCGGCGGCGGACGATGTACTTGTTCGAGGCCTTCTTCGGCGAACGAGTACGCCCTTCCTTCTGACCCCAGGGGCTGACCGGGTGGCGACCACCGGAAGTCTTGCCCTCACCACCACCGTGGGGGTGGTCAACCGGGTTCATCGCCACACCGCGAACGGTCGGGCGGACGCCCAGCCAGCGCTTACGGCCGGCCTTGCCCCAGTTGATGTTGCTCTGCTCGGCGTTGCCGACCTCGCCGACGGTGGCGCGGCAGCGCACGTCGACCAGGCGGATCTCACCGGACGGCATGCGGAGGTGGGCCATCTGGCCCTCCTTCGCGAGCAGCTGCACGGAGGCACCGGCGGAGCGGGCGAACTTGGCGCCGCCACCCGGACGGAGCTCGATCGCGTGGATCGTGGTACCGACCGGGATGTTGCGGAGCGCCAGGTTGTTACCCGGCTTGATGTCGGCCCCGGGACCGTTCTCGACGCGGTCGCCCTGCCGCAGGTTGCGCGGGGCGAGGATGTAGCGCTTCTCGCCGTCGGCGTAGTGCAGCAGCGCGATGCGCGCGGTGCGGTTGGGGTCGTACTCGATGTGCGCGACCTTCGCCGGCACGCCGTCCTTGTCGTGACGACGGAAGTCGATCACACGGAAGGCGCGCTTGTGTCCGCCACCCTGGTGGCGAACGGTCACACGACCGGCGTTGTTACGGCCGCCCTTGCTGTGCAGCGGGCGGACCAGCGACTTCTCCGGCGTGGACCGCGTGACCTCGACGAAGTCGGCGACGCTGGAGCCACGACGGCCCGGCGTAGTCGGCTTGTACTTGCGGATTCCCATTTCTCAGTCCTCGTCCGATATCGGACGATCCGGACCGCCCTTAGGCGGTCGGACCGCCGAAGATGTCGATACGGTCGCCCTCAGCGAGGGTCACGATCGCGCGCTTGGTGGACGCACGCTGGCCGAAGCCCGTACGGGTCCGCTTGCGCTTGCCCTGGCGGTTGATCGTGTTGACCCCGGTGACCTTGACCGAGAAGACCGCCTGGACGGCCTCCTTGATCTGGGTCTTGTTGGCCCGCGGGTCGACGATGAACGTGTACTTGCCCTCGTCGAGGAGCGCGTAGCTCTTCTCGGAGACGACCGGCTTGAGCAGGACGTCACGGGGGTCCGTGTAGCCCTTGCTCAGCGGGGTCGGCTCGACGTCGAACTTGCCCTGGGTCGCGATGCGCTTCGCCTTGGCGACGCGTGCGGCCTTGGCGGCCTTGGCGGCCTTCGAGGCGATAGCGGGGTGACGGGTAGCCATCAGGCCTCGCTCCCTTCGGTGTCAGTGGCCTTCGGGCCGGACACGAAGGACTCGAGAGCGGCCTGGGTGAAGACCACGTCGTCCGAGACGAGTACGTCGTACGTGTTCAGCTGGCCCGGCTCCAGGATGTGCACCTGGGGCAGGTTGCGGGCGGAGAGCCACGCGGCCTCGTCGGCCCGGTCGACGACCAGGAGCAGGTTCTTGCGCTCGCTGATCTTGCCGAACAGGGTCTTGGCGGCCTTGGTGGACGGGGCCTCGCCCTCGATCACGCCGGAGACGACGTGGACGCGGTTGTTGCGGGCCCGGTCGGTGAGGGCGTGGCGCAGAGCCGCGGCCTTCATCTTCTTCGGGGTCCGCTGCGAGTAGTCACGCGGCACGGGACCGTGCACGACGCCACCACCGGCGAACTGCGGGGCGCGGGTCGAGCCCTGGCGCGCGCGGCCGGTGCCCTTCTGACGGTAAGGCTTCTTACCGCCACCACGAACCTCGCCGCGGGTCTTGGTCTTGTGCGTGCCCTGGCGGGCAGCGGCCAGCTGGGCGACGACGACCTGGTGGATCAGCGGGATGCTGACCTTCTCAACGTCGAAGATCTCCGCGGGGAGCTCGACGGTGCCGGCCTTGTCGCCTGCCGGCGAAAGGATGTCAACAGTGCTCATCGGTTACCTCAGGCCCCCTTGGCCGCGGTGCGGACCAGGACGAGGCCGCCGTTCGGACCGGGAACCGCGCCCTTGATGAGCAGCAGACCCTTCTCCGCGTCAACGGCGTGGACGGTCAGGTTCTGGGTGGTGACCCGCTCGTTGCCCATACGACCCGCCATGCGGAGGCCCTTGAACACACGGCCCGGGGTGGCGCAGCCACCGATGGAGCCGGGAGAGCGGTGCTTGCGCTGGGTGCCGTGTCCGGCGCCGAGGCCACGGAAGTTGTGGCGCTTCATGACACCGGCGAAGCCCTTGCCCTTGCTCTTGCCGGTGACGTCGACCTTCACGCCGGCCTCGAAGGTTTCGGCGGTGATCTCCTGCCCGAGCGTGTACTCGCTGGCGTCCGACGTGCGGATCTCAACGAGGTGACGGCGGGGGGTCACGTCGGCCTTGGCGAAGTGGCCCTTGAGGGGCTTGTTCACCTTGCGCGGGTCGATCTCGCCGAAGGCGATCTGGACCGACTCGTAGCCGTCGGCGTCGTTCGTACGGACCTGGGTCACGACGTTCGGGCCGGCCTTGACGACGGTGACCGGAACAACACGGTTGTTCTCGTCCCACACCTGCGTCATGCCGAGCTTCTCGCCCAGGATGCCCTTGATCTGCTTAGCCATTCTCAGATCACCGGCCTCAGAGCTTGATCTCGATGTCGACACCGGCCGGGAGGTCGAGTCGCATCAGGGAGTCAACGGTCTTCGGGGTCGGGTCGAGGATGTCGATCAGGCGCTTGTGCGTGCGCATCTCGAAGTGCTCGCGCGAGTCCTTGTACTTGTGCGGCGACTTGATGACGCAGTACACGTTCTTCTCAGTGGGCAGCGGCACCGGGCCTGCGACCGACGCACCAGTGCGCGTCACCGTCTCGACGATCTTCTTCGCCGAAGAGTCGATGACCTCGTGGTCGTAGGCCTTGAGCCGGATGCGGATCTTCTGTCCCGCCATGGCTACTCCGTAGTCCTGTCTCTCGTAAAAACGCTCTGGCGACCCCGGGGGTACGCGCCTTGCCTCCGACCCACGCGGTCGGGCGTGTCGCTCCCTCGCTGACACAGATATCCACACGGGATATCCCTTCCAGGGGGTGCGATCGTCGACCGCGGAACCGAGGGCGAAACACCCACCGGGCGCCTGGCCGGTACCCCGCTGACACTTCCCGGAAGATTCCCGTACGTCCGCCCCAGCGCTGCCGTGGGGGCCTTACAGCCCTTGGGACAGTTGGAACGACGAGTACTGTGGGACTCGCTTCCGGTCCTCCCGGCGGGAGGCGCGCAGCATCGGCACTCAACCGAGCAACCCCGATAGTCTGCCATACGGGGCATGGAGCTGGCCAATCGAGCCGTAGAGGGTACCCCGGGGGTTACCTGGGTCAAACGCGGGCCAGGCGGCGCTCTGTCGCCCCTGCTCTGCCCCCCGTCGATGGCAACGGGTAGTGACACCGACGACGCAGCCCGTGAGGCCTGCCTTACTGCAGGACGACCCGGTGTGGATGCGACCAGTCTGAAGAGCATACGAAGACCATGAGCCGGCCGCCGCGCCCCACGACGATCTGCGTCGGAGTGTTCGCCTCCGTGTCGGCCACATCGCGGTCCTCGAGCGGGACCCAGCTGCGGGTTCCCTTGTCCCATTCCCTGCCGTCGATCGTCAGCAGGAGTTCCATCTGTTGCCCGCACCCGCACACCATTTCCTGCGGTCCGGTGAGGGGCCACGGGGCGTATCCGCCAACCTTCCAGCCAGGAGGGACGGAGAGGTCGAACTGGTAGCTGACCGCGTCCTCGTCCTCGTCCTCCCAGTCCTCCCATTCGTCGAGGCGGGCACGGATCGAGAAAGGCAGCAGGTCTCCCCACTGGTGCTCCGTGATCTGCTCGGGGTGCAGCACGCAGGGGGCCGGCACGTACTCTTCCCGACCCACGACTTCCAGCTCCGGCTGCTCGGCCAGCACCGCGGAGATGTCGGAAGTCTTTCGCCAGTACATGTGCACGGCGACATTCCGCTCTTCTCCGTGCGCATTGAACGGACACCAGAAGACCTGCAGCAGATCCGCATCGCCCGGCAGACTCAGGCCGGGCACGTCGCGCGTGTACAACTGGGCCACCGGCATCAGCGGAATCGGGTCCGTATCGGCCAGCCAGGGGGCGTGCCGCCCTCGTCGGAGCGAGCGGAGGATCTCGAACTCCTCGTCCGTCGGCCCCTCGGACTGTCCGGGGCCCGGTCGTCGGCTCCACGCCTCGGCGAGGATCCTCCTACGCAGGCGGACATCACTGAGGCGCTCACCGAACCGACGCTTGTGCGGCTCCGTACACATGGGCCACGGCTCGTCCGCGGGCCACAGGAACGGTCCTCCTACGGAGCTCTGGTCCGGGCGGGGAGCCCCCGGCCGTGGGTGCAGCCGCGTACCGAGCCGGCGGTATCCGGACAGCTCGGGAATGACTTCCTCGATGTCCACGGGGCGCTCGGGGGTGGTACGAGCCATGGTCCTCCTATCCGGTCCGCAAGGACGCCGGGACCTCCAAGACCTCCGAGACCTCGGGTCATGCCCCACCCACCACCCAAGCGGTCATCCTGCCCACGGCGGTCGCAAGCTGCTCCGCGTCCGCCAGCCACATCCTCTCGTCGGTGACCAGCCCGCCGGCCACGTCCCCCAACTGCAGCTGCGCCTCACCGGTCTCCCAGACCACCAGCTCGCCCAACCGCTCGGGCCCGTCGACGCTCAGACACACGCTCGCCTTGGCCCGGCCGGGTTCCGGTCCCTGCCAGCCGACCTCGAACCGCGCCACGTCCAACTCGGCCCGCAACCGGGCGTACCAACCATGCAGGTCATCCAGCTGCATCAGACGTCAGTCCCAGGGCTCGCGCACCGGCTTGCGTTTCCACCACTCCGCGAGCTCGACTTCGGGCTTCTCGTTCATCGGACGTACCCAGGGACGCAGGGAGCGCTCCGGGTCCGGGACGCTCGCGGCACAGAAGCGCGCGTCCAGCCGCGCCAGCAGCCGCCCCAGCGCGCCTTCACGCGCCTCCGCGGGCAGTGCGTGCATCACCTCCTCCAGCGAGTCCCGGGAGTCCAGGTCGTTGCCGTACGCACTGACGGGATAGAAGTCCTCACTCGACCAGCCCGGCTCCATCCGGCGCACCAGCCGCTCCCAGGACGCGAACCTGTCCGCCACCGAGTACACCGGAGCCGTGATCTTCTCCCGCAGCTCCGGCGCGAGCCGCGACCGCTCCACCTCCAGCCGCTCCGCATCGCACGCGGCTATGGCATCGAGGACAGGTTCCGGCAACTGGTCCCACACGGCCCTGCTTTCCGGCGCGGCTTCCAAAACGTCTCGTACGGGACCCGCTTTCCGCCGCGTCGAATCCGGCCGCGCTCCACCTCCGGCAGAGGCGATGGTGATTCCTTCGCTCAGGAGGACAACTCCCTTCATCTGCAGCTTCCCCGTGCCTTCGACCGCTTGCGCGAGCTCGGCCACCTCATCCAATTCGCTCGTCCCCCATGCGATGTGCCGCTCACTCCTTGGCCATAGCCCTCCCTCAGGAGCGGCGTCCGCGCAGGGCTCGCCAGGCATCCGCGATCGTCTCCCCTGACCGCAGCCACCAGCCCTCCAGCTTGTTCCGCACAGTCACCACCACCCACCGCCGCTTGAACCACGGCGGCAGTTTCCGGAACGGTACGAACCCCAGCGTGTCTCTGATGGGGTGCTCGGCGACACCACCGGGACCCTCCGCACGCAAGGCCGCGTACAGCTCCGGAGTCAACTCCCCATTGAGCCGGGCCGCGGCACCCGCCGCGGTGAATGCGAACCCCCGCTGGTCGCGGTCCGGCAACTGCATCGCCCTGACGATGCGCGGCGACGCCTCCTCCAGCGAACAGTTGAAGGCCAACCCGATCACCGCCGAACCGAGAGGCCACTCACCCCGCTCGAACGCGGCGTCCACCTCGGCAGGATCGTCGACATGCGACACCCCTTCGCCGGTCTTCCAGTCCCACTTGGACGCCACGGCCGAATCCCCTTCCGTCAGCGCCGTCGGCGCAGGGCCTTCCAAGCGTCACTGACCGCGTACGCGGACTCCAGCCGCCAGGTCTCCAGTTTGTCCCGCACCCTTGACGCGACCTTCTGCCACTTGAACCACGGCGGCAGCTGCCGGAACGGCACGAACGTCAGCGTGTCGTCGATGGCGTTCTCGGCGAAGCCACGACGACCTTCCGCACGCAGTGCGGCGTACAGCTCCGGGGTCAGCTCACCGTTGAGCCGCGCCGCGGTGCCCGCCGCGGTGAACGCGAACCCTCGCTGACCGGCGTCCGGCAGCTGCATCGCCCTGACAATCCGGGGCGACGCGTCCTCCAGCGAGCACTGGAACGCCAACCCGATAGCTGCTGTGCCAAGACGCGGCTCGCCGCGCTCGAACGCAGCATCCCAGTCGTCGGGGTCGTCGATACCCAGCAGACCCTCGCCGCTTCCCCAGTCCCACCCTGACGCCATAGCCGACCTTAACCACGATCAGAGCGATCCGAGGCACCGAACGATGCCACGAAGTCGCTCACGACACTCTCGGAGAACGGATCGGTCGCCGGGTCCCCAGGCGTGACCACGCTGACCGCGAAGTACTCGGACAGGAGAAGCCCTGTTCTCTCGACAACCGTCGCGCCCTCCGGGCAAGCAGAGCGCACTCCGGTCACCTCCGTCGCATGCAGCGGCTGCAGTTGGAGTCGATAGAAGACCGCGTACGGCCCTTCTCCCGATGCGTCGAGCGCGTAGCCGTACTCCTCCCAGAAGTCCTCCATCTCCTGTCCGGAGGAGAAGGTGACGATGCCCGAGCAGTCGTCGTCCCCCACTTCTGGCAGACACCAGTCGGCGGCCAGGGCGCCGGAGACGAGCGGTTCTCCCTGGAGGAACAGTCCTGGCCACCACACGTGCCGCCGTCGGACGAAACGCCGCATGGCTACGGGGAACGTCGAGTCCACGACGAAGTCGGTCGCGTGACCGGTCAGATCCATGAGGTTTCCTAGTCCACTTGCTCCAGGCTCGCGGGATCACAACTCCCAGTACGGAAGACCGACTCGGATCCGGATCTGCCTGTCGCGGTCGACATGCATCGCGACTACGCCCTCGACGAGCTCCCCCACCTCGGGCAGCGGGACGGGGGCGGCATCGGGGTCGTTGATCGTGCCGTCAGGGTTGTACGACAGGAGGTCGATGAAGCCGTGGACCTCGGGAGCGTCCTCAAGTTCCAGGAAAACTCCGAAGCCGAACCGGTCCTTCACCTTTCCCTGAGCCGTGGACCCCATCGGGTACCTTCGCTTCGCCTCTTGCCAAGATTCTGCAGTCATTACTTGTGTGCCGCGCTCTCACACCGAGCCAGCCGCCGGCCCCAGTTCCCCGCTCCGGCGCCGTCCCGGTTACTTGTTTCCCTCGATGAGCTTCTCGAGAGCCTTGTCGCCGGTGTCCGCCAGCAGGTACACGTAGTCCATGCCGTGGTAGACCGCCCCGTTCGCATCCATGGTCAGGTAGAAATTGCCGTGGGAGGCGTCGCCGATGGGGTAGAGATAGGTCCCGACTTCCTCACTTTGGACATCGATGATCTCGAAGTCCCATTTCGCAACGAGTGGATCAAGCCGGAACGGAGAGCGGCCCATCGTCCTGCCCGGCCCTTGCTGGTTGATCTCCAGGCCCCCGAACTCGGCGAGGAACCGCCGTGCGGCATCGTGCATCTCGAAGCCCTCGTCCTCCTCGTGCAGGACGCGTTGCCACTCTTCGGTGGACACCGAGCGACCGGGGTGCCACCCCGCCAGCCGCAGCACCCGATCGGTCTCCGCGGACCACCGGGCCCCGATCTCGGCACTCAGATCGTGTTCGGGGTGGTGCGGCAGCACGAGATGGTCACCTGCCGGCACGAACGGCAGGGGGGCATCTGTGCGCCGCTCCATGACGAGTTTCTCCATCGCCTCGTAAGCGGTGTCCGCCAGCAGTTCGACGCTGTCCTTGCCGATGTAGACCGCCCCGTTCGCAGCCATGCCTAGATAGCTGTTGCCGCTGTCGGCATGGCCAATGGGGTAAAGGTACGTCCCGGCCTGCTGGCTGAGCTTGGCAAAGGTATCGCCTTCGCCCTCGGCTACGCGCGGATCGAACCGGAACGGCGATTGCGGCATGACCGGACCCGGTGTCCACTCATCGGTCTTCAACCCGCCGAACTCAGTGAGGAATCGCCGCGCCGCATCATGGATCTCAAAGCCGCCGTGCTCGCGCAAGGCGCTTTCCCAATCCCCTATGGGCACCGAGCGGTCGGGGTGCCACGCGGCTGACCGCAACACACGGTAGGTCAACGCTGACCAAACCGGTCGGAGTTCGTCACTCATCTCCAGGTCACCGTCGCAATTTCGAAGTGCTTGAGAGCCCCTCCACGCGTGCGCTCAGTCCCAGGGCTCGCACACCGGCTTACGCTTCCACCACTCCGCGAGCTCGGCTTCGGGCTTCTCGTTCGTCGGACGTACCCAGGGACGCAGGGAGCGCTCCGGGTCCGGGACGCTCGCGGCACAGAAGCGCGCGTCCAGCCGCGCCAGCAGCCGCCCTAACGCGCCTTCACGCACCTCCGCGGGCAGTGCGTGCATCACCTCGTCCAGCGAGTCCCGGGAGTCCCGGGAGTCCAGGTCGTTGCCGTACGCACTGACGGGATAGAAGTCCTCACTCGACCAGCCCGGCTCCATCCGGCGCAGCAGCCGCTCCCAGGACGCGAACCTGTCCGCCACCGAGTACACCGGAGCCGTGATCTTCTCCCGCAGCTCCGGCGCGAGCCGCGACCGCTCCACCTCCAGCCGCTCCGCATCGCACGCGGCTATGGCATCGAGGACAGGTTCCGGCAACTCGTTCCACACGGCCCTGCTTTCCGGCGCCGCTTCCTCAGCGGCATCAACCGTCCGACTCGTCCTGGAGGGTCCACACCGGCGAGTCCTTGGGCGGCAGCGGGCGGATCTCCCACTCCGAGAGGTCGCCGTCCACGTTGGGGTCACCTGAGGGAAGCGGCCGTGCGTCCTGCGTGGGCTTGAAGTAGAGGTGGTAGGCCCAGAATTCCGGCATCTCGTGGCACATGAAGTCCTGATTCATGCCGCTGATATCCTCGCCTGCGTACCTCTCGTTGATTCTGGCGACGGCCTCCGCCCGCGATACATTGAAACGCTCCATCAACACATCGACCATTTCCCGAAAATAGTCGAGCATCTCATCGTCGAGGCGAGTAAGAAATTCTTCGGTTCTCATGATGCCGGCCCAAGCCTCCGATAGAATGAATTATTGAAGAGTTCCGCCGCCCGGTCCGAATAGATCGCCACCTGATGGCCGAAGAAAATAGGATCAGCCTTACCACGCTTAAAGCTTCCGGGATTTCTCAGCATTGGCCCTTCCACGAGTTCATAGTTGTGCATAGCACCCTCGTTTCGATGGTGCTTCACGAAGGAAGCAAGTTCATCACTCGGACCATCAAATATCTTGCTGTTCAAGTTGTCCAGTTCACTCTTCGGGACTCGGAAGTGCAATACAGCAGGAATATCACCCTTACCCTTGGCCAGCCTCTTGGCCCATGTTATCGCCTGCCTGGGATCATTCGTCACATAGAAACCACCCTTGCCGAAGCCCATCGCACGATCACTCACTGCGAGATTGATTCCGTCATTGATGATGCTGTCCGCAGCACGCCCGAAGGTCCCATGATAGAGATCCACCATGCACGGCGCCTTGAGCCCCAGAGGGTCCAACCACTGCAGGGAATTCTTCACATACGCGTGGTGATTCAGCGCCGGTGTCCGGCCCAAGGGGTCGGGGCTCAAGTAACGGGCCGTGCCAGGCTCGTAGTAGCGGTGGTGGTTGTAGTGCAGCGTTTTCTACGTGACCGGCGGAACCCTCCGTATCGAGGTGACCGACACACGCGGCGACCGACCGGTCCCCCGCCCCCAACCCCCTTCACCTGAGGCCGAGTCGGGGCGCGGGCTCGTGCTCGTCGAGGCGCTCGCCGATCGCTGGGGCGTGACGTCCGGTCCCGCGCCGCGCAAGACGGTCTGGGCCGAACTCACCTTCGGAGCATTTCCTCGATGGCCTGCTCGATAAGGACGGGCTTCTGTGCTGGGGAGCTTCTCTTGATCAGGGCGCTCACCCGCTGGGCCTCTTCGGTGGTCGGCAAAAGACCCACCAGGAGCACCGGTAGCACCAGGCGCCGGACGAGGACTTCGTTCTCGGAGTTGCCCTGCGGCCGACGCACGACCGAAACGTTGACCCGGACGGCGTGTTCATTGCCCGGTGGGACACCCGGCCGGTCCGTCTCGATCGCGGCATAGCGGAAGCCGTGAGCCAGGTCGCAGGCGGAGCAGTCGACGGGGCCGCGGCTGAGCCGGTCACCGCATCCGGAGCAGACCAGTCTGTCGAGCGCGGCGTCGACCACCCGCCAGTCGTGACGGTCCGGTTCGGCCGTCACCATCTCGGCGAGCGCGACTTCCTGGTCGCCGCCGGCGTCCCAGTCGCGCAGAAAGGCAGACCACTCCTCGTCCACGATGCCGTCCACCAGTTCGCGACAAGAGGTACAGGCAGGTGCACCGCCGTACTCGTACCCGCCGCATTCCGCGCAGCGGCGCAAAGCCGCCCCGACCGCGGGTCTCACCATGGCCCTCCTCTCGGGACGAGGGTGCCATCACGCGCGATGGCTCCACAGCACCTCGCTGTTCTCGAGCTCGCCGAAGGGATCCGTACCGCCCCGCAGGACGCGGACTCTTCTGCAGAGCACCAGGCCGGTGCCCGTCTCGGTGCGCAGGGCGAGGGCGATGTGGCGCGGTCCTGCCCCCGACTGAGCCAGGGCCTCCAGTACCGCGCGCTCCTCGTCGGTGCCGAGGCATACCTCGGGAGCGACGTACCGGGTGCCGAGTTGGACCGCGGCGACGCCTTCGAAGTGTAGATCGATGCAGCGGGGCTCGTCGCTGTCGGGGGTGGCGCGGAGCAGGAGCTGGGAGTGACCCACGCCGTAACGCCACAACCGGAAGGTGCGGGAGGACCGGGAGAGAACTCGTACGTGGGTGTCCTCAGGAGCGTCGGCAGACGAAGAGGCTGGCAACTGTCCGGCGCCCTTACGGCTGAGCCAGGAACGAATCCGCTGTGGCGATGGCTTGGTCCACCGACTCGACCTCGACCCGCTCACCGGAAGTCGTCGATTCGACGCGGTAGCGCCCGTCCTTCAAGGGGGCGATCCAGACCTGGCCCGCGCTGCGGTCGGTGAAGTCTCGGGTAAGGCGGAGAGTCCCCATACTGAAGGAGGGGAACAGAGTGCGGAGTCGGGTGTGGGCATAAACCTCCAGCAGTAGCTCTCGGAGAACGGGTCGGTCCTCATCACGCAGGATCAGCCGCCACTGGGTGGCGACGTGGTCGCCGCTTTCCATCGCCTGGGCGAGTTCGTCGTAATCCATGAATGGGAACCGGGACTTCAGTTCGCTGAGGGTCGCGTCGTTACGCCATGCGTCGATGGCTTTCACCGCAGCGTGGAGGTCGTCGGTGCCTCCTTCCGCCCACGGGCGCACGTCACCGTTCATGCTCATGGAGAACCAACGTACTTGCGATCCCACGTGAATCAGTACAGGACCGCGATCCGATTCCACGCGGGCCGTCACGAGGTGACCCATTCGGTTCGAGCTCGCCGAACCGACCGAGCCCAGATCAATCCCTGACTCGCGGGCCACATGTGTCAAAGCCGCCGTCAGACCGCCGAGCTCGACAAGATCCGGATACAAAGAGGAGTCCAAGAAATCTGAGATTTCCCGAGGGGAGGTGCCGTCATCAGACGCCATGTCAGGGAGAGCCTTTCAGATCGACCAGCAAGGGCAATAATTGCAGCTTCAGATGATAACAGCAGGTTCTCTCGCATCCACCGGTCAAATAGGAACGCAAGAGTGTCAGAGAATGAAGTCGCGCACTCTACCGAAGTTTTCCCAGTCGGGCTCAGGTACATCAGTGCGGACCTTTCCAGCATCGTCGTACCACGTAATGCTATCCCAGTCCCGGTGCCCATGCTTCACTGCTCTCGCTATCCACCCCATCTCCTCTTCGGTCGCATGAATCAAATCCGCCTTCTCAATCCCGAGACCCCTCTTCGCCATTCCATCGAAGCCTCCGGCGAATCCATTCATGTTCACGTGAAGCTTCACCGAGCCATCCTGAATCGCCTTCAGGACCGGACCCCTCCATTCCTCCTGACTCAGGTTGAGGAAGTGTTTGAGGCCCCGGTCCTCCGCGAACTTCTTGGTGCCCGCCCATTGGTATCCCAAGGCCACATCGCAAGCTGCGAGACCAAGGGGATCCGCCCAGGTGAGGGGATTGGTGACGTAGGTGAAGGGGTTCGGGGCCGGGTGGAGCCCCAGGGGATCGGGGGACAGGTAGCGGGCTGTTTCCGGGTCGTACTGGCGGTAGTGGTTGTAGTTGAGGCCGGTCTCCGGGTCGAAGTACTGGCCTGGGAAGCGGAGCGGTGTGTAGGCCGTGCTGTCCGACGGCCATGCGGTGGTGCCCCAGAGCGTGGAACGCGAGCGCCACGCCACCTCCCCGCTCTCGTCGACGAGTTCGCTGGGTGTACCGACGAGGTCGGTGACGATGGCGAAGAAGCGGCTGTCTATCTCCGCTTGCGGGGCGTCCGCGACCGCCGTGATGCGTTCCGTCTGCGCGACAGGGCGCAGCCCTTGATGGTCCCAGGTCAGCGTGACGGGGCGGGGCAGTTCCGCGGCTTCGGTGGTCTGCTCGCACAGAGTGGTGCCGTCCCAGGAGAAGACCGTACGCTCGGCGACGCTCTCCCCGTCGGCCGCCAATCGCTCCTTGGCGATGCGGCGGCCGAGAGGGTCGTACCGGTAGCGCCATCGCGTCCCGTCCGGCGTGACCACTGCCGTGAGATGGTCCTCCGCGTCCCAGGTGTAGTGCCAGGTTTCCGGCTTCCGGGACAGACGCGTCTTCTGCCGCAGGACGACGCGGCCCTGCGCGTCGTGCTCGTAGCGCACGGCGCCGGCTCGGCGAATGCGGGTGCCCGTGTACTCGCGTGGGCCGGTGGTTTCCTGTCCGGGATGGCGGACGGGCCAGGCGGCCTCGGTCTGATTGCCCGCCTCGTCGTAGGCGTAGCGTTCGGCCCACTGCTCGGCGCGTACGGCGGTGACGCGACCCGCCGAGTCCAGGTCGTACTGACGGGTGCCGGAGTACTGGTCGGCCACGCCAGTGACGCTGTTGTCGGCACGGTAGGCGTAGGCACGGTTCTGTACGGAACGGCCGTCGGCCGTCGTCACCGACTGGGCGGTGAGACGGCCCAGTTCGTCGAAGACGTGGGCAATCGTGACGGTGCCGCCCACGTGCCGTGCCCGCTCCTGGCCCACCGTGTCGTACTCGAAGGCGATGGCGCGGCCTGAGGCATTGAGCCCTGTGGGGCGACCTGCTGCATCGTAGGTCCAAGTGCTGGTCGCACCGGAGGGAGTGGTGCGGCTGACGCGGCGTCCCAATCCGTCGTAGCGGTGGGTGAGCGTGCGGCCGTCGACCGTCTCGGTGAGAATCTGCCCGAACTGGTCCCGCTGCAGGCTGAGTTCGCTGTCTGGCCCGACAGCCCGGACAAGGTGGCCGAGCACGTCGTACGTAAAGGTCGTGAGAGCCCCGGCGGCGTCCTTGCGGATCGTCTGACCGAGCTCGTCCCTCTCGAACCTGACGGTCTCCCCAGCTCCGTTGGTTCGTGAGGCGAGCCGACCGGCCTCGTCGTGCGCATAGATGAGGGTGCGGCCGTCGAAGTCCGTCTCCGAAACCACACGTCCGGCGGCGTCGTATGCGTAAGTCCACCTCAGGCCCTGTGGGTTGGTGACTTGCGTGAGGCGCAGCGCCGCGTCGTAGGTGAACTCGTAGCGGGTTCCGTCCGGGGCCGTACGGGCCACCATCCGGTCGAAGTGGGTGTACTCGAAGCGGGACGTCTGCCCCAACTGATCGGTGTGGCTCAGGCAGTTGCCCTCGCCGTCATAGGTCCAGGTCTCGGACGAGCCGTCCGGCGCGGTACGGCTGAGGGGCAGGCCCTCGATCGTCCACGTGCGGTGCGTGGCACGCCCCAAGCTGTCGGTCACGGCAATGGGGTGTCCGAAGGCATCGCGATCCCACCTGGTGATCGCGCCCAGAGGGTCAGTGGCCTCGACCGCTATCCCCGCTGCGTTGCAGCGCACCCTGGTGGTGTGGCCCAACGCGTCGGTGAACGCCGTGAGGTGACCACGGTCGGTGTAGTTGCTGCGGGTGGTGCCCCCGGACGGGTCGGTGACGCTGGTGCAGTTGCCGCGCTCGTCGTAGGTCTGCCGCCAGGACGAGCCATCCGGCAGCGCCACTTCGCTGGGGAGGTGCAGGTCGTTGTAGGTGTAGCGGGTGACGGCGCCGTCCGGGCGCCTCACCTCGATGGGTTGCCCCAGCTCGTTGTTCACGTAGCCGGTCGTGTGACCAAGTGCGTCCGTCCAGGACACCACGTGATGATCGGCGTCGTAGACGGTGCCGACCGTGTTGCCAAGCGGGTCGATCTCGGCGACGACCTGGGAGTTGTCGTTGATGACGAACTGCCACGCGGAGCCGTCCGCCGTGCGGAACGTGGTGACGCGACAGCCGGGCCAGGCAGGGTCCGTCGCGTCGTACGTGAAACTCCCCTTGATGTGGCCGGCCTCGCCTCCTTGGCCGACGCAGCGGTCCAGGTCGTCGTACGTGTACGAGTAGCGGCTGTCGTTGGTGTCGGTCCAGGAAGTGACGCGCAGCCGCTCGTCGTAGGTGAACCGCAGCGGCAGCCCGGACGAGTTGACGACAGATGTGAGATTGCCCTGGGTGTAGCCGTAGCGCTTGATGACGACGTCTGAGCCGCCCTCACCGGCGCCGACCAGACTCAGCGCGGTGACCTGTGCGCCGTCCACCGTCACTTGGATGTGGTAACCGGCGGAGTGCCGGATCGCGAGAGGGGTGCCGTCTTCGTCGTAGTCGAAGTCGATGGTGTTGTGGTTGCGGTCGGATATCCGCTTCAGGAGGGCCACGCCGTCACCGGGCGGGGCAAAGTAGCGGCTGTGACCGCTGATCGTGTCGGTGATGCGGTAGCCGCCGTCATCCAGACGGGCCACAGGCCAGCGTGGGCCCGCCACGGGCATCACCGTGGTGTCCGGAGCCTCGGGGTGCGGGTACTCGAGGAGCATGCCGTCCTCGGTGACGAAGACGATGCCCTCCTCGTCGATTTCGAGGCGCTGATCGATGGTGGAGGACCAGGACGGCCCGAACCACCAGCCCGTGCGGTAGTTGGAAGCGGCCCGTCGGGTGAAGACGAGTGGGAGCGTGCCGGGCAGGGCGATGTCCGTCTGGGGAAGGAACATCTGCCCCGTGGCGGCGTCGACGGGGTCACCGCAGCCTTTGATCGCGGTCTTGAGACGGTTGAAAGCGCCCTTCGCGCCCTTGGTGAGGGCGCTTCGGGCGGAATTCAGTCCTCGTACGCCGGCCGCCATGCCTTTCAGGCCGCCTTTGAGCCCCTTGATGCCCTTGGCAAGCCCTCGGAGGCTGGTCAGGCCCTTCATGCCGGGGATGCAGTCGAGGGCAGCGAAGGCCACATCCCAGAGGGAAGCTTGCCCCTTCGCGTATTTGTTGAGGGTGTCGGCGAGGACGACGAGCGCGGCGATGAGGACGATGGCGCCGAGGATCGGTCCACCGATGATCATCGCGATGACGCCCAGGACGGCGACGACGACCTTGCAGACCGCGACGATGGTGTCCCAGTTGTCCTCGAACCAATCGCCGACCTCCTCGTACCACTTACGGTTCTGGATACCCGCGTCGGAGGCTTCGTCGAGTTTGCGTTTCGCCTCGCCGGCGGCGTCCTCGCGCATCTGGCGGGCGTCGGCGGCCATCTTCTTCGCCGCGTCCAGGGCACTTTGGGCCGAGTTGACGTCCGACTGCGCGGACGTCTGCGCGGACTCCGCGTTCTGCGCGTCCCGGGTGGCGGCGCGGACCTTGTCCTCGTCCGGCTTCGGGACGTCCTTGCCCGCCTTCTTGTCGTCCTTGTACTTGTCCGCCTCCTTGCTGGCGCGACTCACCCATGAATCGGCCGTAGAAAGGCGGGACTTGGCGGAGGAGAGATCGGCCTGCGCCTCACGGCCCTTGGCGAGCGCCTTGTCGGCCAGTGCCTGGGCGCGCTCCAGCTTGGGCCAGTACGCCGCCAAAGCGTCACCGGCGAGGTCGTAGGACTTCTTGAGCTTCTTCAGGTTCTTCGGAACGCCGGAGAACTCGTCCTGGAAGACCTCGGCGGTCTTGCCCACCCACGTCAGGACGGCCTCCTCCTCCGCCATCCCCTTCACCAGCCGCAGCGCGTCCTGCACATCATCGGCGAAGTCATGCAGGCTCTTCGCCAAAGACCGCACCCGGTCCGGATCCCCCGGCGTCGGATCCTTCTCCAAGTCCAGGACATGCCAGTCCGTCGGCCGATAACCCGCCATCACGCAGCCCCCGTTACGCCAGCCTCGTCGGCAACAACCGTACGCAGCAGCGAATTTACAGGAGGGGCGGATCTGAATCAGGGGGTGCGAGGCGCACCTCACGAAGGCAGAACGACTGCGCACGAGGTTTTGTCTCGTTCGCCGCGCTCTCACCCAGGCGGAAGCGCTCACGGTATCCGGCCCGTGGGCGCAAGGCCCGGGAACACGCGGGCGCGCGCTGCGTCAGCGTCCATTCATGCGCAGCACGGCGACCGCGCCGACTGTGACGTATCCCCGCCATTCCAGGGAGGCCGCGTCTGAGTAACTGAGGAAGTCCACCGCCCACCCTCCGTCCTGGAGCTGCCCCTGTTCCAGTCGGTCGAGGTCTTTCGACACGGCCTTGGAATCGAGCAGGTTACGGATCGGGCGCCCCGGTTCGGGCGCGTAGTCGAGAAGGTGCAGCGTCTCGCCCTCCGCCCCGCCGACGACGGCGAACGCCCCGTCCCTCGGGACGAACTGTCCGAGGTGGTCAAGCAGCTCGCTCGCCTCCGGGTGCGTATCAGAGGCGATGTCGAGGAGTTGAAGCGCGAAGGAGAGCACATAGGCGAAGGGGGCTTCGTCGATCCGGCGGATCGCGTCGAAGCAGTACCGTGTCGCCGTCGCCAGCCACTGATGGTCTCGCACGGACTCGTCCCAGCGCGCGGCGCGATGCGCCTGCGTCGCCACGGCAGCGGTGATCTGCAACGACGACTCCGCAGGATCCGCGTGAACCCAGAACGGGGCACACGCCACGGGATCACTGACCGGGAGCGCGAAGGGCAGGCCGCCGTCGGGAAGCGTCACGGAGTTCAGCCAGTCGAGAAGCGCGGTGGCGTGCGGGGAGGTCGCAGGGCCGGCATCGGCAAGCGCTTCGAGCGCGTGCAGGGCCGCCCCGGGCTGGCTCTCCGGGGCGCGAAGGTCCGGTTCGAGCCCCCATCCGTAGCCCCCATCGGGGTTTCGATAGGCGTCGAGTCCGCGGTTGATCGCCTGGCGAGCGGCGTCGCTGTCGGTGGTGACGGCCTCGAAGCGACGCCGATCGAGAACTCTTGCGTGCGAGGCCATGAACGCGTCCGCGCGACCCAGGTGGATGCTCATACGAGAACCGTGTCATCCGGCGGCCACGTCAGGCTTGGACGAATCGGCCAGCGACCGTCGGCACGAGTCTGGGCCGAACTGACCGTGGAGGTTCGACGCCTCAGGGCAGCAGCGCTGCAACCAGGGTGTGCTTGAGCCAGGTTTCGTACTCTCGGTGAGACCATGCGGCATCTCGGACGAGGCTGTCGTGGACCTCGGCGCTCATCAACGCGACCGCGATATCGGCCGCCTTGGGGTGGGTGCGGCAACCGGTGCCGCGAATGCGATCGATGATCATTTCGACGCCGAGCCGGTTGCGTCGAGCCCCTTCGGCCTGCGTGGCCGCGATGTCCGAGTCGACGGCGGCGCCCGAACTGAGGATCGTGACGATGTCCCCGCAGCGCTCCCTGACTTGGCGGCTGGCCTGGGCCAGCAGGCCGAGCAGTTCGACAGGTTCCTCCACCTCCTGCGACTGGGCCATCAGGTCCGGCAGGCCGGCTTCTTCATCCATCAAATCGACGAGCCCGGCAAGGACGCCCGCCTTGGAACCGAAGTGGGCGTAGATGGTCTGCGGAGCAACTCCCGCTTCCTTCGCGATGAGGCGGATTGGTGTTCGGGCATAGCCGTGTGTGGCGAACAGCCGGCGCGCCGTGGTGAGGATCGTGCGCAAAGTGAGCGCCTCACGCCGATCGCGCAACCGGATGATGCCGGGCAGGTCGGCTGGCATGTACGCTCCACCTAGAACGATGTTCCAACTAATAGATTGCTGTTCTAGTCTATCAGGAGAGCTTGATGATGACCGTGGACGAGATCATCGCCGAGATGACACGCGCGTGGAACGCGGGCGATGGCGCCGCGTGGGCCGCGAACTTCGCCGAGGACGCGGACTTCGTCGACGTGGTGGGACGAGTGCAGCGCGGCCGACAGGTAATCGCCGCGGAACACCAGAAGATCTTCGACACCATCTACAAGGACAGCCGACTCGAGATCCGGCGCATGGACTGCCGCCCGATCAGCGACGACGTCCTGTTGATCCACACGAGCTCGACTTTGCAAGTCCCCGACGGACCGCGAGCAGGAGAATGGCATGCCATCCAGACGAAGATCGTCCGACACGGTCAGATCCTGTCCTTCCACAACACCGGACGGACGAGCCTGGCGGACTTCACAGCTCGTGACGAGGACCTGGGCCGCCTGTCCCCGCAGGACTGGCACCGCACGGACTCGTAAAGGACAGCCCCGCTGCTTCCGCCCCGCATGCCGCGGCGGTACCGGGGCCTGGCCCGGCTGCTCGCGACCCCGTGGCTGTTGGCCCCTCCCTCCCTGCCGAGACACCAGCTGTGAAAAGCGTGAACACTTTCCGGGAAAGTGTTCACGCTTTCGCGGAGTACATGCCTGGATTGCGCGCCGCCGGCCGGATCCGCCGACAGGGGCGGGACGGGTACCGCCCGCCACCCATGGGTTCAGCGGCCCGCCGCCAGGCCTTCCCGCAGCGCCCCATACGCCGGCTTCGCCACGAACTCCTCGTCCAGCAGCGTCGCCGCTCCCTGCCCCGCGAAGACCCCCGGCACCCATGAGTACTTGTCCGAGTAGCCCCAGACGGTGAAGGACTTGCAGCTGCGCGTGCCCAGGCACGCGTCCAGCAGACTGCGGAAGTACGTCGCCTGCTTCGCCAGCTTCTCCGGGTCGGACGGCAGGATCATGCGGACGTCCACCTCAGTGAAGGCCGTCTGCATGCCCAGGGCCGCGAAGCGCGCGAGGTTCCCCGCGACATCGCCCGGGAAGCCGTACTGGATCGCCAGATGCCCCTGGATGCCGAATCCCTGCACCGGGACGCCCTCCGCGCGCAGCCGCTTCGCCAGGTCGTAGTACGCGGTGGACTTCGCGTTGATCCCTTCCACGTTGTAGTCGTTCAGGAAGAGCTTGGCCTTCGGGTCGGCCGCGTGGGCCCAGCGGAAGGCGTCGGCGATGTAGGACGGGCCGAGCTTCTGCAGCCAGATGGAGTTGCGCAGCGAACCGTCCTCCTCGAAGACCTCGTTCACGACGTCCCACTGGTAGATCTTGCCCTTGTACCGCTTGACCTCCGTGGTGATGTGCTTCCGCAGGATCCCCCGCAGTTCCGCCGCGTCGATCGTGCCGTCCGCCACTCCCGAATTCAGCCAGGTGGGCAGCTGGCTGTGCCAGACCAGCGTGTGGCCACGGACGGCCTGGCCGCGGTCCCGTGCGTATCGGACCAGGGCGTCGGCCCCCGACCAGTCGTACGCACCGCGCGTGGGCTCGACGACCTCCCACTTCATGACGTTCTCGGCGGTGACTGAGTTGAATTCGCGCGCGGTCGTACGACGGTACGTGCTGTCCTCGGCCAGCGCCGCCATGTCCACGGCCGTGCCGATGCGCACGTCCGCGCGGTCGGCGAGCGTTCTCAGCGGAGCCTCGTGCGCTGAGGCCGTCTGTACGCCCGTGACACCCGTGAACAGCAGCGTCGCGCTGAGCAGGCCGACAAAGGGCATGCGGAAGTACTTCATGTGCGATTCCTCCAATGAGTGCGGGTCAGCGGACGCGGTGGCTCTCCAGCGGACCGAGATACGTCGGCGTCAACCCACCCGTATCGATCACGAGTCGTTGCAGCACCACGGCCGGATCGACCATCCAGAACTTCAGCCGGTGCACACCGGCAGCCCCGATCGTGTGCCGGGTCGACGTCACGTTGACGTTGTCCGACGTGTTGCGGGCCCACTGCATGTTCATCAGGCCGTCGTCCGCCCCCGTGGCCGCGTGGATGTCGACGGCCTGCGGGGTGTCATCGTCGAACGAGACCGCGTACCTCAGCCCTCCCGTCGGCAGGGCAGGGTTCCGTGGGGAGAGGTACGCCCAGACCCTCACCGGGCCGGAGGCGAACACGCTCACCTCGTACTCCAGCCTGGGCGAGCCCCCGCCCGGCCTCTGCCGGGGAGCCGTCACCGGGAACGGCGTCATGCCCGCGCCCGTACGGCCGATCCGGTCGATGCGCTGCCAGCGGACGCCCCGGGAGCCGACCGCGCGCGTGTAGTGGTCGGCGTCGACGGCCACGTATCCGCCCGCCTCGACGAAACCGCGCAGCCCGCGCGGGGACGGATGCTCGGCGACCACCTTGACCGTCACCTCGGAGCCCGCTCCCTCCACGGTCATCGACGCCTCGGTACGGCCGCGCGGCGCCTTCGCCCAGTCCACGGTCAGACTCACCCGTACCTGCTTGTCCACCCGGCCGCGCGGACGGTCCACCCGCAGCCAGGGCACGGACGGCGTGATCCGGTAGTCGAAGGCCGTCCGGCCCCGGTTGAACACCTCGATGTACTGAGCCGGCCGGGTCTGGTACGGGCTGAAGACCGGCAGTACGGCCTCCTCCGAGGTCCGCGGCCACCACTCCCCCGACTCCGAACCGTCGACCGCCACCCCCATCTCCGCCGCCGCCGGCACCTCGATCCGCTTGACCGCCGGGAAGATCTCGTCGGGCAGCGCCACGTTGTTCCGCTCCGGCTGCTGCCACGGCGCGTTCGGGCCGTAGCGCTCGACGTCCCCGTACCCGATGTGCGGCTGCGTCTGGAAGCCGCGCCACTTTCCCTTCGCCACCTGGGAGTTGAAGCGCTCGGAGAACGCGAAGTCCCGCTCCAGCCCAGCCTCCGCCGCGGCCGCCAGGTCGTTCGTCGCCGCACGGCCCTGCGCCGCGTACAGCAGATTCGTGAACTCCGCCTCGCGCAGCTCGTACACGTTGGCGGTGGCCCGCACCTCGTACCCGACGAGCTCGTACCAGGCGTCCTGATCCTCGGCCGGCAACCGGCGCCCGATCCGGTCCGCCTCCTTCGCGAGCCGACGCCAGTCCTCGGTGACCCGCTCCAGCTCACGATGCCCGAAGTAGAAAGGCGTGGCCTTGTCGTCGTACACGACCTTCGAACCCTCTGAACTGCCCGAACCGTCCAGCCTGATACGGCGGTTGAGCAGCTCGGGCTTGCGGCGCGACTGGAGTTGCGCATAGGTGGCCAACACCGACGCGATCGCCGACGCCTCTGCCGCGCCGAAGTTCTGCCGCGCGTACCGCCGTTCCCACTCACCCAGGCTTTCCAGCGGCCAACGTCCCGGATCCCAGGCATAGTTGAGGAAGAACTCCGTCGGCAGTTCGTTCCCCTTGAGGTCACCGACGTTCGTGACCCACAGCCCGTGATTGCCGTACTCGACGGCCTGGTGGAGCTGATCCCACATGTTCGGCAGGGACGTGGTGTCGACCCACTTGTAGTTGCGGCCCACGCCCACGTAGTCGAAGTGGTAGTAGAGCCCGTAGCCGCCGCCGCGCGCGGGCTCCCCCGGATCGGGATGCTTACGGATGTTGCCCCAGTTGTCGTCCGTCAGGACGACCGTCACATCGTCCGGCGCCCGGAGCCCGCGGTCCCAGTAGCGTTGGACCTCCTTGTAGAGCGTCCACACCTGCGGCACCTCGGAGAGCGGCTTCCCCGTGACCTCCGCGATGATCTCCCGCTGCGTCGCGATGATCTCCTGCATGAGCTCGATGCCGTCGCCGTCCGGCAGGCTGGTGTCGCCGTTGCCGCGCATCCCGAGAGTGACCACGCCTTCGAAGTCCTGGTCCACCATGCGCCGGATGCCGTCGCGCCAGTACGCCTTGATGGCATCGGCGTTGCGCCGGTACGACCACTCCCCCGTGCCGCCGTAGGGGTCGTGGCCCGGGGTGACCACATCACCGGAGCTGTCGCGCACCGCGGGCACCGCATGCCGGTTCCATTCCTCGATGCCTCGCATCATGGGCGCCTCATGGGACGTGCCCATGACAATCCCATATTCCTTGGCGCGCGCGTGGTTCTCCGGATCGTCCTCGGCGAAGGCCCGCCCCCACACCGCCGGCCACAGGTAGTTCGCCTTCAGCCGCAGCAGTACCTCGAAGACCTTCGCGTAGAAGTCCGCGTTGAAGCCTCCGGAGTGACCCGGCGCCTTCCCGGGCCCGAAGAACGCGGGCGCCCAGGTGCCGAGGGCCGGGTTCTCGTCGTTGATGAAGACGCCCCGGTACTTCACGGCGGGCGTGCCCTGCGTGTATCGCCCCGGCAGAACGTACACCTCGTCCCGGCGCACCGGCCGCACATCGTCCCACCAGTACCAGGGCGAGACCCCGATTCCGTACGAGACGTCGTACGCCCCGAAGATCGTCCCCCGCGGATCGCTGCCCGCGACGACGAACGCCCGCTCCACGCCAGGCATCGGCCGTTCGACGACGGCCTGCAGGGAGGTCTCCCACCTGCCCCGCACGCCCGTGACATCGAGTTTTCCGGCGGCGATCAGCCCATCGACCAGCGGACTGCGGCCGATGGTGCCGACGAGCACGACCTCGCGCGCGACTGAGTCGCCCGGACGTACGCCCGTGACGCGCTCGATGTCGTCCCGCAGGTCCTTTGCGACGCGTACGACTCCCGGGTGGTCCTCACCGCTGACCAGGACCGGAACGGCACGACCGCCTCGTACGAGGGGAAGGGCGCCCGCCCTCGCCACGAAGGAGATGTACGCCCCCGGATCCGTAGGACGGGGAGCAGCACCCTCGGTCCCACTCTCCGCCCACGCGACCCCCGACAGCCCCGACAGCCCCGACAGCGCGGGCGCGGCGACGACCCCGGCGCCCGCCCCCAAGACGGCTCTACGACTGACGTGTCCAGACATGCCATGCACCCCTCGAACCCCTGGATCCCCATTTGCTCAGCGGCATGACAAATAGTGGAGCGAGGGACGCCTGGGGGGAATGGGTCGTAACCGTCGAATAGTTTCGTAACAGCAAAGGGGCCCGCACGACCGAAGTCGTGCGGGCCCCTTCAAGGAGCTCGCGAGGAGCTACCAGGTCAGGCGACCTTCAAGTAAGCGAACTTACTTGTTGATCTTGGTGACCTGGCCGGCGCCCACGGTCCGGCCACCCTCACGGATGGCGAACTTCAGGCCCTCCTCCATGGCGACGGGCTGGATGAGCTCGACCTTCATCTCAGTGTTGTCGCCCGGCATGACCATCTCGGTGCCCTCGGGGAGGGTCACAACACCGGTCACGTCAGTCGTACGGAAGTAGAACTGCGGACGGTAGTTGTTGAAGAACGGCGTGTGGCGGCCACCCTCGTCCTTGGACAGGATGTAGGCCTGCGCCTCGAACTCGGTGTGCGGGGTGACCGAGCCCGGCTTGATGATGACCTGGCCGCGCTCGACGTCCTCGCGCTTGATGCCACGGAGAAGCAGACCGACGTTCTCACCGGCCTGGCCCTCGTCGAGCAGCTTGCGGAACATCTCGATGCCGGTGACCGTGGTGGTGGTCTTCTCCTGCTTGATACCGATGATGTCCACGGTCTCGTTGACCTTGAGGACACCACGCTCGATACGGCCGGTGACGACCGTACCGCGACCGGTGATCGTGAAGACGTCCTCGATCGGCATCAGGAACGGCTTGTCGACGTCGCGCTCCGGCTCCGGGATCGCGGTGTCGACGGCGTTCATGAGCTCGAGGACGGAGTTGCCCCACTCCTTGTCGCCCTCGAGCGCCTTCAGAGCGGAGACCTTGACGACCGGCACGTCGTCGCCCGGGAACTCGTACTCGGAGAGCAGCTCACGGACCTCGAGCTCGACGAGCTCCAGGATCTCCTCGTCGTCCACCATGTCGGCCTTGTTCAGGGCGACGACGATGTACGGAACGCCGACCTGGCGGGCCAGGAGCACGTGCTCCTTGGTCTGCGGCATCGGGCCGTCCGTGGCGGCGACAACGAGGATGGCGCCGTCCATCTGCGCCGCACCCGTGATCATGTTCTTGATGTAGTCCGCGTGACCGGGGCAGTCGACGTGGGCGTAGTGACGCGTCTCGGTCTGGTACTCGACGTGCGCGATGGAGATGGTGATACCGCGCTGGCGCTCTTCAGGAGCCTTGTCGATCTGGTCGAAGGCCGAGGCCTCGTTCAGGTCCGGGTACGCGTCGTGCAGCACCTTGGTAATGGCGGCCGTGAGGGTCGTCTTACCGTGGTCGATGTGACCGATGGTGCCGATGTTGACGTGCGGCTTAGTCCGCTCGAACTTCGCCTTCGCCACTGGGGTCCTCCTGTGGAGTGGTTCTGTACGCCTTACTCATCGGCGCCAGGTGATCTTTGCTGGAAAGCCGGGGCCCAGGGCATTCCGCCACGGTTCTGGCGGAATGCCCCAGCAGGCTCCGGAGTCAAGCCTAAGGTGTGAACTCGGTTGAGTCTGACTCGGTGAGTTACTCGCCCTTGGCCTTCGCGATGATCTCCTCGGCGACGTTCCGCGGAACCTCGGCGTAGGAGTCGAACTGCATCGAGTAGCTCGCGCGACCCGACGTCTTGCTGCGGAGGTCGCCGACGTAGCCGAACATCTCCGACAGCGGAACCAGGCCCTTCACGACGCGGGCACCGGCACGCTCCTCCATGGCCTGGATCTGGCCACGGCGGGAGTTGATGTCACCGATGACGTCGCCCATGTAGTCCTCGGGCGTGGTGACCTCGACGGCCATCATCGGCTCGAGCAGTACGGGACTGGCCTTGCGCGCGGCCTCCTTGAAGGCCTGCGAGCCGGCGATCTTGAACGCGAGCTCGGAGGAGTCGACCTCGTGGTAGGCGCCGTCGATGAGCGTGACGCGGACGCCCGTCATCTCGTAGCCCGCGAGGATGCCGAACTGCATGGCCTCCTGCGCACCGGCGTCGACCGAAGGGATGTACTCCTTCGGGATACGGCCACCGGTCACCTTGTTCACGAACTCGTACGAGGCGTCGCCGCCCTCGATCGGCTCGATCGCGATCTGCACCTTGGCGAACTGACCGGTACCACCGGTCTGCTTCTTGTGCGTGTAGTCGACGCGCTCGACGGCCTTGCGGATCGTCTCGCGGTAGGCGACCTGCGGCTTGCCGACGTTGGCCTCGACCTTGAACTCACGGCGCATACGGTCGACCAGCACCTCGAGGTGCAGCTCGCCCATACCGCCGATGATGGTCTGGCCGGTCTCCTCGTCCGAGTGGACCTGGAAGGAGGGGTCCTCCTCCGCGAGACGCTGGATGGCGACACCCAGCTTCTCCTGGTCACCCTTGGACTTGGGCTCGATCGCGACCTGGATCACCGGCGCCGGGAAGTCCATGGACTCCAGGATGACCGGGTTCTTGTCGTCGCTCAGCGTCTCACCGGTGGTGGTCTGCTTCAGGCCCATGACGGCGACGATGTCGCCGGCGCCCACCGACTCGATCTCCTCACGCTTGTTCGCGTGCATGCGGTAGATCTTGCCGATGCGCTCCTTCTTGCCCTTGACCGAGTTCAGCACCGCGGTGCCGGACTGGAGGCGGCCCGAGTAGACCCGGACGAAGGTGAGCTTGCCGAGGTGCGGGTCGCTCATGATCTTGAACGCCAGCGCGGACAGCGGCTCCTCGTCGGACGGCTTGCGCTTGACGACCAGCTCCGGGTCCTTGACGTCGTGGCCCTCGATGGCCTCGACGTCAAGCGGAGTGGGCAGGTAGCGCACGACCGCGTCGAGCAGGGGCTGGACGCCCTTGTTCTTGAACGCGGTGCCACAGAACACCGGGGTGACCGTGGTGTCGCTGGACTTGCCGGACGCGATGGTGATGCGACGGATCGCGGCGTACAGCTGCTCCTCGGTGGGCTCCTCGCCCTCCAGGTACAGCTCCATGATCTCTTCGTCGTTCTCCGCGACGGCCTCGAGCAGCTTGCCGCGCCACTCCTCGGCCGCCTCGGCGTGCGTGGCCGGGATGTCGACGGTGTCGTACATCTCGCCCTTCGCCGCCTCGGCGGACCACACGAGCGCCTTCATGCGGACCAGGTCCACAACGCCCTTGAAGTCGGCCTCGGCACCGATCGGCAGCTGCATGACGAGCGGCTGGGCGCCCAGACGGTCCGAGATCATGTCCACGCAGCGGTGGAACTCGGCGCCGGTACGGTCCAGCTTGTTGACGAAGCAGATACGGGGCACGCCGTAACGGTCGGCCTGACGCCACACCGTCTCGGACTGCGGCTCGACACCGGCGACACCGTCGAACACCGTCACGGCACCGTCGAGCACGCGCAGCGAGCGCTCCACCTCGACGGTGAAGTCGACGTGACCCGGGGTGTCGATGATGTTGATGGTGTAGTCGTTGTCCTCGAGCGGCCAGTGACAGGTGGTCGCAGCAGACGTGATGGTGATACCACGCTCCTGCTCCTGCTCCATCCAGTCCATGGTGGCAGCGCCGTCGTGGACCTCACCGATCTTGTACGAAACGCCGGTGTAGAACAGGATCCGCTCGGTGGTGGTCGTCTTGCCCGCGTCGATGTGGGCCATGATCCCGATGTTTCGGACCTTGGCCAGGTCAAGTGAAGTGGTAGCCATAAGGCTTTCGTCTTCTCTCGGTCTCGATGTGGGTAGCGACTACCAGCGGTAGTGCGCGAAGGCCTTGTTGGACTCGGCCATCTTGTGGGTGTCCTCGCGCTTCTTCACGGCCGCGCCGAGGCCGTTCGAGGCGTCGAGAAGTTCGTTGAGCAGACGCTCGGTCATGGTCTTCTCGCGACGGGCGCGGGAGTAACCGACCAGCCAGCGCAGCGCCAGGGTGTTGGCGCGGCCGGGCTTGACCTCGACCGGCACCTGGTAGGTGGCGCCACCGACACGGCGGGACTTGACCTCGAGGGTCGGCTTGATGTTCTCGAGAGCGCGCTTCAGCGTGATGACCGGGTCGTTGCCGGTCTTCTCGCGCAGGCCCTCCATGGCGCCGTAGACGATGCGCTCGGCGGTGGAGCGCTTGCCGTTCAGCAGCACCTTGTTGATGAGCGACGTGACAAGAGGAGAACCGTAGACCGGGTCGATGATGACCGGGCGCTTCGGGGCGGGGCCCTTACGAGGCATTCTTACTTCTCCTTCTTGGCGCCGTAGCGGGAACGGGCCTGCTTGCGGTTCTTGACACCCTGGGTGTCGAGGGAGCCACGGATGATCTTGTAGCGAACACCCGGCAGGTCCTTCACACGGCCGCCGCGCACGAGCACGATGGAGTGCTCCTGCAGGTTGTGTCCCTCACCCGGAATGTAAGCGGTGACTTCGATCCCGCTGGTCAGGCGCACACGCGCGACCTTACGCAGGGCCGAGTTCGGCTTCTTCGGGGTGGTCGTGAACACACGCGTGCAGACGCCACGACGCTGAGGGGAACCCTCGAGTGCGGGCGTCTTGTTCTTCTCGACCTTGTCCTGCCGGCCCTTCCGGACCAGCTGCTGGATCGTAGGCACTACTTCTCCGGTTTCTGTGTGCCGAATCGTAAAGCTAACCTGGAACGTCGCCGACCCACGCGGTCGGGTGTGTCGAATGCTGCAGATTCCCGCCGCAAGGCGAAAAGGGCGCAGATTACGGTGGCCAGTGACGGCTCCCTCTGCGGTCTGAAGGCACGCACGGGAGCCAGGGCACACCCCAGGCACAAGGTCTGAGCGTACCTACCTCAGGGACTTCGGTCAAAACAAATGCAGTCCAGCGCGACACGCCGGACTTCTCAGCGGGCGAATCACGACCCGAGTGCCCTCCCAGTGCACCCGAAGTGCGCCCGAAGCGCCCCCTCATGTTTCCGTTTCGTGAGTCCATACGCCCGCATTGGGTGTTCATGCCATACGCACATTCAGTACCTTGATCGGTCCGCTGCGTGACGATCGGGGGCCGTATGACGGAGGCGTACTTACCGGGCGGGGGCCTGGACGACCAGGTGCCCTTTCTCGCCCGGCTGGAGCGCGAGGAGCGCACGGCGCTGCTGGCGCTGGGACACGAGCTGGGTTTCTCGCCCCGTGTCGTGATCCTGCATGAGCGCGAGCCGTCGTCGCATGTCCTCCTCGTCGTCGAGGGCTGGTCCAAGGTGACCGCGGCCGCGCCCAACGGTTATGAGGCGCTGCTCGCGCTGCGTGGTCCCGGCGACATCATCGGCGAGTCCGCCGCGCTGACCGGGCGACCGCGCTCGGCAACGGTGACCGCGCTGGAACAGGTGCGCGCCGTGGCAGTGGAACGCGAGCGCTTCACCGACTTCCTCGCCCACTCCCCCGCGGTGTCGTTCGCTCTGCTCGGACTCACGTCCGACCGCACACGCGCGGCCGACCGACGGAGGCTGGAGTTCGCGTCCATGAACGTGCGGGAACGATTCGCCGTCCTGCTGCTGGACCTGGCCCGCGCCCATGGCCGTCGTACCGCCGAGGGCATCGAGCTCTCCGTGCCCCTGAGCAAGCAGGAGCTGGCCGGATCCGTCGGCGCGTCCCGGGAGATGGTCCAGCGCCTGCTGAAAGAGCTGCGCACGCGCCAGGTGGTGACCACCGGCCGGCGCACGCTGCTCATCGCCCGTCCGGACATCCTGCGCCGCATCGCCCGGGCCGAGCATCCGGATTTCTGAGTTCTTCAGTGCACACGGTCACAGTTCGAGTGCGTCATCCTCCCTCACGGCTCCGGGCTGTTCGTCGCCAAGCTGCTGCTCGGCACAACTCCCCCGGCCGAGAGGTGAACATGACCGACCCCGTGAGCAGGACGATCCTTCTCCTCGACATAGAGAAGTACAGCGACCGGGACGATGTGGAGCAGGCGTATCTGCGCCGCATGCTCTACGGCATCACCGACCGCGTTCTGGAAAGCGCCGGCATCGATGAGACCCGGCGCCTGCGCGCCGACCGCGGAGACTCGGTCATGGAGCTCATCGACGCCGGCGCCTCGATGACCGCGCTGCTCCGCGCCCTGTTGACCGAGGCGCCCGTGGAACTGCGCGCGGTGAACCGCACGGCGTCGAAGTCCGCGCAGATCAGGCTGCGAGCCGTGCTCGCCACCGGGTACGTCGCGATCGACGAGCTCGACGGCTGGGTCGGATCCGATCTCAACCACGCCTGCCGGCTGCTCGACGGCGCCGTCCTGCGCACGGCGCTGAGGGAGCGCCCGGACGACTTCGCCCTGTGCGTCTCGGAGAGCGTGCACCACGGAATCGTCCAGCACGACTACCCGGGCATCCCCAAGGACGACTTCCACGCGGTCACGATGTCCAGCAAGAACGGGCCCCTGCGGGCATGGCTGCACGGGCCGGTGCCGCAGGACGCGGACGTCGCCGAGGTCGCCGAGGTCGCCGAGGTCGCCGAAGATCAACCTGCCGCCGCGCCGAGCCCTCCGGCCGCTACTTCCAGCCCCGCCTCCGCGTCCGTCAACTTCTTCGGCGGCTCCCCTTCCTTCGGCGGCAGCTTCGTGAACGGCGACCAGCACGGTGTGTCCGGCGGAACCGTGCACGGAGATGTGCACCTCGGCGGCAGCGGCTCCCGCGGACGGGGTGAGCGGGAATGACACCCGAAGCCTCGGATGCCGAGAGCACCGAGCACACCGACAACGCCGAGAACACCAAGAACGCCAAGAACACCGAGCATGCCGAGAACAAGGAAGAAGAACAGGATCGACCGCAGGACGCGTGGTCCGCCCGACGGGATCTGGTGGACCACAGCCCGAAGTCCATGCACGTCGGCGCCAACGCACGCTTCGGCGGCGGCCTGGTCGCCGGAGACCAGCACGGCGTGTCCGGCGGCCTGGTCGCCGGAGACGTGATCATGGGCAGCAAGACGGAGATCTACCACTTCGGGGTCTCCGCCACGGGCCATGGCTCCGGCGAGGTGCCACCAGCGACGCTGGACCGTCTCGCTCCGTACTTCGTCGCCGAAGAGAGCGTCTTCGAGGGCCTTGTGACACGGCTTCACACGGAACGTGTCGTCGTACTCTCCGGCCCTCACTTCACCGGCCGGCGTACCGCCGCCCTGATGCTGCTCCACCGCCTCGGCGTGTCCCCGGTCCGCACCCTGGTCCGCGACACCACTCCGGAGCAGCTCGTCCAGCAGCTCAGCGACGACAAGCACCCGGCGCGCGGATATGTGCTGTGCGATCTGACCACCCGCCGCGACCAGCCGCTGCGGGAACCGCATCTCCTCGCCGCTCGCGACCAACTCGCCAAGAACGACGGCTACTTGGTCATCACCGTCGGCCCCACGGCGGCTCTGGAGGACATTTCCCCCGTCGGCTGGAAGCCGCCGAGCCCCGGCGATGTGCTGGCGGCGCACCTGCGTGTGCTGACCGACGAGGCCACGGCACACCGGCTGCTGGCGCTGCCCTCTGTCGCGGAATTCCTCGGACGCGACCACCAGCTGCGCGAGGTCGCGGACTTCGCGAAGACCCTCAAGCGGTACGCGGACGGAGAGGTCGGCGAGGCAGCCGTCAGGAACTTCTCGCTGTTCAGCCTCGAAAGCCAGGTCCAGGAGTGGTTCGAGGAGGACGAGGAGCGGGTCCCCTTGCGGGACAAGGCGTTCCTCGTCGCGCTTGCCGCCTTCGACGGAGGCCCGTACGCCCTCACGGCCGAGCTGAGCGACCTGCTCTACGCCTTCCTTCAGGGCACCGAGAACTCCGCTCTCCGCCCACAGGTCCCCGTGTTCGGGACACACATCGGCAAGCGCCTGCAACTCGCGCGCGCCGATCGCTACCAGGAGGAGGAGAACACGGAGTGGGGACCGGTCATCCAGTCCAAGGCCGCCTTCCTCGACGACCGCGTCTCGCTCGTTCTGTTGCGCGAGGTGTGGACCGGCCACCCCTCGGCCCGGCCCGCCCTGGTCCGCTGGCTCCAGCGGCTCGCCGACGACGGAAGGCCCCTGGTCCGCACCCGCGCGGCGTCGACCGTCGCCGTCCTCGCGTACGCGGACCTGCCCTCCACCATGGCCCTGGTCATCGAACCATGGGCCACCTCCCGCCTGTTCCGCCGACGCCTCGTCGCCGTCAACGCGTTGACACTCGCGCATCTGCTCGACGCACCCAACATCCCGCGCATCCTCGACGCCTGGTGCGAGAGCGACGACGAAGGCATGTGCTGGGTGGCGATCCGCGCGTACGGGCTGATCGGCGCGGAGCGGCCGGAGCAGACACTCGCCGCTCTCCGGAGCGCCGTCCGCAAGCAGTACGGACGACCGGAGTCCGACGGCGACGGCAACGGGGACGGCGCCGGGGAACGGGACGGCGTTGGCGATCTCATGGTGAATCAGCTCGCGGAGTCGGTGGAGTTGCTGCTGCTCTCGCCCGCCGGTGACCAGGTCCTCACTGAGCTGCTGCGCACGCTCGACGACGACCGGGCCGTCCACGACCTCGCCCTGGGCGGCTTCCTCAGCGCGTGTCGGCGGAGAAAGGAAGACGAGCGGCACGGGCGGCCTCTGGTTCTCGACTGGTACGCCACCTCGGCGGCGGACGGCGGCCGCACGGCCGGGGGAATCACCCGGCTCTGGCGCGCGGCGCTCGACGACCGCAGGCACACGCGGGACGCGCTCGATGAGCTGACCTCGTGGATCCATACCGCCGACCGGGACCCCGAGACGGAAGGGGCGCTCGCCGCCCTGCTGCCGACCCTGGCCGGCACCGCTGCCGAACACCAGCGCCTGAGTCATCTGCTGCGCACCATGCGCGGCGAGGACAGTCCGCCCCCGCCGGACGTCGCGGCCCGCCTGCTCACCACTCTTTCGGCCCGCCAGTGAACGGCCGTTGAGCCATCGAACTGCACGGCCGCTGAACCGCACGGCCCACCCCCGTCGACGTACGAACCCGTCAAGGAGGCAAGCGTCATGGCTGACTTCCGCCAGCCGCCGGACTGGCAGCAACCCGCCGGCCGGCACTCACCCCTGGTCGATCCCGTCATCACCGTGCGGCAGCTCTCGCGGTTCGGGTTCTCCCGCCGGTCACTGACCCGAATCGACCACGCCCTGGTCTTCTCCACCTCCAAGGGCGGATACGACGCCTATCCGCCGCCCCTGCGGCCGAGCCGCGGAGAGGTGGCCACGAAGCGCTACACCGCGGTGTACGAGGTGGACATGGGCGTCCACGCCCACCAGGCCGAACTCTGCCTGCCCAGCGACAACGACGCCTTCGAGTTCACGGCCGCCGTCGACCTGTCCTGGCAGGTGGTCGATCCTGCCGCCTTCGTGCGGAGCGGCCACCGGGACGTGCCGGTGCTGCTTCTCGGCGAACTGCAGCAGGCCGCTCGCCCCCTCACCCGCCGCTTCGCCATCCATTGCAGCGCGAGGGCCGAGGCGGAGTTGCTCAGCGTCCTTGCCGGGCAGGCCTCGCCCGGCGCGACCGCCGGTCTGAAGGTGATCTGGACGCTGCGTCTCCGCCGTGATCAGCAGGAGATCGACCACCAGCAACGCCTGCAGTCCATCGACCATGCGTCTGCCGAGCAGATACGCACCGAGCAGAGCGGTATCGAGTACGACATCGCGCTCGACCGGCGCACCCGCCACCAGGACGAACTCCAAGTCGGCCGGGCCATGGATTACGGCCGGCTGGACCAGGAGCTCACACTCCAGCGACAGAAATGGCAGCAGGAGCAGGACCTGCTGCGGATCCGCCATCAGACGGAGCTCCAGCGGGAGGAGGCCGAGAAGATCGAGCACTACCAGAAGTACCTCGAAGAAGGCGGCGTCCGGGCCTGGGCCATGCATCTCAACGCGCATCCCGAGGACTCGAAGCTCGTCATCAACAGCATGCGCGACGATCAACTCCGGCTGATCGAATCCAAAATGGAGCTGGTGAAACAGCTGCTGGGTGGCGACGGCGCCGAGGACTACGAGCTGGAAGCACCCAAGCAGATGGCCCTGGACGCCTTGTACGAGATCTTCAACCAGCGCCTTCCGGGGATACCCCAAGGCCAGTCGCCGGCTCCCCCACCGGGGACCCTCTCGCCTTCGCCGGAGGCGCCGCCGCAGGAGGACTCCCCCTCATGACCGGCGCGGACTCCCGGATTCCCGTTCCCGCGCGGGTGCCCGCGCCCGCGCCGGGCGTCGGCACAGCGGAACACCTGCTCGCCGACCTGCGCTCCGAGATCGCCCGCGCGGACGCCAAAGCGGCCGTACTGGTGGCTGCCCTCGGCGTGGCGGCGGGCGTCTTCAGCGGACTGCTGGCCACGCGAGAGTGGACACCGGCCGGCCTCTCCGCGCTCGGCGGTTCGGCGTGGTGGTCAGGCGTGTTCGCGCTGGCTGTGGCAGTTCTCGCGCTGCTCATGGCCGTACTGCCGCGCTACGGCAGCAGCAGGTGGGCACCGGGTGCCCCGTTGTCGTACTTCGGTGACATCCAACAGGCCGCGCGCAGCGGCCACTTGGCGGAAGCGCTGGCCGAGACCGAGAGCGCCCCGGCGGCCGGCGCGATCGCGGCCCTGACCGAGAACAGCCGTATCGCCGCGCGCAAGCACCAGTGGATACGCACCGGGCTGATCGCCTTCGGCGCCGCCGTGGTGCTGCTCCCCGGCTCCCTGCTCATCGGCTGACGCCCCGCACCGCGAAGTGACGTCCCCCTCTCGGAGGCTGACCATGCCGTACCCGACCGATCCCCCGCACCCGGAACCCCATGACACCGGCGAGGCGCGAGACGACCTCGACTACCGCCACAAGAGCGGCCGACTCCATTTCGGCGCCCACCAGCGTGGCGTCGATGCCACGGCCTTCGGCCAGCTCGTCCTCCACCTCCCCGGCACGGTGATGAGCCTGCTGGTGCTCCTCCTGATATCCGGCGGCCTCGACGCCTGGCTGGGGGTTCCGCTCTGGATACCGCCGCTGATCTGGCTGGCCTCCGGGGCCTTGGTCTTCCACCGCCCCACCGAGGACTTCCTCGCCCGCTACCTCCTGCGGCTGCAGCGCCCGATGCCCGAGGAGTACGCACGCCTCGATCCCGTCTGGCGCGAGGTGACCGCACGCGCCGGCGTGGACGGCCGGACGTACGAGCTGTGGGTCGAGGACAGCCAGGACCTCAACGCTTACGCGGCCGCCGGGCACATCGTGGGTGTCACCCGGTTCGCCCTGGACCACCTGTCGAGCTCCCAGCTCGCCGCGGTGCTCGCGCACGAACTGGGGCACCACACCGGCGGCCATGTGTGGACCTCGCTGCTGGGCTACTGGTACGCGCTGCCGGGTCGCGCCGCGTGGTACGTCATCCGGCTGGTCGTCGTCTTCGCCGTGGCGCTCACCAGCTACTTCTCCTGGCCGGCCACCGCGGTGCTGGTGCTCGTGATCGGCATCGTCACGTACTCCACGATCACTCAGCTCTACGGTCTCCCCCTCGTGCTGCTGGTGACCCCGTATCTGATCGCGGCCGTGGGACGCCGGGCCGAGCTGCGCGCGGACCGGCACGCCGCCGCTCTGGGCTTCGGCCCGATGCTCGCGCAGGTCCTGCAGACCATGCATGCGACCGAGACCGAGGCCAAGCGGCAGGCTCTGGCCGCCGCCGGGGCAAGGCCCGCCGAACCAGGGCTGTTCGCCCGGCTGCTCTCGACGCATCCCGACTACCCGACCCGGCTGCATCGTCTGAGGCCATACCTGCAGCCGCACCGGTAGCGGCAACGCCGAAGGGCGGCCACCCCGTCCGAAAACGGAGTGACCGCCCTTCAACAGACCTACGCCTTACTGGTTGTACGGACCGTAGTCGTAGTCCTCCAGCGGAACGGCCTGGCCGGAGCCCGTGCCGAACGGCGAGTAGTCGATGTCGTCGTAGCCGACGGCCGAGTACATCGCGGCCTTGGCCTCCTCGGTCGGCTCGACCCGGATGTTGCGGTAGCGGGACAGGCCCGTACCGGCCGGGATGAGCTTACCGATGATGACGTTCTCCTTGAGGCCGATCAGGGAGTCGGACTTGGCGTTGATCGCCGCGTCCGTGAGGACCCTGGTCGTCTCCTGGAAGGACGCCGCCGACAGCCACGACTCGGTCGCCAGCGAGGCCTTGGTGATACCCATCAGCTGCGGACGGCCGGAGGCCGGGTGGCCGCCTTCCTGGACCACACGACGGTTCTCGGTCTCGAACTTCGAGCGCTCCACGAGCTCGCCGGGCAGCAGCTCGGCGTCGCCGGACTCGATGATCGTCACACGGCGGAGCATCTGCCGGATGATGATCTCGATGTGCTTGTCGTGGATCGACACACCCTGTGAGTTGTAGACCTTCTGCACCTCGCCGACCAGGTGGACCTGAACGGCCCGCTGACCGAGGATGCGCAGCACGTCGTGCGGGTTGGTGGCACCCACGGTGAGCTTCTGGCCCACCTCGACGTGGTCGCCCTCGCCCACCAGCAGACGGGCACGCTTCGAGATCGGGAACGCCGTCTCGTCGCTGCCGTCGTCCGGGGTGACGACGATCTTCTTGGTCTTCTCGGTCTCCTCGATCCGGACGCGGCCGGAGGCCTCGGAGATCGGGGCGACACCCTTCGGCGTACGAGCCTCGAAGAGCTCGACGACACGGGGCAGACCCTGGGTGATGTCGTCACCGGCCACACCACCGGTGTGGAAGGTACGCATCGTCAGCTGCGTGCCGGGCTCACCGATGGACTGGGCGGCGATGATGCCGACCGCCTCACCGATGTCGACCAGCTTGCCGGTGGCCAGCGAACGGCCGTAGCACATGGCGCAGGTGCCGACGGCGGACTCACAGGTCAGGACCGAACGGGTCTTGACCTCCGCGACGCCGTGGCGGACCAGCTCGTCGATGAGCACGTCGCCCAGGTCGGTGTTGGCCGGGGCCAGCACCTTGCCGTCGGCGACGATGTCCTCGGCCAGCGCACGTGCGTACACGCTGGTCTCGACGTTGTCCGCCTTGAGCAGGTTGCCCGCCGCGTCCCGCTCCGCGATCTGCAGCCTGAGGCCACGGTCGGTGCCGCAGTCCTCCTCGCGGATGATGACGTCCTGGGAGACGTCGACCAGACGACGGGTCAGGTAACCCGAGTCGGCGGTACGCAGAGCGGTGTCCGCCAGACCCTTACGGGCACCGTGCGTGGAGATGAAGTACTCCAGCACGGAGAGACCCTCACGGAACGACGCCTTGATGGGCCGCGGGATGGTCTCGTTCTTGGCGTTCGACACCAGACCACGCATACCGGCGATCTGACGCATCTGCATCATGTTCCCTCGGGCGCCCGAGTTCACCATCATGAAGATCGGGTTGGTCTTCGGGAAGTTCTCGTTCATCGCCTCGGCGACCTCGTTGGTCGCCTTGGTCCAGATCGCGATGAGCTCCTGCGTGCGCTCGTCCTTGGTGATCAGACCGCGCTCGTACTGCTTCTGGACCTTCTCGTCCTGCGCCTCGTAGCCCTTGACGATCTCCTTCTTCGCCTCGGGAACGACGACGTCGGAGATGGCGACAGTGACGCCGGAGCGGGTCGCCCAGTAGAAGCCGGCCGCCTTCAGGTTGTCGAGCGTCGCCGCCACGATGACCTTGGGGTAGCGCTCGGCGAGGTCGTTGACGATCTCGGAGAGCTGCTTCTTGCCTACCTCGTAGTCGACGAACGGGTAGTCCTCGGGCAGCAGCTCGTTGAAGAGCGCGCGGCCCAGCGTGGTGTTCAGCCGGAAGCTGTCACCCTGCTGCCACTCCGGCTCGCCCTCTTCCCGTGCAGGCGGGGTCCAGCCACGCGGCGGGATGGTGCCGACGGGGAAGCGGATGTCGACCCTCGACTGGAGCGAGAGCTCGCCCGCGTCGAACGCCATGATCGCCTCGGCGGCGGAACCGAAGGACCGGCCCTCGCCCTTGATGTCCCGCATCTCGCCGTCGGTGGTGAGGAAGAACAGACCGAGAACCATGTCCTGGGTCGGCATCGTCACCGGACGGCCGTCAGCGGGCTTGAGGATGTTGTTCGAGGACAGCATCAGGATGCGGGCCTCGGCCTGCGCCTCCGCGGACAGCGGCAGGTGCACGGCCATCTGGTCACCGTCGAAGTCCGCGTTGAACGCGGTGCAGACGAGCGGGTGGATCTGAATGGCCTTGCCCTCGACCAGCTGCGGCTCGAAGGCCTGGATGCCGAGGCGGTGCAGGGTGGGCGCACGGTTCAGCAGCACCGGGTGCTCGGCGATGACCTCTTCGAGGACGTCGTACACGACGGTGCGGCCGCGCTCCACCATGCGCTTGGCGCTCTTGATGTTCTGCGCGTGGTTGAGGTCCACGAGCCGCTTCATCACGAACGGCTTGAAGAGCTCCAGCGCCATCGCCTTCGGCAGACCGCACTGGTGCAGCTTCAGCTGCGGGCCGACGACGATCACGGAACGCGCCGAGTAGTCGACTCGCTTGCCGAGCAGGTTCTGACGGAAGCGACCCTGCTTGCCCTTGAGCATGTCGGACAGCGACTTCAGCGGACGGTTGCCGGGGCCCGTGACCGGGCGACCACGACGGCCGTTGTCGAAGAGCGCGTCGACGGCCTCCTGGAGCATGCGCTTCTCGTTGTTCACGATGATCTCGGGCGCGCCGAGGTCGAGAAGCCGCTTCAGGCGGTTGTTGCGGTTGATCACACGGCGGTACAGGTCGTTCAGGTCGGAGGTCGCGAAGCGGCCACCGTCCAGCTGCACCATGGGACGCAGGTCCGGCGGGATCACCGGCACGCAGTCGAGCACCATGCCCTTGGGGCTGTTGCTGGTCTGCAGGAACGCGGAGACGACCTTGAGGCGCTTGAGCGCACGGGTCTTCTTCTGGCCCTTGCCGGTACGGATGATCTCGCGGAGGCGCTCGGCCTCCTCGTCGAGGTCGAAGGACTCCAGACGCTTCTGCAGCGCCGCGGCACCCATCGAACCGTCGAAGTACGTGCCGAAGCGGTCACGCAGCTCGCGGTAGAGGAGCTCGTCGCCTTCCAGGTCCTGGACCTTGAGGTTCTTGAAGCGGGTCCACACCTCGTCGAGACGGTCGATCTCGCGCTGCGCACGGTCACGCAGCTGCTTCATCTCCCGCTCGGCACCTTCGCGCACCTTGCGGCGCACGTCGGCCTTGGCGCCCTCGGCCTCGAGCTCGGCCAGGTCGGTCTCGAGCTTCTTGGCGCGGGCCTCGAGGTCGGCGTCGCGACGGTTCTCGATCTGCTGACGCTCAACGGAGACGTGCGCCTCCAGCGAGGGCAGGTCGCGCGTACGGCGCTCCTCGTCCACGTACGTGATCATGTACGCGGCGAAGTAGATGACCTTTTCGAGGTCCTTCGGGGCGAGGTCGAGCAGGTAGCCCAGCCGCGACGGAACGCCCTTGAAGTACCAGATGTGAGTGACGGGAGCGGCCAGCTCAATGTGGCCCATCCGCTCACGACGCACCTTGGCGCGAGTGACCTCGACGCCGCAGCGCTCGCAGATGATGCCCTTGAAGCGGACACGCTTGTACTTGCCGCAGTAGCACTCCCAGTCCCGGGTCGGACCGAAGATCTTCTCGCAGAAGAGTCCGTCCTTTTCGGGCTTGAGCGTGCGGTAGTTGATGGTCTCCGGCTTCTTGACCTCGCCGTGGGACCACTGTCGGATGTCGTCCGCGGTCGCCAGGCCGATCCGCAGCTCGTCGAAGAAGTTGACGTCGAGCACTTGTCGTCAATCCCTCTTTCGGGGTCGTGTCTCAATCATGGTCTGTACGGGTCGGGGGGCCGGCGGAGAGCTTCCGGGACTTCTGTGGAAGCCCTCCGCCAGACCCGTCAGACCTCTTCGACGCTGCTCGGCTCGCGCCGGGACAGGTCGATACCGAGCTCCTCCGCGGCGCGGAAGACGTCCTCGTCCGTGTCGCGCATTTCGATGGACATACCGTCCGAGGACAGCACCTCCACGTTGAGGCACAGGGACTGCATCTCCTTGATGAGCACCTTGAAGGACTCGGGGATGCCGGGCTCGGGAATGTTCTCGCCCTTGACGATGGCCTCGTAGACCTTCACGCGGCCGGTGACGTCGTCGGACTTGATGGTCAGCAACTCCTGGAGGGCGTACGCGGCGCCATAAGCCTCCAGCGCCCACACCTCCATTTCACCGAAGCGCTGACCACCGAACTGGGCCTTACCACCCAGCGGCTGCTGGGTGATCATGGAGTACGGGCCGGTCGAGCGGGCGTGCAGCTTGTCGTCGACCAGGTGGTGGAGCTTGAGGATGTACATGAACCCGACGGAGATCGGGTCCGGGAACGGCTCGCCGGAGCGGCCGTCGAACAGACGCGCCTTACCGGTCGGGAGCACCATGCGCTCTCCGTCGCGGTTCGGGATGGTGTGCTGCAGCAGACCGGCGAGCTCGTCCTCACGCGCACCGTCGAAGACGGGGGTGGCGACGTTGGTGCCCGGGTCGACCTGGTCGGCGCCGATGACCTGCAGGCGCTCCGCCCACTCGTCCGCGAGGCCGGAGACGTCCCAGCCGCGGCTGGCGAGCCAGCCGAGGTGGATCTCCAGGACCTGTCCCGGGTTCATTCGGGACGGGACACCCAGCGGGTTGAGGATGATGTCGACCGGGGTGCCGTCCTCCAGGAACGGCATGTCCTCGATCGGCAGGATCTTGGAGATGACGCCCTTGTTGCCGTGACGGCCGGCGAGCTTGTCACCGTCGGTGATCTTGCGCTTCTGCGCCACGTACACGCGCACCAGCTGGTTCACACCGGGGGGAAGCTCGTCGCCCTCCTCGCGGTCGAAGACGCGCACGCCGATGACCTTGCCGGTCTCGCCGTGCGGCACCTTCAGCGAGGTGTCGCGGACCTCACGGGCCTTCTCACCGAAGATCGCACGCAGCAGGCGCTCCTCCGGCGTCAGCTCGGTCTCGCCCTTGGGGGTCACCTTGCCGACGAGGATGTCGCCGGCGATGACCTCGGCACCGATGCGGATGATGCCGCGCTCGTCGAGGTCGGCGAGGACCTCCTCGGAGACGTTCGGGATGTCCCGGGTGATCTCCTCGGGGCCGAGCTTGGTGTCACGGGCGTCGACCTCGTGCTCCTCGATGTGGATCGAGGAGAGGACGTCGTCCTGCACGAGGCGCTGCGACAGGATGATCGCGTCCTCGTAGTTGTGGCCCTCCCACGGCATGAAGGCGACGAGCAGGTTCTTGCCCAGCGCCATCTCGCCTTCCTGGGTGGCCGGACCGTCGGCCAGAACCTGGCTCTCGACGACCCGGTCGCCCTCGTTGACGACAACCTTCTGGTTGACCGAGGTGCCCTGGTTGGAGCGGGAGAACTTGGCCACGCGGTACGTGGTGTACGTGCCGTCGTCGTTGGCCACGGTGATGTAGTCCGCGGAGACCTCCTGGACCACACCCGCCTTCTCGGCCTTGATGACGTCACCGGCGTCGACGGCGCAGCGGTACTCCATGCCCGTACCGACGAGGGGGGCCTCGGCGGTGATCAGCGGCACGGCCTGGCGCATCATGTTCGCGCCCATGAGGGCACGGTTGGCGTCGTCGTGCTCGAGGAACGGGATCATGGCGGTCGCGACCGACACCATCTGGCGCGGGGAGACGTCCATGTAGTCCACGTCGTCACCGGCGACGTAGTCGACCTCGCCGCCACGGCGGCGGACGAGCACGCGCGCCTCGGCGAACCGCATGTCGTCCGACAGCGGCGCGTTGGCCTGGGCGATGACGAAGCGGTCTTCCTCGTCGGCGGTCAGGTAGTCGACCTCGTCGGTGACGACACCGTCGGTGACCCGGCGGTAGGGCGTCTCGACGAAGCCGAACGCGTTGACCCGGCCGTACGAGGCGAGCGAGCCGATCAGGCCGATGTTCGGGCCTTCAGGGGTCTCGATCGGGCACATGCGGCCGTAGTGCGAGGGGTGCACGTCACGGACCTCGAAGCCGGCCCGCTCACGGGAGAGACCACCCGGGCCAAGAGCCGACAGACGGCGCTTGTGGGTGAGACCCGACAGCGGGTTGTTCTGGTCCATGAACTGCGACAGCTGGCTGGTGCCGAAGAACTCCTTGATGGAGGCGACGACCGGCCGGATGTTGATCAGGGTCTGCGGCGTGATCGCCTCGACGTCCTGAGTCGTCATCCGCTCACGCACGACGCGCTCCATACGCGCCAGACCCGTACGGACCTGGTTCTGGATGAGCTCGCCGACGTTACGCAGACGACGGTTGCCGAAGTGGTCGATGTCGTCGGTCTCGACGACGATCGAGGTGCCGGCGTCACCCATGACGGTCTCGGTCTCACCGGCGTGCAGCTTCACCAGGTACTTGATCGTCGAGATGATGTCCTCGACGGTCAGGATCCCGGCGTCCAGCGGGGCGTCACCGCCCAGCTTCTTGTTGACCTTGTAGCGGCCGACCTTCGCGAGGTCGTAGCGCTTGGGGTTGAAGTAGAGGTTCTCGAGCAGCGTCTGCGCGGCCTCGCGGGTCGGGGGCTCGCCCGGACGCAGCTTGCGGTAGATGTCGAGCAGTGCGTCGTCCTGGCCCTGGGTGTGGTCCTTCTCCAGGGTGGCGCGCATGGACTCGTACTCGCCGAACTCCTCGAGGATCTGCTCGGTCGTCCAGCCGAGCGCCTTGAGCAGGACGGTGACGGACTGCTTGCGCTTGCGGTCGATGCGCACACCGACCATGTCGCGCTTGTCGATCTCCATCTCCAGCCAGGCACCCCGGGACGGGATGACCTTCGCGGAGAAGATGTCCTTGTCGGACGTCTTGTCGATGGAGGAGTCGAAGTAGACACCCGGTGAACGGACCAGCTGGGACACCACGACACGCTCGGTGCCGTTGATGACGAAGGTGCCCTTGTTCGTCATGAGCGGGAAGTCGCCCATGAAGACGGTCTGGGACTTGATCTCGCCGGTCTCGTTGTTCGTGAACTCGGCCGTGACGAAGAGCGGGGCGGCGTACGTGAAGTCGCGCTCCTTGCACTCGTCGATGGAGTTCTTCGGGGGCTCGAAACGGTGGTCGCGGAAGGTCAGCGACATCGACCCGGAGAAGTCCTCGATCGGAGAGATCTCCTCGAAGATCTCCTCCAGACCGGACTTGGTGGGGACGTCCTGTCCACTGTCCAGAGCCGCCTCGACACGAGCCTTCCACGCGTCATTACCGAGCAGCCAGTCGAAGCTCTCGGTTTGCAGCGCAAGAAGGTTCGGAACCTCGAGGGGCTCCTTGATCTTTGCAAAGGAGATGCGCAGCGGGGCGGTGCTGGCGCCGTTGTTCGTATTCGCGGTCGAGGCAGTGCGCGAGGCGGCCAAGAGGGGGTCCTTCCGAGGGCTCGGACTCACTACGCGCGTACCGGTCCCTAGCCGGGCACAGAGAAAGAAATCCCAAGTCAGGGCTATTTCTTTTCACCATGCTCAAGCGAGGGCATGCCCCTGGTGACGGGCAGGAGGCAGCTAACAGGCAGCGCAAAGGGTCAGTGTAGCCACTCGGCCCACTGATGTCCAGTGCGGGTTTTTGGAGACCCTCGTTGTTCTCAACACCTGCTGCAAGCCACGCCCTCGATGCACATCGATACTGCCCTCTTCGCCGCCGATCCATGCCTCGGATCCGGATCGTTGTGACGACGCGTCCTGAGAATTGCGCGCTGCGTGCGGTTCGTCAAGGCCCCCAAGCCCTAACCGGGTGCTGCCATCGTCACTTGCAACCCGCCTTGCTACCCGTCTTGCTGCCCGTCACGGGGAGAGTCGGGCACAACGAAGATCACCATACTCGTCGCGACCGACAGTGCAAGGGAGCCGCCACCGCGCCCCCTCGAACGCGAAGAGCGACCACCCAGATGGGTGATCGCTCTTCACTGCGTCCGCGTTACAGCCCTACGGGAGAGCCGTGGTCACGGCAGTCACTGTGCGGCCGTAGCCGCACAGGGAGACTTACTTGACCTCGACGGAGGCGCCGGCGCCCTTGAGGGACTCGGCGGCCTTCTCGGCGGCGTCCTTGGCGACCTTCTCGAGGACCGGCTTCGGAGCGCCGTCCACGAGGTCCTTGGCCTCCTTCAGACCCAGGGAGGTCAGCTCACGCACGACCTTGATGACCTGGATCTTCTTGTCGCCGGCGCCGGTGAGGATGACGTCGAACTCGTCCTGCTCGGCCTCGGCCTCGACCGGGGCGGCGGGGCCACCCTGGATGGCGACGGCGGCCGGAGCGGCGGCGGTGACGTCGAACTTCTCCTCGAACGCCTTCACGAACTCGGAGAGCTCGATGAGGGTCATCTCCTCGAACTGCGCGAGCAGGTCTTCCTGGCTGAGCTTCGCCATGATGGGCGATCCTTCCACTAATTCGGCTGGTGCCGGATGTACATGTCGGCGGGCGTACGTTGGGCCCGCTTCGACCGTCCGCCTCAGGCGTGCTGCCTCAGGCCACGGTCAATGTGCGAGCCGAATTACTCGGCACCGCCCTGCTCGGCCTGCTTGGCACGAAGCGCCTCCGCGGTGCGGACGAACTTCGAGGGAAGCGCCTGGAAGAGCGCGGCAGCCTGGGACTGCTTGCCCTTCATGGCGCCCGCCAGCTTGGCGAGCAGAACCTCGCGGGACTCGAGGTCCGCAAGCTTCTTGATCTCGTCGGCGGACAGCGCCTTGCCGTCAAGGACACCGCCCTTGATGACGAGAGCGGGGTTGTTCTTGGCGAAGTCACGAAGACCCTTCGCCGCCACGACCGGGTCACCGGTCACGAAGGCAACAGCGGTCGAGCCCTTGAGGTGCTCGTCCAGCTGGACCCCGGCCTCCTTGGCCGCGATCTGGGTCAGCGTGTTCTTCACCACTCGGTACTGAGCGTTCTCGCCGAGAGAACGGCGGAGCTCCTTGAGCTGCGCCACGGTCAGTCCGGTGTAAGAAGTGACAACAGCGGCGTTTGAGTCACGCAGCTTCCTGGTGATCTCTTCAACGGCTGCGACCTTGTCGGACGTCGCCATGAGCCTCGGCCTCCTTCCGGGGTGATGATCCTCGACTGACCTCTCGATCAGCCGCACGTCGCCGGACCGCCTGAATCAGGCACGCGAGGAAGGGGCTCGACTTCAAAACGAAACGCCCCGGCGCAGGCGCACGGGGCGTGAACTCGACCGGACATCCCTGACGGGACGCGGGAGCACTTCCACAGTCACCTACGCGGGTCGTCCGCAGTTCAGCGGATCCTTCGGCCGCCGTGCCCTCGTACGAGCACACAGCAACGACCAGCGGTCTTTGGCTTCTCAGGAAGAGTACGCGACCGGTCGAGTGCCAAGCAAATCCGCCCGGACGGGGACCGTCCGGGCGGATGCTCGACTCTCGGCGTCAGCTCTGGGCGTCAGCCCTCGGCTTCAGCTCTGGGCGTCGGCCATCATCTCGGCCAGGTCCGCGGTGTCCTTGGCGGGCGGGGCCTCGATCGTCACCGGCTCATTGAACTCGAGGAAGGTGATGGTCATGTCGAGCGGGCCCTTGTCGGCGTCGCCCCGCATGCGGAACTGCTTGGTGTGGTCGTCGCCGTCGATCCACATGTCCATCGTGATCTTGTCGACGCCCAGCTTCTCGTACTGCTCGAGGCTCTTCTCGCGCTTCTCGCGGGTCGCCTCGTCCTCGTCCTTGAGGGCCTCGCGGAACTGGTCGAGGGTGACCGTGCCCTTGTAGTGGGTGGTCTCGACGCCGTCGACCTTCTCGGTGCCGACCTTCTTCACGTCCTTGGAGCCGGTCAGGAAGGTGGACTCCTGGGCCGGATTCTTGTTGGCCTGGTTCCCGAGCCCGCCGCCGCCCAGGGCCTTACCCGCGGCCCCGGAGAGGTCGAACTTCATCCACCTCTTGCCGTCCATCTCCTTCGCGACGGCGCCCCCGCCCAGGTACATGGCCTTGTCTACGAGCCTGATCTCGACTTTGCCGTCCGCTCCCTGATCCAGCGCGGTCATCTTCATGCTCATGGCGATGGAGGGCTTCAGACTCATCGCGGCCTCGGCCTCGACGCGGCCCTCCACCGGGACCTTGCCGGTCATCCGGTAACGGAAGGAGGTGATGTCCTCCGTGTTCTTCGCCGCCTTCGCCACGGCCGCGGCGGGCGTCATACGCGGAGAGTCTCCCTCCGCGCTCCCCTTCCCCAAGGACCCGCAAGCGGTCGCGCCGACAGACAGGAACGCGGCGGCAAGAACGGCACCGGCCGCTCTGTGCCGTACGGAGCCGCGTACGGAAAGCATCATGAGTCCCCCCAGGAACATCTGACCGATCAGTGAACAGAGCGCGACCTTATCCCGACCACGCCATTTCGGCGGCCCGGTTTACGGGTCCGGCAACTCGCGGCCTCACGCGGTGGGCTGATTCCGCATCAGGTCCTTGAAGTCGGCGGTGTCGCTCGTCGGCGGCTCCTCGGCGGAGACCTCCACCCCGTAGTCGCTGTAGTACGCCGTCGAGGACATCGAGCCGGTCGCCAGCTCGCCCTTCTCGGTCTTCTTGACCAGAAGGTCGTCGTCGTCGACCCAGATGTCGACCGTTTCGGTCGTCACTCCGGCGTGCTCCAACTGGCGTTTCATGTCGGCCAATTGGCCCTTGGTGAGGTTCGAGTTCCGCCCGGCGAGATCCGCGACGTCCACCGTGCCCGAGTAGTGCGTGGTGTTCTGGCCGCGCACCTTCTCCTCGCCGACCTTCTTCACGTCACCGGAAGCCAGCAGGAGCTTCACCGACTGGTTCGGGGTGGTGTTCTGCATCTGGTCCTTCAGATACGCGCCCGATCCCCCGGCGAGGTCCGCCAGGTCGTCGTACCCGTACCTGATCCAGTGCTTGCCGCCCGACTGCTCGGCGAACTTGTCGCCCATCTTCGCGTAGTAGGCGTCGGGCAGATAGCGGGCCTCCATCGACGTGGAGCCCAGCTGACGCATCGTGTCGGTCATCGTGCCGCCGGTGTAGGTGATCGTCACGGTGCCGGTGATGCCGTCGCCCCAGCCAAGAGCGCCGTCCGCCTTCATGGACATCATCGTGCCCATGGTCGTCGTGGACTCGACCTTGGCGGAGTCGGCCTGGTCGGTGTTCTTCTCCACGGAGCGCAGGGCCGCCATCGGGCCGGCCTTGTTCGTGCCGTCACCGGCCGCTTTGCCGCCGGTCTTGTCACCGGCCGCCTTGTCGCCTCCCCCGGAGTCCGAGCCGCTGCAGGCCGCCACCCCCGTCAGCGCGGCGGTCACCGCGATCGACAGGGCCACGCGACGCACGGTCGTGCTCTTCATTCGTCCCACCCCTATGCGATTCCTGTGCCCCGCACGCTAGCGCAGGCCACTGACACGGATCCGAAAAATCCGTATTCATCAAAGGGACGGGCCCCGCACCTCGAAAGGTTGCGGGGCCCGCTGAGAACACCTACGCGTGCCGGCTTGGCGGCTCGCGGCTGCCGTCGGATCAGACGGCGGCCGGGTCCTCCTCGACGAGGAGGTTGCGCGTGCGGTTCGGGTCGATCGGAATGCCGGGGCCCATCGTGGTGGTGATGGCGGCCTTCTTGATGTAGCGACCCTTGGCGGCCGACGGCTTCAGACGGAGGATCTCCTCCAGCGCGGCGCCGTAGTTCTCCACCAGCTTGGTGTCGTCGAAGGACACCTTGCCGATGATGAAGTGCAGGTTCGAGTGCTTGTCGACGCGGAACTCGATCTTGCCGCCCTTGATCTCGGTCACGGCCTTGGCCACGTCCGGGGTCACGGTGCCGGTCTTCGGGTTCGGCATCAGACCACGCGGGCCGAGGACACGGCCGAGGCGGCCGACCTTGCCCATGAGGTCCGGGGTGGCGACGACGGCGTCGAAGTCGAGACGGCCCTTCGACACCTCGTCGATGAGCTCGTCGGAGCCGACGATGTCGGCTCCCGCGGCGAGCGCGGCCTCGGCACGGTCACCGGTCGCGAAGACCAGGACCCGGGCGGTCTTACCGGTGCCGTGCGGGAGGTTCACGGTGCCACGGACCATCTGGTCGGCCTTGCGCGGGTCAACACCCAGGCGGAAGGCGACCTCGACGGTGCCGTCGAACTTCGTCGTGGAGGTCTCCTTGGCGAGACGCACGGCCTCGAGCGGGGCGTACTGCTTCTCCCGGTCGATCTTGGCGTCCGCAGCGCGGAGAGACTTGCTGCGCTTCACTTCTACTCCTGAGTTCAGGTATGGAGTCGTGGTGCGGACCAGCGCTGGCCCTACCACAGAGGTCTACGGGGTGTGATCAGCCCTCGACGGTGATGCCCATGGAGCGGGCGGTACCGGCGATGATCTTCGACGCGGCGTCCAGGTCGTTCGCGTTGAGGTCGGGCATCTTGGTGGTGGCGATCTCGCGGACCTGCGCCTCGGTGATCTTGGCGACCTTGGTCTTGTGCGGCTCGCCGGAGCCCTTCTCCACGCCCGCGGCCTTGAGGATCATCTTGGCGGCCGGCGGCGTCTTGGTGATGAAGGTGAAGGAGCGGTCCTCGTAGACCGTGATCTCCACCGGGATCACCCAGCCACGCTGCGACTCGGTCGCGGCGTTGTACGCCTTGCAGAACTCCATGATGTTGACGCCGTGCTGGCCCAGCGCGGGGCCGACCGGCGGAGCCGGGTTGGCGGCGCCGGCCTGGATCTGGAGCTTGATGAGCCCCGTGACCTTCTTCTTCTTGGGAGGCATTGCTCTCTCCGGGTCCTAGTGAGAGTTTCCAGCCGTCCGAACCGGATCATCCGGATGGAGGCATACCGCACAACGATAACGGGTATCCATGTGCGGCCAAAAACCGAGCAGGTCAGGCGCTCGCTCGCGCGTTCGCCTGACCTGGTCGGAAGCGTTTGTTCCAGCGGTTGCTAGTTCTTCTGGATCTGGTCGAAGGACAGCTCGACCGGGGTCTCGCGGCCGAAGATCTCGACAAGGCCCTTGACCTTCTTCGAGTCGGCGTTGATCTCGTTGATGGTCGCCTGCAGCGTCGCGAACGGGCCGTCGGTGACGGTGACCGAGTCGCCGACCTCGAAGTCCAGCACCTGGACCTCGACCTTGCGGGCCGGAGCCGGCTTGCCCTCGGCTTCGGCGGCCTCGCGGGCGGCCTTCTCCTCGGCCTCCGGGGCGAGCATCTTGACGATCTCGTCCAGCGTCAGCGGGTACGGGTCGTAGGCGTTGCCCACGAAACCGGTGACACCGGGCGTGTTGCGGACGACGCCCCAGGACTCGTTCGTCAGGTCCATGCGCACCAGCACATAGCCGGGGAGCTTGTTCTGGCGGACGGTCTTGCGCTCGCCGTTCTTGATCTGCGCGACCTCTTCCTGCGGCACTTCGGCCTGGAAGATGAAGTCCTCGACGTTCAGCGAGACGGCTCGCTGCTCGAGGTTGGTCTTCACGCGGTTCTCGTAACCGGCGTAGGTGTGGATGACGTACCACTCGCCGGGCAGCGTGCGGAGCTCCTCGCGAAGGGCGGCGATCGGGTCGACCGGCTCGGCCTCTTCCTCGGCCTCCTCGGTCTCGTCCGAGACGGCCAGGTCCGCGGCGTCCACGTCGACCTCGCGGTCCTCGCCGGACTCGTCCTCGACGTTCAGGGCAGCCTCTTCGGCGGCCTCGCCGGCTTCGGCGTCGGCAGCCTCGAACTCGTCCTTGGCGTCCGCGCCCTCGACGATGTCGAGCTCGTCGTCAACGGACTCGACCGACTCGCCGGCGTCGTTCAGGTTCGGGTCAGACACGGTGGCTGCTTCTTCCTGGATCATGGGGGTGGAACACGCGAAATGGGGCGCCGAGTACGGCGCCCTTCGCGCTTTGCTCAGCCGAAGACGTACTTGGCGGCCTTGTCGAGTCCAAAGTCAATCACAGTCACCAGACCGATCATGATGACAACAAAGACAATCACCACAGTGGTGTATGTCGTCAGCTGACTGCGAGTCGGCCAGACGACCTTGCGGAGTTCCGCGATGATCTGGCGGTAGAAGAGGGCGAGACGCTTCAACGGACCCTTCTTGGCACGTTTGCCGCCCTTGCGGCCCTTCTTCTTGGACTCCGGCGCCTCATCCTGGGCATCAGGCATGTCGATGGAGCCCACGGCGTCCGTCACTCGTCCTCACCTGATTCCGGGTCGTGGCCGTGCCGCGCCCGGTTGAGCCGCACGGCGGGTGCATTGCAGTACGTACATGCGCACACTTCCTGGCGAAGGAGTGTGTAGCAGGGCCGGAGGGACTTGAACCCCCAACCGCTGGTTTTGGAGACCAGTGCTCTACCAATTGAGCTACGACCCTTTGTGTCCCCCTCAACGTACCGCATCGGCCCGAGTGCTCGGTGTGCACCGGGTGAGTGCGGCCGGTGAAGGCCAACGAGGTGAGAGTGTACGTGGTCGGCGGCCGGTCGTCGAACAGGAAGCGTCCGTACGGACTTTGGCAGGGGCCTGTTCAGTCTGTGAAACCCATGTGCCAGGGACGTTTCGGGTCTGGAACGATGGGCCCCATGAGCCCAGCAACCCCTCCCACCGAGCGCCGGGTCTCCGCCCGAGTCGGCGCGATCTCCGAGTCCGCCACCCTCGCCGTGGACGCCAAGGCCAAGGCCCTCAAGGCAGCCGGGCGACCGGTGATCGGCTTCGGCGCCGGCGAACCCGACTTCCCGACGCCGGACTACATCGTCGAGGCCGCCGTAGAGGCGTGCAAGAACCCGAAGTACCACCGCTACACGCCGGCCGGCGGCCTGCCCGAGCTGAAGGCCGCGATCGCCGCGAAGACGCTGCGCGACTCCGGCTACGAGCCCGACGTCTCGCAGATCCTGGTGACCAACGGCGGCAAGCAGGCCATCTACGAGGCGTTCGCCGCGATCCTCGACCCGGGTGACGAGGTGATCGTTCCGGCTCCGTACTGGACGACGTACCCCGAGTCGATCCGTCTCGCAGGCGGTGTCCCGGTCGAGGTCGTCGCCGACGAGACCACCGGCTACCGGGTCTCGGTCGAGCAGCTGGAGGCGGCCCGCACGGAGAAGACCAAGGTCGTCCTCTTCGTGTCCCCGTCCAACCCGACCGGCGCGGTCTACAGCGAGGCCGACACCAGGGCCATCGGCCAGTGGGCCGTCGAGCACGGCCTGTGGGTGATGACGGACGAGATCTACGAGCACCTCGTCTACGGGGACGCGGCCTCCGTGTCGCTGCCGGCCCTCCTGCCCGAGCTGCGCGACAAGTGCGTCGTGGTCAACGGCGTGGCCAAGACGTACGCGATGACGGGCTGGCGCGTGGGCTGGATCATCGGCCCGAAGGACGTGGTGAAGGCCGCGACGAACCTCCAGTCGCACGCCACGTCCAACGTGTCGAACGTGGCGCAGGTCGCCGCGCTCGCCGCCGTCTCGGGCGACCTGGAGGCCGTCGCCAAGATGCGTGAGGCCTTCGACCGCCGCCGCAAGACCATCGTGCGCATGCTCAGCGAGATCGACGGCGTGGTCTGCCCCGAGCCTGAGGGCGCCTTCTACGCGTACCCCTCCGTGAAGGCCCTCATCGGCAAGGAGATCCGCGGCAAGCGCCCGAAGGACTCGGTCGAGCTGGCCGCCCTGATCCTGGAGGAGGCCGAGGTCGCGGTCGTCCCGGGCGAGGCCTTCGGCACGCCGGGCTACCTGCGGCTGTCCTACGCCCTGGGTGACGAGGATCTCGTCGAGGGTGTCTCGCGGATCCAGAAGCTGCTGGCAGAGGCGCGGGACTGACGTTTTTCGTGCTCTGCGCGCGCGTGCGGGCCGTCGACCTACTCACCGTGAGTAGGTCGACGGCCCGCTTTTCAGTGCGAGCAAGACCACTATCGGGGAAAGCGGTACCGGCACGACGGGGACCTGCGGCAGGATCTTGGGATGGAGCACGTACGTGATGTCTCTGAACTACCGAAAGCTCATCTGCACCTGCACTTCACCGGGTCCATGCGGTCCTCCACTCTGCTTGAGCTGGCCGACAAGTACGGCGTACGGCTGCCCGACGCGCTGACGAGCGGGGAGCCGCCGAAGCTGCGGGCCACGGACGAGCGTGGCTGGTTCCGTTTCCAACGGCTGTACGACGCGGCACGGTCGTGCCTCAGAGAGCCCGAGGACATTCAGCGGCTGGTGCGCGAGGCCGCCGAGGAGGACATCAAGGACGGCTCCGGCTGGTTGGAGATCCAGGTCGACCCGACGTCGTACGCGCCTCGTCTGGGCGGGCTGATTCCGGCCCTTGAGGTCATCCTGGACGCGGTGGACTCGGCCGTGCGCGAGACCGGGCTCGGGATGCGGGTCCTGGTGGCCGCGAACCGTATGAAGCACCCGCTGGACGCCCGCACGCTGGCCCGCCTCGCCGTGCGGTACGCGGACCGGGGCGTCGTCGGCTTCGGCCTCTCCAACGACGAACGGCGCGGTATGGCACGGGACTTCGACCGGGCCTTCGCCATCGCGCGCGACGGCGGGCTGCTGTCGGCCCCGCACGGTGGCGAGCTGACCGGTCCCTCGTCGGTGCGCGACTGCCTGGACGACCTGGACGCCACACGGATCGGGCACGGGGTGCGGGCCGCCGAGGACCCGCGTCTGCTGAAGCGGCTCGCGGACCGTGGGGTGACCTGCGAGGTGTGCCCGGCGTCGAACGTCGCCCTAGGGGTGTACGAAAAGCCGGAGGACGTCCCCTTGCGCACGCTCTTCGAGGCCGGGGTCCCTTTGGCGCTCGGCGCGGACGACCCGTTGCTCTTCGGGTCGCGGCTGGCCGCCCAGTACGAGATCGCGCGACGCCATCACGGCTTCACGGACGCCGAACTGGCCGAGCTGGCACGGCAGTCGATCCGGGGGTCGGCGGCGCCGGAGGACATCAAGGAGAAGCTGCTGTCCGGGGTCGACGACTGGCTCGCATGAGCCGCGGTCACAGGCTGACGCCCACCGTCACGGGTTCATTGACCAGCGTGATCCCGAAGGCGTCGTGGACTCCGGCGACGACCTCGCGGGCCAGTGCGAGCAGGTCCTCCGTGGTGGCCCCGCCCCGGTTGGTGAGGGCGAGGGTGTGCTTGGTGGAGATGCGCGCCGGGCCGGTGCCGTAGCCCTTGGTGAAGCCCGACTTGTCGATCAGCCAGGCCGCGGAGGTCTTGGTGTGCCCGTTGCCCGCCGCGTACGCGGGCGGGGTGACGCCGGCGCCCAAACGCGCCTCCACGCGCGCGTGGAACGCGGCGAACTCCTCGTCCGTGAGGATCGGGTTGGTGAAGAACGACCCCGCCGACCACGTGTCGTGGTCCTCGGGGTCGAGGACCATGCCCTTGCCGGAGCGCAGCTTCAGAACGGTCTCGCGAGCGGCCGCGAGGGGCACGCGGTCGCCGGGCTCGACACCGAGGGCCCGGGCCGTCTCGGCGTACTTGATCGGCGCGGAGAGCCCGGCCGCGTCCTCCAGCGCGAAGCGGACGCGCAGGACGACGAAGCGCTCGGGGTCGGCCTTGAACCGGCTGTGGCGGTACGAGAAGGCGCACTCGGCGTTCGCAACGGTGACCGTCTCGCGGGTCTTCCGGTCGTAGGCGATCACCTCGGTGATCGTCGACGACACTTCCTGGCCGTACGCGCCAACGTTCTGGATCGGCGTCGCCCCGGCCGAGCCGGGAATGCCGGCGAGGCACTCGACGCCCGCGAGGCCGGCCTCCACGGTGCGGGCGACCGCGTCGGTCCACACCTCGCCGGCGGCCAGCTCCAGGGCCGTACTGTCGAGTTCGAAGCCGCGCGTGGCGATGCGCAGGGCGGTGCCCGCGAAACCCTTGTCGCCGATGACCAGGTTGGATCCGCCGCCGATGAGCAGCAGCGGAGTACCGGTGTCATCGGCCTCGCGGACGGCGGCGACCACCTCGGCGTCGGTCGTCGCGGTGATCAGGCGTGTGGCGGGACCGCCGAGCCGGAATGTGGTCAGTGGGGCCAGTGGGGCGTCGTGGAGTTCCTGCACGTGCACAAGAGTACGAGAACGGCCCCGCCGGGCAGGGCGGGGCCGTTCTCCGCGGGGCTCGGTCACAGGCGTCGGAACGCGTCGGCCCAGTCCAGCGGGAGGTCGTCCGTCGTCACCGTCCAGGTGGCGAACTTCGCGTCCCGCATCTGAGGAGCGAGGCCCCGGGCGGTCGGCGCGTGGACGCCGCCGCGAGCGAAGGCCTTGAGCGCCGCGGGCGACTCCCAGGCGGAAAGCGTCCAGAAGGTGCGCCGCAGCGGCGCTGCCTTCAGCGTGGCACCGTACGCGCCGGGCGCCCTGCGCACCTGCCGCCAGACACCCGGTGTCCTGGCGAAGAACTTGAGCGCTCCCCAGAGGGTCCGGGTTTCGAAGCGGGAGGCGAAGACATGGACCTCGGTGTGGTCCGGCGGGATGTTCGGCATGGTCCAGGGGAGGGTGGGCATGGCTGGGCTCCTTCCAGGGTTTGGTTTCTGGATCCACTGCGAAAACAGAAGGTTCGATTTCCGGACTCAGGGCGAGACGGTCTCCAGCACCGGCGCGGGCGCCGTCTTGGCGTCCACATCGGTGTCGGCCTCGGCGTCCCGCGTCCCCGCCTCGGCCGTACGGCCTCCGGCCGGGATGAACAGGGCCGCGACGCCTGCCAGGGCCACCGCTGAGGCGCCGACCCACAGCGCCGGCCGGATGCCGTCCACGAAGGTCTGGCCGGTCTCGTAGCCGCCCTGGGCGGAGAAGATCGAGGCCATCACCGCGATACCGAGCGCGCCACCGACCTCGCGCAGCGCGTTGTTGGCGCCGGACGCGATCCCCTGCTCATGTCCCTTGACGCTGGACATGACCAGGCTGGAGGCCGGGGCGAAGAAGAGGGACATTCCGATGCCGCTGATGATCAGGGCGGGCAGCTGCGCGGCGAACGAGGTGTCGGTCGCGACGACGGAGGCGAACCAGCCCAGCCCGACGGCCTGCAGGAACAGGCCCACGGCGACGACCGGGCGGCCGCCGATCCGGTCGGACAGATAGCCGGCGACGGGTGCGACGATCATCGGCATGCCGGTCCAGGGCAGCATCCGCAGGCCCGCCTCGGTGGGCGAGTAGCCGAGAACGCCCTGCATGTACTGGCTGAGCAGGAAGATCGAGCCGAACATGCCGAGGAACATCAGCAGGCTGGCCGCGTTGATCCCGGCGAAGGCGCGGCTGCGGAACAGCCGCATCGGCAGCATCGCATGCCTGGCACGGCTGCCGTGCACCACGAAGCCGACGAGCAGAGCCGCGCCGGCGAACAGGCCCAGGATCACCAGCTCGTCGGTCCAGCCGACGATGGGCGCGCGCACCAGGCCGTACACGACGCCGAACAGCCCGCCGCTGGCCAGCAGGGTGCCGCGGATGTCGAGCGGAGCGCCCGAGCCGTACGACTCCGAGAGGCGGAGCCGGGCGAGCGGCAGCAAGGCCAGGCCGAGCGGCACGTTCAGCCAGAAGATCCAGCCCCAGGAGACGTGTTCGGTGAGACTGCCGCCGATGAGCGGCCCTGAGGCGACCGCGAGACCGTTGACGGCACCCCAGATCCCGTACGCCATACCGCGCTTGGCGGCGGGAACGGCGGCCGTCAGCAGGGTCAGCGTCAGCGGCATCATGATCGCCGCACCGACGCCCTGCACCGCGCGGGCAGCGATCAGCGAGTCGATGCCGGGCGCCATGGCCGCGGCGGCCGAGGCCCCGGTGAAGATCGCGATTCCGGCGAGAAAGAGCCGGCGGCGGCCGTACCGGTCGCCCAGGGCCGCGCCGAACATCAGCAGCACGGCGAAGGTGAGCGTGTACGCGCTCACGGTCCATTCCAGGTCGTCGAGTCCTCCCCCGAGGTCCTCTCGGATCGAGGGCAGTGCGGTGGTGACGACGAGGTTGTCGAGCGCCGCCATGAACCCGGCGACGCTGGTGATGACGAGAGCCCAGGCTGTGCTCCCGCGACGTGCTGTCTCCTGTGACATCGCTCCCCCAGTAGTTTGGTTAGTTATTGATGACTAACTTTTACGGTCATGAAGAGGCGCCGATCTGCACCGTCCCGGCTTCAGCCTTTCTCGAGCCGGCCCTTGGTCCGAGCCGAGGGGTAGACGCCCTCCCACACCCGGTGCTCGGGCGGAAATCCCATGGACACCAGGCAGTTGATGAGCATCCCGTAGGCCATGAAGGTCGCGGTTTCGCCCAGGTCGGCCCCGAGCGGCAGGTGGACGGTGTCCCACAGGCGCATCCAGCCCGCCCGCACCGCCTCACCGAACTCATGGTCACCGGCTTCCTCGGCGGCGCCCACCGCGACGTACACCTGCATCTGCATCAGCAGCCGCTCCGGCTGCTCCGCGATGACTTTGGTGTACGCGTCCGCCATGGCATGCAGGGCTTCTTCGCCCTCCAGGCCCTTGGCCGCCTCCTCGAAGGTTCGGCGAGTGTCCTCCGTGCAGCGCTCCGCCGCCGCGAGGAAGATCGCCTTCTTGCCCGGGAAGAGGCGGAAGAGATACGGCTGCGAGACGCCCACACGCTTGGCGATCGCCTCGGTGGACGTGCCGTAGTAGCCGCCCCGGGCGAACTCGCTCATCGCGGCGCGAATGACGCTCTCGCGCCTCTCTTCCGCGCTCATCCTGACCATGCGACTAAGTTAGTGGCCAATCACTACCTAAGTCAAGGGGTGGCGTGAGGCCCATACAGAGCCCAAGGATGAGGAGAGCTCATGAGTAAGGGGCACGCCTCCGTAGAGGGTGCCCCTTACACAAGAGCTTGCGGGCGCCGCCGGCCCAAGCGCTGCCCTCAGGCCAGTCGTACGACCGCCCGCGACATCCCCAGGACCTTCTGGCCCGCGCTCATCGCCGTGAGGTCGACGCGCACGGTGTTGTCGTCCAGCTTGGCCCCGACCTTGGCACTGACGTCGATGGTGGCTCCCTTGTCGTCGTTCGGGACGACGACGGGCTTGGTGAAGCGCACGCCGTACTCGACGACGGCACCCGGATCGCCCACCCAGTCGGTGACCACCCGGATCGCCTCGGCCATCGTGAACATGCCGTGCGCGATGACATCGGGGAGGCCGACCTCTACCGCGAACTTCTCGTTCCAGTGGATCGGATTGAAGTCACCGGAGGCACCCGCGTACTGAACGAGCGTGGCGCGGGTCACCGGAAAGGCCTGGGCCGGCAGTTCGGTGCCGACCTCCACATCCGCGTACGCGATCTTCGCCGTCATACGTGTCAGCCCTCCTCTGCCGCGCGGGCCACGAGCTTGGTCCAGGCGGTCACCACGTGCTCGCCCGCCTCGTCGTGGACCTCGCCGCGGATGTCCAGGATGTCGTTGCCCGCGAGGGACTTGATCGCCTCGATGGTCGAGGTGACCGTGAGCCGGTCGCCCGCGCGCACCGGGCGCGTATAGGCGAACTTCTGGTCGCCGTGCACCACGCGGCTGTAGTCGAGGCCCAGTTGAGGGTCCTGGATGACCTGCCCCGCGGCCTTGAAGGTGATCGTGAACACAAAGGTGGGCGGGGCGATCACATCGGAGTGGCCGAAGGCCTTGGCGGCCTCGGCGTCCGTGTACGCGGGGTTGGGGTCTCCCACCGCCTCCGCGAACTCGCGGATCTTCTCCCGGCCGACCTCATAAGGGTCGGTGGGCGGGTAGGACCGCCCCACGAAGGACTGGTCGAGCGCCATGGGCTCGGTACCTCCTGTGTTCGCTGTGATTGCCCGAACTGAGCGTTCGTTCTGGCCGGCCCGGTAGGCCGACAACGACGCGAGGCCGCCCCCATTCTGCTGGGGACGGCCTCGCGTACGAGCCTGATTTATCGCGTTTCGCGGTGCGCGGTGTGCGCGTTGCAACGCGGGCAGTGCTTCTTCATCTCAAGACGGTCCGGGTTGTTACGCCGGTTCTTCTTGGTGATGTAGTTCCGCTCCTTGCACTCCACGCAGGCCAGCGTGATCTTCGGGCGGACGTCGGTGGCAGCCACGTGAGTGCTCCTTGACGAACGGATGGGACAGGGTTTAACGCATAGACATAAAAGAGTAGCCGATCGAAGGACCGACCCCACAATCGGCTACTGTCAGTAGCGGTGACCGGACTTGAACCGGTGACACAGCGATTATGAGCCGCTTGCTCTACCGACTGAGCTACACCGCTGCGATGCGATCGGGCCCCGCCTCGCGGCAGGAACCTCACGCACCAGAGCCCCAATACGGAATCGAACCGTAGACCTTCTCCTTACCATGGAGACGCTCTGCCGACTGAGCTATTGGGGCGAGCGATGAAGACATTACACGGTCGGCCACCGATCGCCCAAATCCGTTTCGCGGCACCTGCCCCACCCCGTTCCAGGACGTTCCCCTGCGCTTCCCAGGAGTTCCATCCGCTCCTCACACCCAGCGGACCACACCGGTACTACTATTCCGCTCCTCCTCGAAGCGCGCCGATCGTCATCCTAGGCTCGACTCACGCTGCGTGATCAGGTGTCCCTCTCCGCAGCCGCCGAGCCCCAGGAGCGCGATGCCCGACAGTCAGCCGCCGCAGCCCTCTCCCTCGTCCCCCTCGCCGGGCCCCGGCGACGGCTCCGCCCTGCTGCTGTGCGGTGCGCGGCTGACCGACGGCCGGACCGTGGACGTGCGGCTGGGCGGCGGGCGCATCGAGGCGGTCGGTACGGCCGGCAGCCTCAGCGCGCACACCGCGCGCGTGGACCTCGCCGGCTATCTGCTCCTTCCGGCCCCCGCGGAGGCGCACGCCCACAGCGACACGGCCTTGTCGGCCGACGGCGACGGTCCGGTCTCGTACGACGGTCAGGACGTCCAGCGCCGTACGACCGAGGCCGCGCTGCTGCAACTCGGACACGGGGCCACCGCGTTGCGCTCGCACGTGCACGTGGGCGATGTGCAGGGGCTCGGCGCGCTGACGGCGGTGCTCCGGGCTCGGCGGGCGCTGCGGGGACTCGTCGAGCTGACGGCGGTGGCGATGCCGCGGGTGCTGACCGGGCTCGCCGGGGCCGAAGGGCTGGCGATACTGCGGGACGCGATGAAAATGGGCGCCTCCGTGGTGGGCGGCTGTCCGGATCTCGACCCCGACCCGACGGGGTACGTGGAGGCGGTCCTGGAGGTCGCGTCGGAGCACGGCTGCCCGGTCGACCTGCACACGGACGGTGACGATCCGGCGCGGCTCACGCGGTTCGCGGCCATGGCCGGCGGGCTGCGACCCGGGGTGACGCTCGGTCCGTGCGGCGCGCTCGGCCGGCTGCCCTTCGAGACGGTGTCGCGGACGGCGGATCAGCTCGCCGCGGCCGGAGTGACCGTGGTCTGCCTGCCGCAGGGCGGCTGCTCGGGAGTCGACCGGCGCGGGACGGCTCCCGTACGACTGCTGCAGACGGCCGGGGTGCGTGTCGCGGCGGGCAGCGGGGCGATGAGGGACCTGTCGAATCCCGTGGGGCGCGGAGATCCGCTGGAAGCGGCGTACCTGCTGGCCTCCCGCTACGGGCTGCGCCCCGAGGACGCCTACACCGCGGTCAGCTCGTCGGCACGGGCGTTGCTCGGGCTGCCCGAGGTGCGTGTGGAGGCGGGTTTCCCGGCCGAGTTGCTCGCCGTGCGCGGCGACCGGCTCTCGGGGGCGCTGGCGCTGGCGTACAGCCGGATCGTGGTGCACCGGGGTCGGGTGGTGGCGCGGACGAGCGCGGTGCGCGAGTACTGCGGGTCGGCTGCGGCTGCGGCGTTGGATCTGCCTCGGCAGGGGCGGGCTGGGGACCATCTTGAGGGGCCGTCTTGAAGGCTTGGGGGGGCCGTCCTGAGGGGCCGTCCTGGGGACTTTGGGCGGGGCACCGCGCGCGTGGAGGTTTTTCAGGGTTCACGCGCGCGTGAAGGTCTTCTGGGGCTTATCGGGGGCATTAGGGGTCCACGCGCGCGTGCCTGTGTTCTCAGCTGTCACCGATGGCGACTGCTTCCTGCCTCAGAAACCGCCGGGCAGCACCCCGCCCGTGAACGGGTTGCCGGGGCCCGCGAACTCCCCCGCGGGCACCTCGGTGGCGTCGGACGGAGCGCTGACGTCGGCGGCCTTGCCGAACGTGAGGACCAGCGGGAGCCTGGCGCCCTTCGCGTCCTCAGCGAGGGCGGCGAGATCTACGGAGACGCGGGTCAGGTCGCCGTTCTTCAAGGAGAAGTTGACGGCGATCTTCTTGTCCGGGGCGTCCTTGAGGTCCTTGCGGGTGGGCAGTTCGGTGCCCGCCGGGAGGTCGTCGGCCAGCGGCCGGAGCTTGTCGAAGACCCCCGTGAGCAGGTCGCGGAACGAGGCCTTGGCGATGATCCGTTCGGTGCCGTCGCTGCCTTCCTTGCTGCTGAAGGTGACCTCACGCGCGAAGACACCGCGGACGGCCTTCAGGATCTTCTGCTGGGTCTTGGTGTCGATTTCGCCGGATCCCGAGGCGCGCTTCCCGGACTTCTCGAGCTCGCTGTTGTCGACCTTGACCCACTTGCCCTCGAGAACCCTCTTGAACTCCTTCTCCCCCTCGGGGAGTTCGTCGGCCGTGGGCAACGGGAAGCCCATCACGTCGCTGAGCGCCTTCATGTCGGCGCGGTAGTACGTGAAGTCGCCGACGGCCCGGTACTCGACCAGGACGCCGTCGGCCCCGGAGACCTGCATGCCCGTACCCACGAGGTCCTTCTCGCCCGAGTCGGCGAGCGGCTTCTTCGACTCGACGGACACCGTGACCCGCATCCCCGTGAGGAACTTCGCGAGCTCGGGCGGCAGTTCCTCGCCCGGGTCCGCCTCTCCGGCCAGCTTCGTGAGCGCGGACGGTTCGGCGTCGAGCGCCAACTCGAAGGAGAGCGACTTCTTTTCGCCGAGTGCCTCGACGGCGTGGTCGACCTTCTGCCCGGCGGTGAGGTTCTCGACCGTTCCGCAGGCGGCCGCTCCGGCGAACAGGACAGCGGTGCAGCCGACCGCGGCGAGGGGCTTGCGCAGGGTGGTCATGGCAGTGGTCATGGCGATGATGACGGTCTCCTTCGGACGCCGCGCGGCGTCGCCCTCGTGACTGAGTGATCGTTCTGGTACCTCAGCGATCAATCAGGAGACTCATGAGTTGTCCACAGAGTTGTGCGGCACGTGTGGGCGTCCGGGCGTACGGTCGGAAACATGCGCATTGTTATCGCTGGAGGTCATGGTCAGATCGCGCTGCGGCTGGAGCGACTGCTCGCCGCGCGCGGTGACGAGGTAGCGGGAATCATCCGCCGGCCCGAGCAGGGCGACGATCTGCGGGCTGCCGGAGCCGAGCCGGTCCTGTGCGATCTGGAGTCGGCCTCGGTCGAGGAGGTCGCCGCGCATCTGCAGGGCGCGGACGCCGCGGTCTTCGCGGCGGGCGCGGGCCCGGGCAGCGGCACGGCCCGCAAGGACACCGTGGACCGGGGTGCCGCGGTCCTCTTCGCGGATGCCGCGGTGCGGGCCGGGGTGCGACGGTATGTGGTGGTGTCGTCGATGGGCGCGGACCCCTCGCACCCCGGGGACGACGTGTTCGACGTGTACTTGCGCGCCAAGGGCCAGGCCGATGCGTACATCCGCGGTTTCAAGAGCCTGGACTGGACGATCCTGCGCCCCGGAATGCTGACGAACGACGCCGGCACGGGTCTCGTACGCCTGGAGGCCTCCACGGGCCGCGGCCCCATCCCGCGCGACGACGTCGCGGCCGTCCTCGCCGAGCTGGTGGACACATCCGCGACGGCCGGGCTGACACTGGAGCTGATCAGCGGGTCGGTGCCGGTTTCTGTGGCGGTGAAATCGGTGGCGGGGAACTGAGGGGACGGTGACCAGCCCGAGCGGAGGAGTCGTTGTCGTGTCCGAAGAGGTTCCCGCCGCGCAGGAGTCCCTGCTGCGGAAGATGTACGAGGTCTTCAGCACCGATGAACGCGACGCGTTCGTCCCGTACTGTCTGGCCCCGGACGTGGACTGGCCGAACGTCGCCGACGGGGTGCGGTTGCACGGCCACGCCGAGGTACGCGCCTACTGGGCGGCGCAGTTCGAGACCATGCACCCTCTCGTACGACTGGACGGGCTGCGCCTGGACGAGGACGGGAGCCGCGTGGTCGCCACGGTACGGCCGGGGCTGCGGGACGACTCGGGCGATCACTGGGCGGAGGAGCCGGTCGAGCATGTGTACCGGTTCGGCGCGGACGGTTTGGTGAGCCGGATGGACGTACGCCCGCTCTCGTGACGTCGTGACCTCGTGGTCAGAAGAGGGGGAGCTGGCCGGGGAACTCCGGTACGACGTACCCGTCCAGCGCGGGCTGGTCCGCTCCGAGCGGCGCCTGCCTGCGCGACCCCGGACACGACACGAGCTCCCCGCTCTCGCGCGCCCCAGGCGGATCATGCCGCGCGAACCGCCCGGCGACGACGGCGATCTCGCGACGGCACTCGGGGCAGTTCCTGCGACGTGACGACATACACCTCAGCGTACGAAGCCGGACGGCGGCGGGCGCACGACTCGGCTCCCTGGCCCTCGCGGTCCGCTTCGGTCCGCACCACGTCCACGCTCCTGCGCACCGCATCCCGTACCGCCGACCGCCCCGATCGCCGTCCACACACAAAACGGAACGAGCCCGAACACGAAGAAACCCCCTCCGCTCTGCGTTCTCGCAGATCAGAGGGGGTCTCGTTTCAACTGTGGCGGCGCCAGGATTCGAACCTGGGAAGGCTGAGCCGGCAGATTTACAGTCCGCGCGACCGGGCGGCCTTGATCAGCGGAAACGCCGCACGTTGCCCGGCCGCCCCACGCGGGCCCCACGGCGTCTAGGGCTCTTTCACCTCCGCGCACGCGCAGGTCCTCGACGGTCCTTCGCCCGAAAGGAGATCAGGGGCGACTCTCGCCCTGACTCGCCTTCCTGACCTGCTCGCCCTCAAAGCACGTGCGCCGTCACTGATCGGCCGTTGATGACCTGCTCAGCGGCGACACCTCCCGAGCGACCCCACTCCCTCAGGGAGCTGCTCAGCCGCCGAAGCGCGCCCTTGTCCCAGAGCCCAACGCCGGTAGTCGCCTCGAGCGTCAAGGAACCTTCTGGCGTGTACGCCTGACACAGCACGTTGTGGACAGCGGTTAAGTTTCACGGTAACGTCCGTGCATGAGGGAAACGGCTTGACGTTTCCAAGTGACACTACGGGTGGGAGACTTCCTTGTTCGAGTTCGAACCGAGCGTTGAGACGCGTCGCGTGGATCTTGTGGGCATCGCGGAGATCGCCGAGCTGTCAGGTATGACCAGACAAGCGATCACCAACATGCGCAGCCGAGACGCGCAATTCCCCCTGCCTCTGGTCGAGCTCCGGAGTGGGCCAGTATTCAGCGGGAGCGCTGTTCGGGATTATCTCGACCGTCGCGGACGGTCGAGCCAGCCAGTAGCGACTCCCTCTGTGCAGCGAAAGCGTACGGAGAGATTCAATCCGCTGGACCGAATCAACTTGGCCTGGAGTGTGGAACAGGCGCTTCGGGAGGAGCCGCTCAACCCGCTTGCTCCCGAAGTCTCGTTCAACGGCTCGGGTCTCTATTGCATCTACTACGCGGGTCCCTATGAGCCCTACAGCCAGTTGGATCTGGAGACGCCTATCTACGTCGGCCGAGCCGTGCCGAAGGGAGCCCGGGCTGGCCTCAACGGCCTACTGTCCACCCCGGAAGAGCCTGTACTGTACCTGCGCCTCCGAGAGCACGCCCGTAGCCTGGCGCAGGTCGAGTCCTATGGTGCGGAGAACGGCCAACCCCAGCTGCGCTTGAGCGACTTCAAGTGCAGGTTCCTGGTAGTGGATGACATCTGGGTCCCGTTGGCCGAAGCGCTCATGATCGGGCATTACCGACCGCTGTGGAATCAGGTCCTACAGGGCTTCGGCAACCATGATCCGGGCGGCGGCCGCCGCCGCGGGGCCCGTCCTGACTGGGACGAGTTCCACCCCGGGCGCACATGGGCCGCCAAGCACGACAAGCCCGGTCGAAGCCCGGAAGAGAGCCTTCGTCTCATTCGAGAGCATCTTGCCGTGCCTGTAGCCAACCCAGACCCGACGTCCACCCCGGAGTTGACCGAGGCCGAACTGAGCCACTTCACCGAGGGCGATCTGTAGTCCACGGCGCTGGCCGGTCGTGGATGGCGAGTTCAATCCCGGCTCATCCCAAAACGGCTGCGAAGGGCCGGAGACTGAGTCTCCGGCCCTTCGCAGCTGGCCGCAGGTGGCCACCTGACGAGCGCGCTAACCATTCCTCAGCCGGGCGATCTCAAATGCTCTACATACCAGGCACCTCGCTCGGCGGCGATCACGAACAGCGCGCGCAGCGCCAGCCAGCCGACCGGCAGCCTTGCAGACCTCACTACAAGGCCTCATTGGCTTACCGCTTCAGTCTTCGGCGCAGCTAAGGCCCCACGAGCGGCATCCACTGGCTTCCGCTCAGCCATATCCGTAGGTCTCGACCCCGCGCCGGGTACGACGGCATGTAGTCAGCCCTCAGACTTCGTCTGCCTCCTCCGTGCCATCCGTGCTGCCGGAGTGAGCCTCTTCCGCCGCCTCGGCGATCGCGGCGTACATCTTCAGCCGTCCGCTGATCTTGTCGAGACGGATACCAAGGTCCTCCGCGTGAACCTGAGGCCATCCCTGTTCCCTGACGAACGGCCGACTGTGTCCACGCACACTCTCGGCTGCTACGAGTGCGCTTTCCAGAGAGGCCACGAGGTTCGCGAAGTGGGTCTTGGCTGACTCGAACTCGCTCTCTGGCGTGGTTACGTCTCCTTCGATGGGAGGCGACGCCACGGATTCACCGACGGCAGTGAATGTGGTGCGCAGCCACTTATCGTCGGCTAGGAGAGGCTTGTTGCTCAGGTTGAGTTGCGGTGTTCCGACCTCGTCGACCCTCTGCGGCTTCCTGTTCTGTCGTCCGTCGACGATCGCCCTGTGAAGGGTCCTGAGCCCATGAGAGCTTTCCGTCATCCGCTGGAGCACCGATGACGGAGTGCGGTAGTCCACAGTGCGTCCTCGTGCCTCTCGAACCAGAGTCCCGTGCACCGCCAGGTAGTAGCCGCCGCGGACGCCCAGCTCAATGCCCGCCTCTTCCGCGCTGCCGCCCTCCTTGAGATTGCGGAGGGCTACTTCCAGCATCTTGTCGGGATCGTTGTCGCCGCTGGTGTGCCAGCCTGACGCCTGTAGCGGCGTCCACTTCAGCATGCGTTGCAGCGTGCTGCGAGTCCCACTCACCCGATCCGCGGCATCAGCGTCAGCGTTGGCTGCGCGCCAAGGGCGCAAGATCATCTCGGTGACCACTTTCGCCTTGAAGTCGGCTGTCACCTTGCTCTTGGCGGTGATCCTCAAGACGCCCTTGCGAAAGAGGGCATGCTCTTCGGCGTTGAGGAAGGTGGACACGATCTCGGTGACCCGGGTATCGGGCCAGGGATCGAGGACGTTGGAGCGCACTTCTTCAGGCGTCAGGTCTGCGGCGAACCACTCCGCGCGGGTACGCGTGAGGCGGCCGGCTCGCAGAAATTCTTCAATGACCGGATCCGCCAAAGCGTCGTTCTCGCTTGCGCTTCCCCAGGGCTTCGGAGGTTCTACGTGGGTGATCCCCACGATGAACTTGACCGCCTGGTCGTATTGCAGCTGGGAGCCTTCGTCCGGGACGAAGCGCAGGACGAGTGTCGCTGGGGCAACGAGTGCTCGAGCCCGCTTCACGTCGTCGGGAGTGACCTCCTCACGCGGGCGTTCACCCGTCCCAAGGACCTGGCTCAGCAGCTGCCGATACTTTCGGTCGTCGCCCGGCAGTCCATACAGGACGTCGCTCGCTCCCAGTGCGTGAATCCGGTGACTCGCAGAAATCCGGCTGCTACCGTCAGCACCGGCGAGAGCCCATGCCGGCGGTTCGTCCTCAGACTCATGGTCGATCCTGACGACCGTGAGCAAGAGCTCCCTCAGGATTCCGTGCTGCCCGATGGTCTCGGTAAGGTCATTGTGCCGAGCAAGGAAGCTGTTCGACTTATCCATGGCGCTAACCACGTGGGCGCGCGATTCTGCTTGGAGAACGAGTTCCCCGGTTTCCCCCGGAGCTGCTTCTAGGCCCCGCAGAGGGGGGAATTGCCCCGGCGACAGGGTTCCCGACAGGGGGTAGACCCTGTAGCCCGCTTCCCGGTTGTTGCCGGGGAAGTGACAGACCGCAGGCGCCCATACCTGGGTTGTGATGGTGTGGAGAATTCCTCCAGGGACACGCATGATGTCAGGATTCTGGAGCCGCTTGCGAGCCTCTTCGGGCCGTGCGATCGCTCGTGCGACCGCTGTGGCCGCGCCTTCACTGAACCCATGTGTGACGAGCGTGCTAGCGAGCTTGCGTACTGCCGCCGTCCGGGGAAGAGCCGGTAGCCCATCGGGCAAGGATGGAAGATCCTCTTCTGAGCGCTCAGCCTCGTCCGCGCCTGTCTGGCTCGACTCCGAAGCGGAGAGCTCGACCTCATCCGAACTGGCCTGCGCCTGCTCCTGGGGTGAAGGGGTGGGCTCAGCGGAAGATGCCGGATTTGACTCGGGGCCGTCGGACGGCAGCTGAGCGTCGTGGTTCTCGTCCACGGGGGGTCCTTCCGATTTGCGTGGAACGAACCGCAGCGGCGCTGGGGTTCGTTGAGGCGATCGGAGCCCTCCGTGGGACATGCCACTTCAGACAAACGAAAGGGCCCTTCCGCCTCACCTGGAGACGAAGGGCCGCTAGGCGACCAGCTGTCCCCGCTGCGGCATCCCTAAGATTCCGGTGTTGCCGAGCGGCCGCACCCAGTGCCGATCGCCTGTCGGGTCCTCCGTCGAGGTGACGGTGCGACCACTGCCAACACATGGGGAGGAATGCCATGTCTCGCGACGTGCCGGGACGAAGTGCGTCCAATGCGATTACCTTGTCGAAAAGTTCAGTCGGTTGGCACTCTTCTCCTGTTTTCGAGACACCAAGCATCTACGTCTGATATAGGGATCTTTCGTCACTGGAGCGGCGGACGCTGACGGGCAAGTGCTCCACATGCCGCCCACCCGCAAAGGCCGGCGGCCAACGAGCCGACGGCATCACCTCGAGCTAAGCGCGCACGACTTGGCGCCCCACGCCGTCACCTGAGCAAGGGCTGCGTCACTCGACCGCGGGATGCCCTGCAACTCCATGAAGGCAGGGCAGCAGCTTTACAGCGGGCCGCCCCTGATATCTCTGACCAGGCCGTTCGACAATCCGATGCTTCTCTGGGGGACGCCTGGGGGAACTCCACGGAGGTGGCAGTGGCCTGCCCACCGGGAGCAGGCGGGAGTCGGAGCGGCCCGCCCTCATCGTCCTGAAGGGGACGTAACTCTGGCCGCTGCACCCATGCGAGGAGAGGTTCCCTGGCTGACCCCGTCCGGAGTTCCCAGCAGACTCGGCCGGGCGCCGGTGGCGAGCAGGGGCGTCGCCTACGGCCCCTGCCCAGCAACGGCACCAGCGTGTACACAGGCCCCTTCGTCCCGTCACCTCCCAGCGCGGGCATGTGGCGGTCTTCGTCGAGGGCTGCTTCCGGCGCGGGACTCCAAGCACCTCCCCGCGAAACGGAACTGAAAATTCCAGGGCGACAGGATCGAAGGCGATCGTCTCCGTGTTCCGGAGACCGTTCAACACCTCACCGAGACTGACTGGGAGCGCTCTAGAGCAGGGGGTAAGGGCTCCGAAGGAAGTACACGTACCTATGTGCGCACGGATGCGGCACGGCGCCCCCTACATCATGAGTCGTAGCGGCATCGTTTCTTCCGGTCAACGTCCCACCAAGATATCCAAGCGCCTTTACAGGCACTGAGCTCGCAGCGATCATCGTCCCATGGTCAGATGGCGCGATGAGGTTCCTACCAGCGGGGGCGTCGACCTGCCGCCAGATGCACGGTCGATGGATGGTCTCGGTCGCAATCACTCGTTAGATACCGCGCTAGCCGACCTAGTGGACAACTCCGTGGACGCAGAAGCCACAGACATCCTCATCCGCATAGTCAGGAGTGCGGGCAGGCTCCGTAGCCTCTACGTGGTTGACAATGGCTTCGGCATAGCACCTGAAGCCATCGATGACGCCATGACCCTAGGGGGGCGTCGCAAATACAGGACCGGTGATCTAGGCCGTTTCGGCATTGGTCTGAAGGCTGCATCCTTCAGTCAGGCTCGCAGTCTCACTCTGCTCTCTCGGGACCAGAGGGGACGTGTGGTTGGTCGCCGGTGGGAGCTTAGCCCTCAGCAGAGCGGATTTCTCTGCGGCGTCGTGCCCGAACACTTCGCCGCCGGCGAGCTTGACCGCGAGTGGAACCTCCCTCAAGGCGCCGGAAGAACCGTTGTTCGTTGGGACGAGGTCACGGGATTCCCCGCCACCGACGACCCGGCCCGGGTAGAGGAGTACATCAGCAGGACCCTGGTACAGATACGTCAGCACCTCGGACTGGTCATGCATCGGCTACTGGCCGCGCACCGCATGAGGATATGGGTCGAGGTGGAAGAGGCGGAGACCGGGGAATGCGGTAGCCGCTTCGGCGTTTCGCCACTCGACCCCTTCGGCTACACCCGGACAGGCAAGAGCGGCTGGCCCAAGACGTTGGTGGGCCGGGCCGAAGGGCTCACCTTGAGCATGCGCTGTCACATCTGGCCTGGTCGCTCACAGCTGCCCGAGTTCAACCTTCCGGGCGGGGCTGACTTCAGGCAGGGGCTGTACTTCTACCGAAACGACCGCCTACTCCACGCTGGCGGATGGGAGGGAATCCACGCCAGCGACCGCCGACTCCGTTTGGCCCGTGTCGAAATCGACATCGAAGACGACACGATTGGCCTTTTCAAAATGAATCCGGAAAAATCTAAGGTCAGTATAGGTCCCAAGTTTGCATACCTATGCGAAGAGGCCCAGGCGGAGGACAAAACCACCCTCGCCGACTACCTGCAAGTCGCCGAAACCGTATTCCGTGACTCCAAAAAACGAACTATGCAGCGAAGGCGGATGATCCCTCCCGGCCGCGGCCTCGCTCCGCCCCTGAAGAAGGCCATCAAGCGAGAAATACCGCTACTGGAGGACGAAGAGCCCATCAATATTCGCTGGGCCGCCTTCGCCGATGAGTCCTTCTTTCTCGTCGATCGCGATAACCGTACCCTGTGGCTCAACGAACGCTATCGGGCGACATTGCTAGGTGGTCGCAGAGGTGGACTCAACGACATGCCCGTCCTCAAAGCGCTTCTATATATCATCATGGAAGACCTATTCCAGGGTGAATATCTCGGCTCGAAAGACAAAGACAATCTTGAAATCTGGCAGGAGTTGTTGACCGTGGCGGCACAGGGGGAGAAATCGTGACCCACGGGGTCGAGCGACGCCATCTTAGCGAAGCGAGCCTCAGGAGCTACCTGCGCTCAAACGTCCCCATCGATCAGCCCATACCTGGCGATCCGCCTCTAATTCTCTTCATCTCCCCAAAGCGACCAGAAATTGGGCTGCGAGTTCCTTTTGATGGCACCGGGATTATCCCCGACCGGGGTTTGGAGCACATTCGTTGCGAGATTGTACGAAACAGTGAACGCCGCTACCTAGAGATCGCGGTGACTCGCCGTGACCTGTTCGCTGACGCCTATCCCATGCTTTGTGTCATCGCCGACCGGATCCAGCTGCAAGGCCTCTCTCCGGAACAGGCACTCGGCGACACCGTTCGTTCGCTAGCGAACCTGATCCAGAGCGGCCACGCGCTGGAGATCGAACGCGAGGTGGGACTCTTCGGCGAGCTCATCGTATTGCTCGGATTGACACGAACTATCGGCAGTAAGGAGGCTCTCGGGGCTTGGCTGGGTCCCCGAAGAGAAGAGCACGACTTTGCCCTACGGGGCCTCAATATCGAAGTAAAGACAACACGGTCGGAACGACGCATCCATTGGATCGAATCTCTAACCCAGCTGCGCCCCACCGGTTCCCAGCCCCTCTGGCTAATTTCTTGCCAAATAACGTCGGCAGGGCCAGGTACCGGGAATAGGTTGCCCGACTTGGTCCGCCTCGCCAGAGCCGAAGCACGAGACGACGAAGACCATGCTGCCTTGGAGGCACACCTAGAACAGGCTGGCTGGCGCGATCGCTTCGAGCGCACCTGTCAGGGCCCCTGGGCGCTTCGCACGAAACCTGCGGCTTTCGCTGTTACGGACGACTTCCCTCGCCTGACTCCGGATCAAGTCCGCAGAGTGGCAGCTCGGGAACAGATCATCCAAGTCCGTTACCAAATCGACCTGACGGGCCGCAACTCGAGCGCTCCACTACCAAAATTTCTCACAGACAGCCTAGAAGAAGTGGATGATGTATGAGCAGCGGCCACGCATTGACAGACGCTTACCTGGCGGCTCTCAAATTGATGGAAGCACGCGGTCCTCGATCTCTCCATACCGCAGCCGAATTTGCTGCGGATGACTCCGACACTTCACCGGTTCAGGTGGGGGATCCCGAGCTTTGTCGCTACCTTAGCTCAGTCGGCGCCAATGACCCTCTTCGGATCCAAATGCACATGAGCATAGCCGGATGGGACGCCGCGCCACCCACCGACTCGTGGACGCAGCACACTGAGGCTGGAAGTGACCAACGCCGAGCGGTCATCATTGATCGTCTTCGGGTCGATGAGAAAACGGCCGAACTATTCGTGGAACTCTTCCCAGTAGCGCAAACGGGCCGGCCCACGGTCATCACGTCGGCCGAAAATTGGATTCCCTGGTACACAGAAGGACTAGCCAGCGACAGAGGATTCTACTGGAATCACTATAAGAACTATCTTATCGAGAAAGGGTGGTCCGCCGAAGACGTCGCGAGCTCCCTGGGGCCGGCCACCTCACGCGTGGTGGAGCGATTGGCTGATCCGACTACTGATCAGCCTTACCAGTCCAAGGGACTCGTTGTCGGCTATGTTCAGAGCGGAAAGACGGCCAACTTCACCGGAGTGATCGCTAAGGCAGTCGATGTCGGCTACCGGCTCATTATCGTACTGACGGGGACCACAGATAAGCTACGGTCTCAGACTCAGCGGCGTCTCGATATGGAATTCGCTGGCGTCAGCAGCGTGTTGGGAGGCATCGACCCGGCAGACGAATACGCGTTGGATGATGTCGACTACCAGCAGGATAAAGAGTGGGTCGCCGGTCGATTCATTGACCATGGGCAGATACCCGCAGGAGCGCGTATACCTGAGGTGCACCGTCTCACCAGGCATCATCAGGACTATCAATCGGGAGCCATCGATTCTCTCGACTTCCATGGCACAGACCCAACCAAGCCGCTGTATCATCCCGACAACGTATTCCCTGAAGCCGCTCGCCTCGCCGTGGTGAAGAAAAACTCGGGTGTCCTCAAGCGAGTTATCAAGGACTTGAAAAGGGTTCATTCGCGCCTACCCGGAATCCCCACCCTGATCATCGACGACGAGTCGGATCAGGCTTCAATCAACACGAACCGTAAGAAGTGGTACGAGGAAGAAGCTGAACGGACCGCTATCAACAAAGCTATATCCGAACTGCTCATGATGTTGCCTCGCGCCCAGTACGTGGGGTATACGGCAACGCCCTTCGCCAACGTGTTTATAGATCCCGGGGATCCCCACAGCCTCTTCCCGAAGGACTTCCTCATCTCCCTGGACCGCCCCAGCGGATACATGGGGGCATCGGACTTCAATGACGACGATTCGTCTACGGACGGGGAAGAAAAGACTTACGCGAACTCACCTGAGAAATGCCATGTGAGATTCCTACCCCGACGCAAGGATGATGATTCCAAGCTTGGGGAGGCCCTCGATGCCTTCGTACTTTCTGGAGCCGTTAAGCTCTTTAGAGAGAGCATGGGGATTGGCAAATTCAAGCATCACACCATGCTCGTTCATGAAGCCCAGAAGAAGACCGTACATAGAGATCAGGCCGAAAACATCAAGCGGCACTGGCGTAGGGCCGGATATTCTTCGACCAATAGCTATGAAAGACTCCGGAACCTATACCTGCGAGACATCGCACCAGCCTCCTCAGCCATCGCTAGCGATTTGCCTTTGCCCGCCGGCTTTGACGAGCTCAAACCCTACATAGCGGAAGCTGTAGCACTAATCGAGCAAACAGGGCACCCGGTCCTGGTCGTCAACAGCGATAAGATCGAAGGCGAAGAGCTGGATTTCGATTCATCGCCCGTCTGGCGTATCTTGATCGGCGGCAACATGCTAGCCCGCGGTTTCACCGTCGAGGGTCTCACAGTTACCTACTACCGGCGCGCCGCACGGGCAGCTGACACACTTATGCAGATGGGACGCTGGTTCGGTTTCCGGAAGAATTACCGCGATCTGGTGCGACTCTATATCCCCGAGAGTCTTCATGAGACTTTCGCCGGGATCTGCCAAGACGAAGAATTCTTTCGAAATCAACTCGACAAGTACGCAAAGATGGATGACAACGGCCAGCCCCTGATCACACCTCAGCGGATCGTCCCCTTGGTCGCTCAGCACTCCTCAGTCAAGCCCACCGCAGCGAATAAGAGATGGTGCGCCATCCTCGAACAGGACGCTACGGACGTCAAAGAGCCCAGTAGCGCGTACCCGCTGCTGAGCGAGAAAGCGAAGCTGCGCGATAACCTGGAGGCTTTTCGACCCATCTTCGCCGGAATGAGCGGTCCACAGCCTGCCCCACACGTGAGTAAGTCGCTGAGCATCTTCCAGGGCGACTTCAGCCATGGCCTGGTTGTCAAGATCTTGGAGAAGCTGTCCTGGCTGGATGAGGAGAAATTCCAAGCGGACTTGCGTTGGCTGAAGACCTTGGGTTCCTCGCAAGTCGACCGTTGGCACGTTGTCATGCCACAGCTTCTCGACGCTGAATCAACCACGCCATTGCTCAGTTTCGGACCCTTCAGTCTCCACAGTCGGAACGAGATCGAAGGGCGCCTCCAGGCGAAGTCGCAACCCATACATCATCGGTTGCTTCACGATGTGGTGCGCGTCCCGGGTTCACGTACGGCTGGCATGTTGCTCTACCCAATGATCGCCAAGCCGGACGAGGAGACCCTCAGGTTTGACTCGACTCGAATCGTCATGGCGTTCCGGTTGGAGCTCCCCTCAGCCGCCAAACCAGACGACGGTCGGGTCCTGAAGTACCGCGTGGAGTCGAGCCTCTGACAGCCGGCCGTAGCTTCAGGAGTTCGCTATAGGACAGTGGTCGTCGAGCCTCCTAGTGGTCGGCTTCCCCGACGACTGCGATGCCGCTCTGCGCCGCAGTGGCTGGGTCCCCCGGATCCAGCCACTGCCCCTCGTCACCCCTCAACGCCGTCTGCGGCGGCGCCGATCGGAGACGGTCTGAGGGACGGGTCTTCGTTCGACCCTCAACTTTGAGCCCCGTGGCTCGAACAGCGCTCTACCTACCTCTGTCTGGCGCGGTCACTCTGTCAAGAACGATTAGCTCGACAACTGGCTGAGTGTGGGGAGCGCTTGGGGGTGGCCGGTGGCCTACGTTCCTATTCTGAAGGGCAAGGCGGGCGAGTTTCTGGCGCTGGGGCACGCCTCGCCCGAGGTGCAAGCTCAGGTCCGTCCAGTGATGGAGATCGTGCCGGATTTTGAGCTACGAGACTTGCTGGAGACCTTCTGCGAGCACGCCATGGAAAACGTACCGAACGGCATGATCGTCACAGTTGACTGTGGCGCACTGCCACCCGGCCGCGTGCTCAAGGGAGAAGCCGGCGGGCCCGTCACTCGAGTCGGTGAGTCTCTGGGACTACGTGGCGTTGCCATGTCCCCGGTTTTCAGGGGCTCCGACCCAGATGACGTGTTGGCCGAGGTGGCAGGGGTAGCGACAGCCCACCAACAAGGAGCATGCCTGCGAATCTCTACGGCCGATGACTTCGGCGATTCGCTCCCACACGAAGAGCAGATACATGACCTGCTTCGAGCAGTGCAGCTGGCCCCCGAGGAGGTCGACTTGCTGCTTGATGCCGGTCCGGTTCACTCGGATCGGACAAGGGAAGCCCTGGCTGAGCAGACCATCGAGGCCCTGAAGCACCTCTCGCACTGGCAGTGGAGGCATCTCTGCGTGGCGGCCGGTGCCTTCCCCATCAATCTGACGGGCTTCAAGCGAGGCCGAGCTACACCCGTGGTGAGAGAAGACGCACTGCTCTGGCGGGAGGTCATCAAGAGGTGGCAGGGTCCGCAACCTGACTTCGGGGACTTCGGCGTAACGTACCCGCGGATCCTGCCCAAGAGCCGCGGGACTCCAGATCCCAACATGCGCTACACCACGGCGGTGGACTGGCAAGTCTTCGTGTATCCGCGACTCCGGCAGGGCAACGACGACTTCTTCACGCTCAGCCAGGACCTCGTCAATTCGCCTTACTGGCCTGCCACGGGAGCCGCCACATCCTGGGGCGACGCTCGCCTTGAGGAGCGCGCACAACGTAAGCGCCAGAAGGCGGGAGGAGGCACTGAGTGGCGCGCCTGGGCAACCTCGCACCACCTAGCCGTCGTGGCGTCTGAGCTGACGGCCACTGGGCGTCCCTAGAGCTGAGAGTGCGTTGGCGTGACGGACACCTGACCGAGGGGCCTGGGAAGTTCGGCCGCACGCACAGAAGTTGGTTTGCTCGTCTTCCGGAAGAGACACGGTTCCACGGTGAGCGGAGACGGAGCCGTGGACGGTGGCGACAGGGAATTGGAGAGGGTCTCGGACGAACTGAGGAAACGCATGGCCGTGGGCGTCTACCCGCTGGGAACGCTCCTGCCACCTCAGCGTTCTCTGGCAACGGATTCGAGGTCTCTCGGGACACCGTGCAGCGGGCCCTGTGGACACTGCGCAACGAGGGGTGGATCGAGACCCGTCAGGGCAGCGGATCCAGGGTGATCAAGGCGCAGCGAATCCGCACTTCGGGGACGAGGACCGCGCGCGGCGCGCACGCGGTCACGCTGCAGTCATTCATCAGCACGGCATTCGAAGGGCCCGAGGTGACGCTAGACGTCTTCACCGGGCGAAACCCCGCCTGACCTGGTCGGTAGCACTGTTCCGAGGCGACGCCGAGGGCGCTGGCCCACGCATGGCCCACAACCCGCCGGATTCGAGGTCCACACGCGGGTCACTCTCCCCCAGAGAGGCAACCGCCCGCAGGTGTGCCAAGCTGTAAGCCAGAACCACCCTAGGGAAGTGAGGAGCTTGATGGCGGAGACCGCCCGGGAGATCGCCGACGAATTGCGGGAGCGCATTCGTTCAGGCGACTTGGCGCCCGGCGCACGGCTCCCCGGTGAGCCTGCCCTCGTGAAGAAGCACGGGGTGGCCAAGGAGACGGCGCGGCGGGCACTGATGCTGCTCGTGTCCGAAGGGCTGGCCGTTCGACGGAAGGGTAGCGGTACCTACGTCCGGGAATTCCAACCGATTCGGCGAGTCGCAAACCGGCGACTTTCCCAGGAAACGTGGGGCGCCGGCCGCGCCATCTGGAGCGCGGACATCGGTGAACGCCCCATGACCGTGACCGAGCTACGGGTCTATGAGGCTCCCGCCCCGGACGACGTGGCGCGCATCCTCGACCTAGAGGAGGGCGCGGCCGTCGTGGTCCGAGACCGGCTGTTCACCGTCGAGGGCGAACCGGTCCAGGCGGCGGTCTCGTACCTGTCGGCTGATCTCGTACGAGAGTCGGCTATCGCCCAGGAGGACACCGGTCCTGGTGGTACATACGCACGCCTGGCCGAACTCGGTGCCAAGCCAGTGCGGTTCGTGGAAGAGCTGCGATCACGGATGCCCAGCCAGGAGGAAACCGAGCGTCTGCACCTGACCGAGGGAACCCCGGTGGTTGAGATCTACCGGACGGCCCTCACTGAGGACGGCAGGCCGGTTGAGGTGAACAGGATGCTGCTGGACGCCGGGGTGTACGTCATGGAGTACCACATCACCGGCTGACGGGAACGAGTACAGCCCGAAGGGGCCCGCTCACGCGGGCCCCTTTTTTCGTGCCCTGTTGACCTCCCTAGGGAGGAGTGCTTTAAATATCCCTAGGGAGGTTCGTCGCCCAGGGGCTCCGCAAGGGGCTTATCCGGCGTGCGCGGACAGCCCTACCGGTTCGGGATAGCTCGCTCTTTCAGGGGCCCCTTGTTGGTCGTTCTTTGAGAACTCAACAGCGTGATGAGGTCGCCGCCTCCTCCGAAAAGGCGGCCAGCGCGGGGTGAGGCCCGCGCCCCTTCAATCTCTCCGCAGCGCTGTCGACTGCGGCCGGTTGCCTCCCCCGCGCGTCCGGCTCCGCACTTCGTGCGGGGGTCGTACGGGCGGGGTTGAGGGGAGCCGGAATCCCCTGACTCCACAACGGCGCGCACCCCCGGAGCGGCTACTCCGGGGGTGCTGTTCGGGCCGTTCCACCTGAGAGAGGAGCACGACCCATGGACCACATCGTGACTGTTCAGGACGCTGTTACCGCGTTCGCCGACTGGATGGAGCCGACGGACGCTGAGCTTGACGCGATCGAGGCTGAGATGCCGCTGATCCTCGCCGACGTCGAGGCCGACATCGAGGCACTGGACGTGCGGATCGCCCTGCTGGAGCGGACGCCGAACGAACTGGACCAGCGGCGCGTGCGTCGCGACCGGCACCGAGTGCTGGCTGAGCGGGCGACGCTCGCCAACCGTGCCACCTCGGGGGAGGCGGCGTGATGGATGGGGAGTTCACGGCGCACATGTCTTTGAACGGCGGCCGGTGGCTGCTGTTCGTGGCTCTGCGGGGCACCCCGGTCGCGTGGCCTGAGCACAGCTTCGAGCAGCCCGACCATTTGCCGACGTTCACGGAGCGCACGCAAGCGCTCAGCGCGCTCGGCTTCGAGCCCGTGCCGGGTGCCGAATGGCTGTGGACGGAGTTCAGCGCGGACCCCGCCGACCCCGCCTCGCCCGTGCGGCTGCTCGCCTACGTCCGGGTGCGTTCACGGGAGGAGGCCACCGCGTGAACGCTGTTCAGATCCGTTCAGCGGAGCGCGCGCTGTCGGTGGGCACGTGGATGATCGTGTGCGGAGCGATGCTGTACTCGATCCTCACCGTCACGCCCCTGATGGCTTCCCACACCCCAGCCAAGTGGGCATGGACGGCGCCGATCCTGCCACTCGTAGTGGACGCCGCGGTTGTCATCGTGGTCCGTCTCGACTCCGTGCTCGCCCGGCTGGGCGGGCACGGTGGACGGTGGCCGGTGGCGCTGCGGTGGATGACCGGCACCATGACGCTCGCCCTGAACACAGCCGACTCCGCACTGAAGAAAGACCTGGTCGGCGTGGCTGTCCACTCCGTGGCGCCACTGCTGCTGATCGTCACCGCCGAGACCGGGCTTGCCTACCGCCGCGCCATCACCGCCGCCGTCACGGCACTGGAGGCGCAGCGGCGGGCCGAACGCGAAGCAGCCGAACAGGCCACGCGTGAGCGAGAGGAGGCCGCCCGCCGGGAGGCACGCGAGGAACGCGAGCACGCCGCCGAGCTGGCCCGTGAACAGCGCGAGCACGAAGCGCGCCTGGCCGCAGACGCGGCGGAACGCGAGGAACGCCGGCGACGTGAGGAGCGCGAGGAACGGGCCGCCCGCAAGGCGGCCGAACGCGAGGAGCATGAACGCCGTGAACGCGAGTGTGAACAGCGCGAGCGGGAGCGTGAACGCACCGAACGCGAAGCGTCCGAACGGGCGGCACGGGAAGCCCGCGAGCGTGCACAAGCCCGGATGCGTGAACAGCAGGAGCGCGAGGAGGGCGCCGCGCGTGAACGCGCCGCCCTGCTCCAGCGCGGTCCTGCCGCGGGCAAGCTGCCCGAGGACGAAGCCCGCGCGATCGTGACCGCCGCGTTCGATGCGGCGCTGTCGGTGCGGGCCGGCGCCGAGTTGTGCGGCTGGTCGGTCGGGGGGTCTCCACCCGCTACGCCGAACACCGCAACCTCGGCACGGGCGGTGCCGAGCTGGCGATTGCGAGCCGCTGATGGCCACCCTTCCGGTCTACCCCTGGCGCCTGGCGCCGGTCGGGTTGGCCACCCGCCGTCAACTCCGCGCCAATGAGCTACGGCCCGGCGGGCAGGACGTAGTGGCGCAGATAGAGCGCCCGCGCCGACGACGCGGCCCGCTGGTCGCCTACCTCTACCGGATCGACAAGGCCAGGCCAGTCCGGCCCATGACGCCCGCGAAGTGGCGGGCGCTCGCCAAGGCCAACGCCGCCCGCCGCACCTGCCCGCAGTGCCACACCGATGCGGACTACGTCATCCCCACCTCGCTCGGCATGTGCGTGCCCTGCGCCTACCCCACCGACGAACAGCGCGCCGCCTGAACCCACCTCAACCACCTGGGAGTTTCGCTGTGTCCAGCCGTACCCGTTCCCGCGTGCGCACCCAGAAAGAGCCCGCCGGGGCCACCACCGTCCGTATCCCGCGCCAACGCGGGCGCCGCGGCGCTGACCCGTTCGTGGTCGTCGTCCCCGAACGCCCCTCCCTGCTCCGGGAGATGGCCGCGGGGCTCGCGCTGATCGCGTGGGACCACCGGCGCAGCCTCGCCCCGGTCGCCCTCGCTGTCACGGCGCTGCCGCTGACCGCCGTGTTGCACTGGTGGGCTTGGTGGTCGGGGCTGATCCTGGCCCCGCTGGCCCTCGCCCCGCTGGGCTGGCTGGCGTTCGCCATACTCCGCCGCCCCGCCGGCCGATCGGTGCTGTTCTGGCGCCTCGGTCTGGGCGTGGGGGCCACCTCCGCCCTGACGTGGCTCGCGTTGGCCGCCGCGTTCGGCCCGGCGGCCGGTCCGCTGCTCACGCTGTGGCTGATCTTCACGGTGGCCGCTCAGGTGGCGTGGCTGGTCATCCGCCGCAAGGGCTGAAGGAGGGCGGCCGTGTTCGGCTCGCGCCGCGCGAGCCTGCTGGACCGCTCGTGGGCTCTCGGCTCGCGGGCGGCCCGGTGGGCCGGCGCCCTGATTCACGCCGTCTCGGGTCAGTCCCGGTGGCGGCCGACCGACTTGTACGCCGCGGCCGTCACGGCACGGTTCGCGGCTTCTCACCGGCTCATCGAGCAGGCCGCCGATGCGGTCGACGACGGATGGACCGTCGACCACATCGCCACGTCCCGGCTGCTCGGTGACGCGCTCGTCTTCGAGGAGGACCAGTGACCACTCCCACCAACGGTGCGCCGCACAACGGCGCCCCCTCGGGCGGACCGACCCGGCACACCCACAAGGAACGCACCTATAACGTCAACTTCGGCTCCAACAACAATGGCAACCCCGGCGGGGGCGCCGGCTTCAACGGCGACAGCAGCGGGGGCGGGGCGGCCGACCGGCACCAGGGCGACCGGCTGATCTACGCGATCGAGCGGATCGAGTTCCGCAACGACAAGGACATCCTGGCCCTGGCCAAGGCCATCAACCACCTCGGACGGGAGCTGTACCTGATCCTCGGCATGCGTGCGGAGGAGCTGAACGGGCTGCTGTCGCAGTACAAGGGCAAGTGGTACACCTTCGGCGCCCAGTCCCGGATCAAGGCCCGTCTGGTCTCCGCCCACCTGAAGGTGTCCGCGGAGGCCGCCAAGGCCCTCGGGGTCGGTGCGCTGAAGATGGCGCACGCCTTTGACCGGCACTTCGTCAAGCCGGAGCAGGAGGCCAAGCAGAAGCGCAGCGGCCGGCACGCCCGCCCGACGTTCACGATCGGGGAGGACTGATGGCCCGCCGCGACCGCGTCGACAGCACCGCCCGCCGTGGCACCGTCGACGGCCAGCACGGCTACGCGCTGGCCACCCTGCCCACCGGCGGGGGCGGCGGCATCCTGTCCACCATCGGCAACCACCTGGCGGCCAAGGCTGCGCCGTACCTGCCGCCGTGGATCGGCGCCGCCGTCCTCCCGCCCGCCGTCGGGTGGGGGGTGCACGAGATGTGGGGCGACAGTGCCCTGTCCGCCGGGCTCGCCTCCGCCGGCATGGGCGCCGGTGGCGTCCTGCTCTCCGCGGTGACGTGGGCCGTCTCCGGCGGCACCAACAAGTTCCGCCGCTACCGCCGCGCGCAGGCAACCGCCAGCGTCACCGCGGGCATGGGCTGGCTGACCTGCTCCGTGTCCGCCGGGCCATTCGGGCACCCGATGACGGACCTGTGGCTGCTCGGGGGCGGACTGTTCGCCGCATCGTGGAACGTGCGGCAGATCATGCGCAACGCTCACGACGAGACCGAAGAGACCGACAAGGGCGGACTCGGCAAGCTGGCTGAGGCCATCGGCCTGGAGAAGGTGCAGGTCAAAAACGCCAAGGGCAACGGCAAGGGCATGGTCACTGCGGAAGTCTTCCCGCTGCCGGGCAAGACCGTGGAGGACGTGCAGGCCGCCGCTCCGAAGATCGCCGCCGCGCTGCATGTGCCGTCGTCCGCGGTCACCGTGAACAAGGACCCCGACAACGCCGGGCACGGCACCTTCTCCGCCCGCGTGGCGGACCTGCTCAAGCACGGGGTGCCGTTCCAGCCCCCGCAGGAACTCGGGCTGCTCCCCACCGAGCCGATCCCGGTGGGCCTGTATGCGGACGGAGAGATCTGGTGGATCAACCCCTTCCTTGCCGAGATCCTTCAGCACCTGCTGGTCATGGGCGTCACCGGCTCGGGCAAGTCGGAGTTCGCCCGTGCGGTGCTCGCGCACCTGATGACCCGGCGCAAGCTATCGATCTGGCTGATCGACCTGTCCAAGGGTGCGCAGACCATCGGGCACATGGCCGAAGGCGTGGACTGGCTGGTCACCCGCAAGCACGGCGGCATGCGCGAAGCCAAGGCCATGATGCGCTGCCTCCCCGGCGTCATCGCCGCCCGCGGTGACCAACTGGCCGAAGAGGGGTTGGACCAGTGGACCCCGGATTCCAAGCTGAACGCGATGGTGGTGTGGATCGAAGAGGCCGCCGACGCGGTCGACTTCGACGTCCTGGACAACATCGCCCGCACCGCCCGGTCGGTGGGCATCTGGCTGGTGGTCAGCCTCCAGCGCGCATCGTGGAAGAACGTGTCCACCGACGTGCGCGCCAACCTTCAGGCCGCGGCCTGCTTCGGCGTGGACGAGGCCTCCGACGCCAGCTTCTGCCTGCCCGACCGCGTCACCGAATCCGGCGCGATTCCCGACTGGGGATCGGACCGGCCCGGCTACGCCTACTCCACCGGCATCGGCATCCCGCCCAAGCGGTGGACCACCGAAGTCCGCGGCTCCCTGACCAAGCCCGTCCGGGACCAGATCCGGGCCATGATCCTGGCCGCCGCCCCCTACCGGGACCCGCTCGACGACGTCTCCACGCGGGCCGCCGGACTGGCCTACGAACAGCGCACCCACCGCGGCACCAACCGCACCAACACCCCCGCGGATGATGTCGCAGCGGCATCCGCAGAGCTCCACACCGCCTCCGCCTACGAGGACGCCATGGATGACGAGATGGACGCGGACGCTGTGGACCCGGCATTGGAGGAGGCCGCCGCCATGGAACTGCAGGACGCCTACGACGACGTCATGGCGCAGATCCCGGCCGCCCCGGAGCCGGACGCCGACTACGCCCGCCTCCGCCTGGAGGACGACGTACCCGACGCCGACCCGGACACGGACCTCACCTTCGAGCAGGCCGACCGGCCGTCCACCGAAGAAGCCCGCGCCATCCTCTACGGCCAGATCGACCAGTGGGCCGCAACCAACCACCTCACCTTCGAGCCGGGCGAGTTGGCCCCCGCCGCCGTGGCCGCCGGCCGCAAGCGGGGCTGGCTCCAAAAGGAGCTGAAGGCACTCGTCAATGAGGGCGTGCTGCGGCACGACGCTCACGGCGAGTACACCATCGTCCGCCCGATCGCCGTGGCCGCCTGACCCTCACACACAGTCACCGATGTCACTGTCACGCCCGCTGTGACTTTCACTGTCACAGCGGGCGGGGGCCTATAGGGAAGTCACGTGAAATCGGCGTGACATCACCTCTTCTGACAGTCACGGGCGGCCGTGACATTCCCCGTGACAATCACGCACCGTCACCACGCATCGCGCGTCGGAGGCGGCCTCTGCCTGCCCTGGAGGAACCGTGAACTACCCCCTGGAGCCCTACCAGCCCCCCACACCAGCCAACGCCCTGGAGCCTGCCCACACTGCCGTCCCGGCGCCGGTGGAACTGTACGCCGAGCCGCAGCCGGTGGTGTGGGTGCCCGACGCCTACGGGCGCATGGTCCCCATGCCCAAGCACCTCGCCCCGCCCCCGGTTCCCGCGACCGAGCCGCGCGACCTGACACCGCTGCCCCTGCTCGACCCCGTCGCCCAACGCTTCATCGGCGCCGGCATCGGCGGCGGCGCCCTCGCGGCCGGAGTCGGCTACGCCGTGGGTGAAGTCATCAACGCCGCCGCCGGGTTCGGCTCCGGCGCCGCCATGTGGATAGCCCTCGCCGTCCTCGCCTGGCGCATGCCCGCCCGCGCCATCACCAACGGCCGCAGCGGCGGCAGCACGGTCAACATCCGCAAGGCCGTCATCAAGCGCAGCCACTTCCACGGCTGAACCGCGCGCCAAGGGCGGCCCCTCATCTCGCCAGGAACCGGGGCCGCCCTTGGTCCCCCACGTTCCGTGCGGGCCTCTTGGAGTGTCTACAGAACCCTGTGCCAGTCGCGGGGGTTTTCAGAGACGGGCCGATGCCACTGACGCGGTTGTAGAACCCGGAAGGGCGGCCAGGTTGCAGTGGGCCAGCCGGCGGCTTGGGCCGCGGCGGTGTGGCCCGCGCCCAGGGATCGGCATATCGCGGCCTTCACCCTGATCGTCGGCGTCGTAGGGGCGTTGAAGTAGGTGTTGCGCAGGTCGTGGTGAAACCACGCCCGCCGGCGCGCGTCGAGCACCTCGATCTGGGTGAACTCAATCCGCTTCACCCACATCGGGTAGGCGTGCCGGAGCCGGTCGAACTCGTCAACCAATCGCTGATTTCCCGGGTGCCCGCCCGGCTTCCATGCGCCGGGGTGTAGTCGCAAGGCGGCGAACTCCAGCGGCGTGCGATCCCCCTTGGCATCGTTACAGGCGTTGCACGCCGGCGCCAGGTTGCGAGGCTCGTCGTCGCCGCCGCGCGTGATGGGGATGACATGGTCTTTCACCTCGGAGGGGGCCAGGCAGTACACGCACCGGCCATCGTGCGCGGTCAGCACCGCTAACTCCTCCCACAGCGGGAAGTAGCGGCGCCTGGGCCGCCGCCGCTGGCTCAGGCTCTCCTTGCCGGCTTCACTCAGCACGGCGCCGTCCCTAGGCGATGACCGTCGTCTCAGCGGGGGCGGTCTGCCCGGGGACGCTGGCCGCCGACAGGTTCGGACGGTGCATGTCCCAGTGCTTGGCCAGCCACTTCCCGTGGTCGGCCGTCACGGGCACCGTCAGCACGGCGCCGTCGAGCTTGGCGTAGTCCGGGTAGGCCTTGAGCGAGTCGTCCAGGTGCAGGGTCTTGCTTTGCGGGTGGACGGCGATCAGCCCGAGGTCGAACAGGCGGTGCAGGTCGCGGCGCAGCAACAGGCCACCGCCCTTGTGGTGCTTGCCGTTGGCCGCGTAGCTGTACAGGTGGGCGGCCTCCAGCGCCTGGACGGGGGCCGGGCCGGTGAACGCGCACACCTCGCCGAACACCTCCAGCAGGTGCTTGCGGAAGGCCGGCTGCCCCTTGCGCACGCGGATGGTGGCCGTGCCGTGACCTTCGGCGATCGCCCGCTGGGTGGTGTCGACGATCCGCAGCGGCAGCGGCACGCCACCGTGGGTGAGGGCGTGGTGGAAGTCGTCGAAGCGCAGCTCGCGCAGGGAGTTCTGGGAGGCGGGCTTCACGCACAGGGCACGCAGCTGCGGCGCGCTCAGGGTGCCGCGCGCGTCGATCCAGCCGGCCTCGTGCCGGCTGCGGTAGGTGACGACGTCCTTCTTCTTCCAGCCGGCCTTGTCGTTCTCGTGCTTGCACTCCTGGTTCCAGCACACGAACCGGGGCAGCTTCTGCTTGCGCTCGGCCACATCCGCCTTGCCGCACTTGAGGCAGTACGGGGTCTCCTTCTCGCCCTGGCCGACCGTGATGTCCTCGATCACCGACAGGCCCGCCAGTTCGGTGGCGTCCCACAGCGCGATCACGTCACCGACCTTCAAGGTCGCGTGGTTGGGGACGGTGCTGTCCCAGCTGTAGTGGGTGGCGGGGTTGTCGTCGTAGCCCTCGCTGATCCGCTTGCTGCCGTCCTTGGCCAGCACCAACCACGCCGTCATGAAGCCCTCCCGTAAGACACACCGAACCACACGCCCTCGCGCGGCCACGATCCCGCGCGAGCGCCTGTGATCAACGTAGCGGGCCCCACTGACAACGCCCCGCGCGAGTTCTCCCGGCCCCGCCCTCCCGCCGGCGAGGCCGCCTCACGCTCCCCGCCGACGCCTTCCGCGCACGGCCGGGACTTTCCACGGGCGGCCGCCCCTCACCACAAGACGGCGACCGCCCTCTCTCCACCCGCCAACGGGACTGACCTGATGGAGGTCTCCAGCATGACCCAACCCACGCCCCTACGCCCAGCTGGCCCCGACCGCCGGCCTCGGGTGTTGGACCTGTACTGCCATCGCGGTGGCATGGCCATGGGCTTCCACCAGGCCGGCTTCGACGTCGTCGGCGTCGACCAGGACTCCACCTGCGCCGAGGAGTACCCGTTCACGTTCGTCCACGGCGACGCCATCGACTACCTGCGCGCCCACGGCCACGACTACGACCTGATCCACGCCTCCCCACCCTGCCAGGCCGACTCCCCGCTCAACGCCTACAACAAGAAGACCTATCCCCGCCTGATCGGCCCCACCCGCATCGCCCTGCTGGAGGTCGGCAAGCCGTACGTGATGGAGAACGTGCCGGCCGCCGGCTGGCAGATGCGCGCCCCCATCACCCTGTGCGGGCCCATGTTCGGCCTGCCTCTGTATCGCCACCGCCTGTTCGAGACGTCGTTCCCGCTCACCGCCCCGGCCCATCCGGCGCACGTGGCGCGCTGCACCCGCAACGGCTACCTGCCCACCTCCGAGCGGCCGTTCATGACCATCACCGGCGGCCGCCACTCCAAGGCTTGGCAGCGCGCCGCCGCCCAGGCCATGGGCACCCCGTGGATCACCACCATCCGAGGCGTCTGCGAGGCCATCCCACCCGCCTACGCCCACTGGATCGCCACCCAGTTCCTCGCCGTGCAAGGGAGGACCGCCGCATGACCACCACTCCCACCCACCTGAACACCGCGATCCACCTAACGGCGGTCGGCGTGCCGGTGCTGCCGCTACGGCCTGGGAAGGTGCCGTTCGGCAACTGCCACGCCTGCGCCCGGAACGCGTGCGGCGGTCGGCCGAACATGAAGCACGCCGGGCCCTGCGCCTGCCCCCGCCCGTGCCACGGATGGGCCGCCGCCACCACCGACCCCACCGTCCTGCGCTCCCGGGAATGGGCGCGGGCGTGGCGCGACGCGGCAGCGGTGGCCTACCACCCCGGCGGCGCCGGCCTCACCGTCGTCGACCTCGACAACAAGGCGGCCGTCGCGTGGGCCCGCGAGACGCTGCCCGCCACCCGCACCGTCACCACGACGCGCGGCGAGCACTGGATCTACCAGGGCGTCATGCGCTCCGTGAACGCTGTCCGTGAAGGCGTCGACATCAAGTCGACGATGGCCTACGCACGTTGGCTCGCTCCCGGCACCGGCACCATGACGGCGCTGCCAGCGGTTGTGCGCGCGCTGGCCGTGAGAGAACCCTCCACGGTCCAATCGGCGCCTCAGGCCGTCACCGTGCCCGAATGGACCGGGGGCGGAGAGTGCCGTCACCGCACGCCCGCCTACCTAGAGCGTGGCATCGCCATGGCAGAGCAGCGCATCACCAAGGCCCGCGAGGCGATTCACACCACCGTCTACCAGACGTTCCTCGCCGTGCTGTCTGCCCACGGTCGGTGCGGCTGCCTCACCGACGCCCACATCGCGCGACTGTTCACCGCCTCGCAGACCAAGGGCGAATCGCCCCGGCACTGCACCGACGCGTGGACCAACGCCCGCACCCGGTTGGGACTGTGACCATGTCCGACGACGAAAAGAACCCGGCCCGCGAGGTCATCACCGACTACGCACAGGCGCACTTCCGATACTTCCGCACCGCCGACGGAACCGTGTACGCGCAGAAGAACGGCCACCCCGTGGCCCGCCCGATCCGCTCCCAGGGCACGACGGGCAGTCATCGGCAGGAACTCATGGTCGGCCTCTTTCGCGATGGGCACGGCGTATTCAACGGCACCGCACTCAAGGAAGCGCTCGACTTGATCGAAGCACTCGCGCTGACCGAGGACGTGCAGCCCGTCCACATCCGCGTTGCCCCCGGATTCGACGGCGCGACGTGGCTGGACCTGGGCCGCAACGACGGGCAGTCCGTCCGTATCCACCCCAACGGCTGGGACATCGCCATCCCCGACCCGCGCGAGGTGTGCTGGCGGCGCACCCAGCTCACCGGCGAACTGCCCCTGCCCGCCAAGGACACCGACGGCAAGGGCATCGATCTCCTACTGCGGCTGTGCAACTTCGCCAACGCCGAGACGGAGTGCCTGGCCATCGCCTGGCTCATCGGCTGCCTAGGGCCCTCCGTGCCCGTCCCCGCCCCCTTCCTGACCGGCCCCCAGGGCGCCGGCAAATCCACCGGCGGGCGCATGCTCATCCGGATCATCGAGGGCATGAGCGGCGACCTGCGCCGCGCCCCCAAGGATGAGGAAAACCTGATCGCGGCGGTGGCCGCCGGATGGGTCACCGCGCTGGACAACCTCTCCCACATGACCCCGGACCTGTCCGACGCCATGTGCTGCGTCGTCACCGGAGCTGAGAACGTCAAACGCGCTCTCTTCACCGACGGAGACGTGTTCCGCGCCCGCTACCGCCGCCCCCTGCTCCTGACCGGCATCGACGTGGGCGTCATCCGCCCCGACCTCGCGGAACGGCTCCTGCCGCTGCGCCTGGAACGCCCCCGCGTCCGGCGCACCGAGGCCGAACTGTGGGCGGAGTACGCGGAGGTTCTGCCCATCGTCCTCGGCTCTCTCCTGGACCTCACGGTGAAGGTCCGCGCGGTCGAGGCGGAGACCCCCACCGACCTGCGCATGGCGGACTTCGCGCACCTGTGCGCCCAGCTCGACGCCGCCACCGGTTTCGGAGCTCTCACCGCCTACCGGGCCAGTCTCGACGACCTGAACGACGACGTGATCGAGGGTGACCTTCTGGCACAGACCGTGCTGCGGCACGCCGCAGACATCGAACCAGGCGCAGAGCAGCGGATGACCTCCACGGAGTGGCTGCACTGCCTCACCCGCCTCTACACCGGCGAGGACTTCCGCCCCCTGCCCAAGGGTTGGCCGACCACCGGCAAAGTCCTCTCCGACCGGCTCAAGCGTCTACAGCCGACCCTGGCCGCCCGGGGCGTCCTCATCGACTCGGGCCCACCAGGGAGGGCCGCTACATCGAGATGACCCGCTCGCCGGCCACGCTCCCGCACGAGCAGCAGGCGTTCTGACCGGCACCGCCCCCCGACCGCACGAGCAAGAGGAGCACCACCGGCCAGGCGTGCTCCTCTTGCTGTTCGGCGGCGGCGCCGCCCTGCGATGGTCGCCGCGAAGCGGCTCCTTCTTCAGCCCTGAGCCGCACTGCACCACCACAGACACCCCTCTCCTTTTCCTAAGTAGGGAACGCTGCGTCACCTGCGTCACGGGTGCCCGGAAAACGCCGGGTGACCTGCGCATACGGCCGTGACGCAGACGGCCCTTCGCTGCGTCACGCCGCGTCACCTGCGTCACCTGTGACGGACAGCCTGCGTCACCGGTGACGCACCCCCACCGCTCTGCGTCACCAGAAACCCGCAGGTCAGACGCGCGAATGACGCAGGTGACGCTGTGACGCAGAAATCCAAACCTCGGACACACGCACCCCGACCCGAGACAGACCAAGCGAGGAGTAGCAACGATGGCCCGCCCGCAGATGCTCAAGCTCCCCGAAGTCCTCACTGAGATCGGCATGAGCCGCGCCGCCTTCTACCGCATGCGCGCCCGTGGGCAGGCGCCGCGACTCGTGAAGCTGCCCAACGGTCACCTGCGGGTCCGCCGCAACGACCTGGACGACTGGCTCAGCAACTTGGACTCTCCCGCCTACTGATCGCACCGACTGAACACCCACCCACGGGGCTCGGCTCATACCGGGCCCCGTTCGCAGGAAGGCCCCCGATGGGGAAGACGTACGACGTTCGAATCTGGTCCGTCCGGCAGCGGAAGGACCGTGGACAGACCTCCGCGGAACTGCGCTGGAAGACGGGTGAGACTCCGCACTCTCAGACGTTCCGCACCAAGACGCTGGCCGAGGGCCGACGCGCTGAGCTGCTGCGGGCGGCACACGCCGGCGAGCCGTTCGACGAGTCCACCGGGGTACCGCTCTCTGAGCTGCGACAGCGCAACGATGTGAGTTGGTACCAGCACGCCCGCGAGTACATCGAGATGAAGTGGCAGCACTCCCCCGGCTCGACTCGCCGGACGCTCGCGGAAGCCATGGCCACCGTGACGCCGGCTCTCGTCAAGGACACCAAGGGCATGGCCGACGCCACGACGGTTCGGACGGCTCTCTATAGCTGGGCATTCAACGTGAGCCGACGCGACCAGGACCCGCCCGACGAGGTGGCCGCCGTGCTGGCGTGGTTCGAGCGGAAGTCCCTGCCCACGTCCGCGCTGGCCGACCGCATGCAGGTACGCGCCGCCCTGGACGCCCTGACCAGGAAGCTAGACGGAACCACGGCGGCGGCGTCGACCATCCGCCGGAAGCGGGCCATCTTCCACAACTCACTCGGCTACGCCGTTGACGCCGGACGCCTGACGGACAACCCCCTGCCACAGGCGCAGTGGAAGGCTCCGGAGCAGGTAGCTGAGGAACTGGACCCCGCTTCAGTGCCAGAGCCTCGGCAGGCTCTCGCCCTGCTCGATGCCGTGCGTACCCAGAGCACCCGCGGGCGGCGCCTGGTCGCGTTCTTCGGCTGCATGTACTACGCGGCGGCACGGCCGGCGGAAGTCATCGGTCTCCGCCTCCAGGACTGCGACCTGCCCCGTCGAGGGTGGGGCACGCTGCGACTCCGAGAGACCCGTCCGCGCTCGGGGTCGGCCTGGACCGACAGCGGTGAGGCGCACGACCGGCGAGGGCTCAAGCACAGGCCCCGGAAGGCAGTTCGCACGGTGCCGATCCCGCCCGATCTCGTGAATCTGCTGCGGTGGCACGTCACGGCGTACGGCGCCGCCCCCGACGGGCGGCTGTTCCGGACGCAACGCGGCGGGCTCATCCAGGACACCGGATACGGCGAGGTGTGGGCGGAAGCCCGCGCGCGTGCTCTCACGCCCGCTCAGTGCGCGTCGCTGCTGGCGAAGCGTCCATATGATCTTCGCCATGCCGCCGTGTCCACGTGGCTCAGCTCTGGGGTGGAACCGCAGGAGGTGGCCGCGCGCGCCGGCCATAGCGTGGCCGTGCTGTTCCGGGTCTACGCGAAGTGCTTGGACGGCGGCGCCGCCACCGCGAACGCCCGAATCGAGCGGGCGCTGAAGAACGGCAGCTAAAGGGCCGCAAGCTGCCCCACGCCTGCCCCACACGGACTGGTCAGCACCCGAATCAGGGTGAGACACACTGGGAAAAAGCACCCATAACGATCAGGTCGGGCCCGTGAACGCCGAAAGGGTCTGCGATCAGCATTGCTGCTGGTCACAGACCCTTTTGGTCTTGTGGCGGCGCCAGGATTCGAACCTGGGAAGGCTGAGCCGGCAGATTTACAGTCTGCTCCCTTTGGCCGCTCGGGCACACCGCCGGGGTCGCTGCCCGTCGAACCGCCTTTTGGCGGTGCTCCGTGGCAACGACGTAAACGATACCCGATGCCCAGGGGTGCTTCGCCACCCGGTTGATCGGCGCTCGGGGGGTCGTGGGTGGCTAGGCTTATGCGGATGCGGCCCGGGCATTGTGCCGGGCTCGGCGGCCACCCCACGCACGCCGACACGCACTCGATACGCACCCCGATACAAGGAGCCACAGGACATGGCCGACTCCAGTTTCGACATCGTCTCGAAGGTCGAGCGGCAGGAGGTCGACAACGCCCTCAACCAGGCCGCCAAAGAGATCTCCCAGCGCTACGACTTCAAGAACGTGGGCGCCTCCATCTCCTGGTCCGGCGAGAAGATCCTGATGGAGGCGAACTCCGAGGATCGGGTCAAGGCCATCCTCGACGTCTTCCAGTCCAAGCTGATCAAGCGCGGCATCTCCCTCAAGGCGCTGGACGCGGGCGAGCCGCAGCTCTCCGGCAAGGAGTACAAGATCTTCGCCTCGATCGAGGAGGGAATCTCTCAGGAGAACGCGAAGAAGGTCGCGAAGATCATTCGCGACGAGGGCCCGAAGGGCGTGAAGGCCCAGGTGCAGGGTGACGAGCTGCGGGTCAGCTCGAAGAGCCGCGACGACCTGCAGGCCGTGATCTCCCTGCTGAAGGGCCAGGACTTCGACTTCGCCCTGCAGTTCGTCAACTACCGGTGATCTCGCGCTCGTTGCGCGTACCAGGAAGGGTGGGCACCCGACGGTGCCCACCCTTCCTGCCTGCTGGCTGCGGTCCCAGGGGATGCGCTCAGTTGCGCGAGTTGCCGAACAGGAGGCGGTAGACGATCAGGAGGGCGAGCGAGCCGCCGATCGCGGCGGCCCAGGTCGCGCCGTCGTAGAACTCCTTGGTGATCGGGTGGTCCAGCCAGCGGGCGGATATCCAGCCGCCGATGAACGCGCCCGCGATGCCGATGAGGGTCGTGCCGATGAAGCCGCCCGGGTCACGGCCCGGCAGCAGGAACTTGGCGATGGCTCCGGCCAGCAGCCCCAGAATGATCCAGCTGATGATGCCCATGCCGTGAACCTGCCCTTCTGTGCTGTACCTGTGCTGTGATCTTGCTCTCGCCAGGCTGTGTTCTTGCCGCTCTCGTGTCGCTGTTCACGGCTGTGCCGGCGCCTGTGCCGCGGTTCTTGCCTCTGTTCGTACGTGTTGTCGCTGGGAAGGACGCCGTGGCGGCGTCGGCCGGTTGCACTGATCAGTGACGTGGACAACCCGTCCACAACCCCGTCGGCGCTCAGGCGAGCCGGACGTCGATGCCACCGGCCGCAAGGAATTCGAGCAACTCCTCGAAGGTCGCCGGACGGTCGCCGGTGCGCGGAGTGAGGCCGAGGCAGAGGCGGGCGACCTGCGCCTCGTGCCAGACCAGGCTGAAGGGCCACCTGGCACCCCAGCGGCCGCGGAGGCAGTCGTCGAGGGCGCTGAGGCCCCAGCCGAAGTACCCACCGGGGCCGTTGACGGCTTCGCCGAGCGCACAGAAGAAGCCGGCCTGGTCGGTGATGTGCCGCCCGTCGAGGTGATACGTGGTGCCGGGCGGCGCGTCGGGTGCGGACGCGTCTCGGTTCTCCCGAGCGGTGTCGAGCCAGAAGCCGCGGCCCGCCTCGCCGCACCGCGCCCACAGGTTGGGCTCGGACGGGCGCCCCTCGTCCCACAGCCCCCAGACCTCCTGGGCCGCGGCCGGCGGCCGCTCGGACCAGGGTTCCAGCGTGAGGTCCACCAGGCCGCGGCCACGACCGGACGGGATCCATGCGATGAGCTCGCCCTCGACGGCGGACTGGACGGTGCGGCCGGTCGCGTCGAGGCGTACCAGCTTGGCGTGGCCGAGGTCCTCCTCCCCCGCGTCCAGCGCCGTGCGCAGGGCTCCGCGCGGGGAACAGCCGAGCAGCCGCACGGACGGTTCGACGAGGTCCGGCTGGTTCTGGACGTACGCCAAGTCCCGGCAGCTGCCGCTCGGCTCGTTCCGCGCGCCCCGCAGCCGGTAGCCCGGGGAGAGCGGCGGGCACTGCGGATAGTCGAACGCGTTGTGCGGGGACTCGCGGGCTTCGATCGTGATGTCGCGCCGCGACAGGTCACGCGCGCACGGGCGGTCGCCGAGGACCCGTACGTCCTCCAGGTACCACTCTTCGACGCGCTCGCCCTTCTTGCCGAGTATCTCCAGGGCGAGGAAGCCGAGGGGCGCGGAACCCGCGGCACGCGCGCGTGTGAGGGCGGTACTCAACCCGCCTTCGGGCGCGCAGCCGAGCAGTTCGTACGTCCGGCGCGTCGGGGGCCGCGGATCGCCGAAGAGGTTCTCGGCGTCCGCGCAGAGGGCCCAGACGTCGTCCTCCTCGGCGTCGATGTCATACGCCGCCAGGGCGTACTTCGGCTGCCGCACCCCCGGCGCCGCTCTACCAGCGCGACGCGAACGGCTGGTCCGTACGCACGATTTCGCGCCCCAAGGGGAACAGCGAGACCGGGATCAGTTTGAAGTTGGCGATCCCCAGGGGGATGCCGATGATCGTGATGCACTGGAGGAGGCCGGTGACGATGTGGGCAAGGGCGAGCCACCAGCCCGCGAGGACCACCCACAGGATGTTGCCGATGAAGGAGGGCGCGCCCGCACCGGAGCGCTCGACCGTCGTATAGCCGAACGGCCACAGGGCGTAGACGCCGATACGGAATGCCGCGATGCCAAACGGAATTCCGATGATCGTGATGCAGAGCAGCACGCCCGCGAACAAGTAGCCGAGGAACAGCCAGAATCCGCTCAGGAAGAGCCATATGACGTTCAGGATTGTCTTCACTGGTGTCGACCTGCCATCTGTTCGAGCCGGGCAATCCGCTCCGCCATCGGCGGGTGCGTGGAGAACATCTTGGACATCCCCTGGCCCGGGCGGAAGGGGTTGGCGATCATCATGTGGCTTGCGGTCTCGAGGCGCGGCTCGGGGGGCAGCGGAAGCTGTTTCGTGCCCGCCTCGAGCTTGCGCAGGGCGCTCGCGAGCGCCAGCGGGTCGCCGGTCAGCTGGGCGCCGGACGCATCGGCCTCGTATTCCCTGGAGCGGCTGATGGCCAGCTGGATCAGGGATGCGGCGAGCGGACCCAGGATCATGATCATCAGCATGCCGAGGATGCCGGGGCCGTCGTCGTCGTTGGATCGGCCGATCGGGATCAGCCAGGCGAAGTTGACCAGGAACATGATCACGGAAGCGAGGGCTCCGGCGACCGACGAGATCAGGATGTCGCGGTTGTAGACGTGGCTCAGCTCGTGGCTGATGACGCCGCGCAGCTCACGCTCGTCCAGGATGCGCAGGATGCCCTCGGTGCAGCACACGGCCGCGTTGCGCGGGTTGCGGCCTGTCGCGAACGCGTTGGGGGCCTCGGTCGGGGAGATGTACAGGCGCGGCATGGGCTGGCGGGCCTGGGTGGAGAGCTCGCGGACCATCCTGTACAGAGCCGGGGCCTCGAACTCGCTCACCGGGCGCGCGCGCATCGCGCGTAGCGCCAGCTTGTCGCTGTTCCAGTACGCGTACGCGTTGGTGCCGATCGCGATGACCAGCGCGACGATGAGGCCGGTACGCCCGAAGAAGCTGCCGATGACGATGATGAGTGCGGACAGTCCCCCGAGGAGTACGGCGGTCCTGAGCCCGTTGTGCCGGCGGTGCACGGTACGCCCTCCAAGTCGTGCGGCAGGGGAACCCTTCGCTTGCTGATGTCTGCCACTGACTCGTGATTCCACGTGTCCAGTGGACCCTCCCTCACTGGTCAACGCCAGGCGGGGGGCTCCAGTTCCCTTGTGCGCGCGGCGGCGGGCGTGGGCCGTCCGGGTGAGGCGCCAGGCATCGTCCGGTACGCGCGCGTGCGGGTCGCGTGTGGTTCGGGTGGCCCACGCGCGTGTGCGGGATGCGGTCAGCGGCTCAGAACAGGCCGGTGTCCGAGAATCGCAGGACCAGCTGGGGTGCGCCGGAGAGGACGACTCCAAGGACCGCGGTCAGCGCGATCGCGGCGGTCAGCGGGGCCGGGACGCGGTGCGTCTCGGTCTCGCCTTCGGGGGCGCGGAACAGGAGCGCCGTCCATTGGAGGTAGTAGAAGAGCGCGATCACGACGTTGACGGCCATGACCACGGCGAGCCAGCCGAGGCCGGCGTCCACGGCCGCCGAGAAGACGGTGACCTTCGCGAAGAGGCCGATGATGCCTGGCGGCAGTCCCGCGAGGCAGAGCAGGAAGAAGCCCAGGACGAGCGCGGAGAGAGGACGCGAGGCGTACAGGCCGCGGTAGTCGCTGATGCGGTTCAGCGGTTTGGTACGGGCCACCAGGGCGGCCACGGCGAAGGCACCGAGGTTCACGGCGCCGTACATCAGGGCGTACGCGACGGTGGAGCCGATGGCTCTCTCGGCGTCCTGGGAGTACGCGGCGGCGGCGATCGGCACCAGGAGGTAGCCGGCCTGGCCGACGGAGGACCAGGCGAGCAGGCGTACCGCGCTGTACGCGCGCGTGGCCTGCTGCCGCAGGGCGGCGGCGTTGCCGACCGTCATGGTGAGCGCGGCGAGGACGGCGAGTGCCGGGCCCCAGACGTCCGCGTACGACGGGAGGGCGATCACGGTGACGAGGATCAGCCCGGTGAAGCCGACCGCCTTGCCAACGACCGACAAGTAGGCGGCGACCGGCAGGGGCGCCCCTACGTAGGTGTCGGGCACCCAGAAGTGGAAGGGCACGGCGGCCGTTTTGAAGGCGAAGCCGACCAAGGTGAGGACGACGCCCGCCTGGGTGAGCGTGTGCAGTTGTCCGTCGACGTCCTGGATCTTGGTGGCGATCTGGGTGAGGTACAGGGTGCCGGTGGACGCGTAGACGAAGCTGACGCCCATGAGGCTCACTGCGGTCGCGGTGACCGAGGACAGGAAGAACTTCAGGGCCGCTTCGGAGGACTTCCTGTCGCCGCGTTTTATGCCGACGAGGGCGAAGGCGGGCAGTGAGGCGACTTCCAGGGCGACGATGAGGGTCGCCAGGTCGCGTGAGGCGGGCAGCAGGGCGGCGCCGGCTGCCGAAGAGAGCAGCAGGAACCAGAACTCCCCTTCGGGGAGTTCCCTTTTGGCGTCCTTCAGGGCGGTGACGGAGAGAAGGGCCGCCAGGAGCGCTCCGCCGAGGACCAGGAACTGGATGACGAGCGTGAACCGGTCGGCCGTGTAGCTGCAGACGTCCCCGTTGCCCGACAGGCAGAAGGTGGAGCGGTCGCCGTCCAGGAGCGGCAGCAGCATCAGAGTGGAGGCTGCGAGTCCCGCGACGGAGACCCAGCCGAGCAGGTGCTTCTTGGCGTCGCCCACGAAGAGGTCGGCTACGAGCACCACGAGGCCGACGACCGCCGCGATGGTGGGTGGAGCGATCGCGAGCCAGTCGACGGACTGGACCAGGGACTGGGACTGGGCCAGGGGGCTCATCGGGTGCCTCCTGCGAGGAGTTGCTGCACGGCCGGGTCGGTCAGCCCGAGGAGGGCCTTGGGCCAGAGTCCGGCGACGACGGTGAGGACGACGAGCGGGGTCCAGGCGGCGAACTCGTAGGTCTGGACGTCCGCGAGCTTGGGCCCCTCCTGCGGGACCGCGCCCATGCAGACGCGGCGCACCACGATGAGCATGTACGCGGCAGTGAGCAGGGTGCCGAACGCGGCGATCGCCATGAAGGTCAGGAACGTGGGGCGGCTGAGGTCGTCCGCGGGATCGAACGCGCCGAACAGGGCCAGCATTTCGCCCCAGAATCCGGCGAGGCCCGGCAGGCCGAGCGAGGCGACGGCACCGAAGGCGAGCAGGCCGCCGAGGCGCGGGGCCTTGCCGTAGAGGGCGGCGCCGGTCTTCTCCGCGAGCGTGTCGAGGTCCGTTGTGCCCGTACGGTCCTTGAGCGCGCCGACCAGGAAGAACAGCAGGCCGGTGATGAGGCCGTGGGCGATGTTCGCGAAGAGTGCGCCGTTCACGCCGGTGGGGGTCATCGTGGCGATGCCGAGGAGTACGAAGCCCATGTGGCCGACGGAGGAGTAGGCGATGAGGCGCTTGAGGTCGCCCTTCGCGCCCTGCTTGGCGAGGGCCAGACAGGCGAGGGATCCGTAGATGATCCCGACGACGGCGAAGGCGGCGAGGTAGGGCGCGAAGGTCCGCATGCCGTCCGGAGCGACGGGCAGCAGAATGCGCACGAACCCGTACGTACCCATCTTGAGCAGAACACCGGCCAGCAGGACCGAACCGATGGTCGGTGCGGCGGTGTGCGCGTCCGGCAGCCAGCTGTGCAACGGCCACATCGGCGTCTTGACCGCGAGCCCGATTCCGATCGCCAAAACGGCGATGACCTGCACGGATGTGGTCAGCGACCGGCCGTTGTCAGTGGCGAGTGCCACCATGTCGAATGTGCCGGACTTGAGCCCGACGAGGAGCAGGCCCAGCAGCATGACGACCGAGCCGAGCAGTGTGTAGAGGATGAACTTCCAAGCGGCTCGGGTCCGTTGCTCACCGCCCCAGCGGGCGATGAGGAAGTACATCGGGATGAGCACCATCTCGAACGCGAGGAAGAAGAGCAGAAGGTCGAGGACGGCGAAGGTCGCGAGGGTGCCGGACTCGAGGACGAGCAGCAGTGCGACGAAGGCCTTCGGGGTCGGGCCCGCAGGCGTTTTGAAGTAGGAGTACAGCGCGCAGAGGAAGGTCAGCAGCGCGGTCAGGACCAGAAGGGGGAGGGAAATGCCGTCGGTGCCGAGGTGGATCCGCACGTCCAGCGCGGGGATCCAGCTGATGTCCGTCGTGGCCTGCATCTTCGACGGCTGGTCGTGGTCGAAGCCGAGCGCCAGGACGATCGCGGCGATGAGCACGGCGCCGGTGACGGTCACCCCGTGCCGCAGCACCGCCTGTTCGGGCGACTTCCCCTTCAGTCCCGGCGGGGCGGGCAGGAGAGCGGCGGCCGCGCCGAGGAGCGGGCCGACGACGACGAACGCCAGAAGGAACTGCATCACGGACTCGCTGATATCGATCACGCCCGCTCACGCTCCCGTGGCGACTAGGAGGGCGGCGACCGCCAGGACGACGGTGCCGGCGAGCAGTGCGCTCACATAGGTCTGCACATTGCCGGTCTGGGCACGCCGGACCGCCGCGCCGAGCAGGCGGGGCAGCTCGCCCGCGCCGCGTACGTAGGTGTCGACGACCTCGCGGTCGAGGAACCGGACGAGTGTGGCTCCGGCCTGGACCGGGCGGACGAAGAGCGCCGCGTAGACGGCGTCGAGGTGGAAGCCGACAGCGGCGTGGCGGTGCAGCGGGCCCAGCAGCAAGCGTCCGGGGTCCGCCGGGTCCGGTGCGGACGCCACGTCTCCGTATGCGGGCGCGTGGCTGGCGATGGCCTCGGCTTCGACGAGTGCCGCGTCGCCCTCGGGGTGGGCGGCGACCGCACCCAGCGGTACGCGGGCGGCCATCGCGGTGGTGTGCCGCCAGGCGCCGTAGGTGACGATGCCGCCGACCAGGGCGATGCCCGTACCGAGCATGGACGTGGTGAGCGTCGGGGTCAGGTCGTGTCCGTCGAACCAGTCGGGCAGCAGGCCGGTGGTGAGCCCGAAGGCGAGCGACGGGACGGCGAGCACCCACAGCACGGCGTTCATGGCGATGGGCTGCCTGCCGTGGTCGGGTGCCTCGGCTCCGTGGCCGCGGAAGGCGAGCAGCCACAGGCGCATCGCGTACGCGGCGGTGAGCAGGGCGGTGACCAGGCCGGCGACGAGGACGATCCAGCCTGCCGAGCTGGGCACGTTCTCGGCGTGACCGGTGGCGGCGTGTTCGGCGACTCCCAGCACGGCTTCCTTGGAGAAGAAGCCGCTGAAGGGCGGGATCGCGGCGAGGGCGAGGAGCGCCACGGTCATCGTCCAGTAGGCGTCGGGGACGCGGGCGCGCAGGCCCTTCATGCGGGACATGGCGGCCAGCGAGTTGGTGCCGGCGGCGTGGATGATCACGCCCGCCGCGAGGAACAGCAGCGCCTTGAAGGCGCCGTGCGCAAGGAGGTGGAAGACGGCGGCGCCGCGGTCGCCGACGGCGAGGGCGCCGGTCATATAGCCGAGCTGCCCGATCGTCGAGTACGCGAGGACGCGCTTGATGTCGTCCTGGGCGAGCGCGGCGAGCCCCGAGCCGGCCATCGTGACCGCGGCCATGACGGCGAGGACGACCAGCGCTGCCGCGGAGGCGGCGAAGACCGGGAGGAGCCGGGCGATGAAGTAGACGCCGGCGGCGACCATCGTCGCGGCGTGGATCAGCGCGGAGACGGGTGTGGGGCCGGCCATCGCGTCGGGCAGCCAGGTGTGGAGCGGGAACTGCGCCGACTTGCCCGCCACACCGGCCAGGAGCAGCAGGGCGATCAGCGTCGGGTGGTCGAGTCCGCCGCTCGCGACCGCGCCCAGGACCTTCGTGATGCGGAAGGAGCCGGCGTCGGTGGCGAGGGCGAACAGGCCGATGAGGAAGGGGATGTCGCCGAGCTTGGTGACCAGGAAGGCCTTGATCGAGGCGGCACGGGCCTCGGGGGTCTCCCAGTAGTGGCCGACGAGGAAGTACGAGCAGATGCCCATGATCTCCCAGCCGACCAGCAGCACGATCAGGTCGCCGGAGTAGACGACGAGCAGCATCGCGGAGGTGAAGAGGGAGACGAGAGCGGCGTACGAGGGGTAGCGCGGGTCGTCGCGCAGATAGCCCGTCGAGTAGATCTGCACACAGGACGCGACCACGCCGACCAGGACGGCGACGAGGGCGGCGAAGCCGTCGATGTGCAGGGCGAGTTCGATGGGGATCGAGCCGGTGGGGGTGAGCTCGGTGGCGGCGTCGACGGCGTGGTCGCCGCCCTGGCGTACGGCGACGAGGACAGCGAGCGCCAGGGCGGCCAGCGAGGGCAGGACGGCGAGGGGACGTACGAACCCGGGGGCCGTGCGGCCCAGGAGCAGGCCGGCGGCGGCGCCCAGGAACGGAAGGAGAGGAACGAGGACGGCGAGGGTCGTGGTGGTCACGCGGTGGCCTCAGCCTTCTCGGCCGGCGCGGGCGCGGCGGATTCGGGGCCGTCGTCGGTCTCGGCGGTGTCGCGGAGCTTGTCGATGTCCGAGGTACCGCGGTTGCGGTAGACGGCGAGGACGATCGCCAGGCCGATGCCGATCTCGGCGGCGGCGATGGCGATGGTGAACAGGGTCAGGGCCTGGCCGGAGTGCAGGGTGTCCTGGGCGGTCTTGCTGAGCCAGACGTCGAAGGCGACCAGGTTGAGGTTGACGGCGTTGAGCATCAGCTCGACGGACATCAGGACCAGGATCGCGTTGCGGCGCGCGAGGACTCCGTACAGGCCCGTGCAGAAGAGGAGGGCGGAGAGCACGGCGGGATAGGCGAGATGCATCAGCGGGCGCCTTCCTTGCGTTCCTTGCCCGAGGGCTGCTTGCCGGGTGCTGTCCTGCCCGCGGAGCCGTTGTCGGCGGCGGCCTTGCGGGAGAGGACGATCGCGCCGACCAGGGCGGCGAGCAGCAGGACCGAGAGCGCCTCGAAGGGGAGCACCCAGCTCTGGAAGAGGCTCGCGCCGGTGACCGCGGTGGAGCCGGCGGCGGCGCCGTCCAGGTCGATCCACGTCGTCCGGAAGGCGTCGACGACCACCCATACGAGGGCGGCCGCCGCCGCGACCGCGACGGTCAGGGCGGCCCAGCGGTTGCCGGAGTCGGCGTCCGGGGAGCGGCCGATGGGGGCCTTGGTGAGCATCAGACCGAAGAGGAGGAGTACGACGACGGAACCGACGTAGATGAGGACCTGCACCCAGGCGATGAACTCGGCGGTGAGCAGGAGGTATTCGACGGCGAGACCGCCGAGCGCCACGACCAGCCACAGGGCGGCGTGCACCAGTTGCCTGGTCGTGACGGTGACGACGGCCGCGCCGAGGGTGACGAGGCCGACGAGGATGAAGGCGATCTCGACGCCGGTCGGGGAGAGGAAGCCCTGCGTGTCGGCGGCGGTGGTCGTCGCCTGGGCCGCTGTGGCTGCCGCTCTGCCGGTGAAGGTGGCCGTGGCTACCGCGAGGCTCACGAGACGCCTCCCTCGGGCTCCGTCGGGCCGGAGCCTTCGCGCTCGGACCCGCCGGAAGCGGAAGCCTCGGTGTCGGCGGGGGCGGAGGCCTCGGTGTCGGCGGGGGCAGGGGCGGAGGCCTCGGCCTGGGCTGCCTGCTCGGCCGCGAGTTTGTCGGCGGCCTTGCGGGCGGCGGCGACCTCCTTGGGCTCCTCGGCGCCGGGGTCGAGGGCGGGTGGGGCCGGGACGGTCCACATCCACTCGCGGAGCCTGTCGCGTTCGTGGGTGAGTTCGTGGATGTCGGTCTCCGCGTACTCGAACTCCGGGGACCAGAACAGCGCGTCGAAAGGACACACCTCGATGCAGATACCGCAGTACATGCACAGGGCGAAGTCGATGGCGAAGCGGTCGAGGACGTTGCGGCTGCGCTCGCGGCCGCCGGGCGCGGCGGGCGGGACCGTCTCCTTGTGGGAGTCGATGTAGATGCACCAGTCCGGGCACTCGCGGGCGCACAGCATGCAGACGGTGCAGTTCTCCTCGAAGAGGCCGATGACGCCGCGGGTGCGGGGCGGGAGTTCGGGCTGGGCGTCCGGGTACTGCCTGGTGACGGTCTTCTTCGTCATCGTGCGCAGGGTGACGGCCAGGCCCTTGGCGAGGCCGGAGCCGGGGATGCGGGGCCGGGTGGGGAGAGACTCAGCCATGGCTACTGGATCACCACCTTGACGACGCCGGTGAGGGCGATCTGGGCGAGGGAGAGGGGCACGAGGAGGGTCCAGGAGAACTTCTGGAGCTGGTCCTCGCGGAGCCGGGGATAGGTGACGCGGAGCCAGATGACGACGAAGGCGAGGATCGCGGTCTTCAGCAGGGTCCAGACCCAGCCCAGGCCGTCGGCACCCCACGGGCCGTGCCAGCCGCCCAGGAAGAGGACGGTGGTCAGGCCGCACAGGACGATGATTCCGGCGTACTCGGCGAGGAGGAAGAGAGCGAAGCGCAGGCCGGTGTACTCGGTGTACGCGCCGAAGATGATCTCCGAGTCGGCGACGGGCATGTCGAAGGGAGGGCGCTGGAGTTCGGCGAGACCGGCCACGAAGAAGACCATCGCGCCGACGATCTGCCAGGGCAGCCACCACCATTCGAAGGCGTCGACGATGCCGGGGAGCGAGACCGTGCCCGCCGCCATCGCCACCGAAGCGGCGGTGAGCAGCATGGGCAGCTCGTAGGCGAGGAGCTGGGCGGCGGTGCGGAGGCCGCCGAGGAGGGAGAACTTGTTGGCCGAGGCCCAGCCCGCCATGAGCGAGCCGAGGACGCCCACGCCCATCACGGCGAGGACGAAGAAGACGCCCGCGTCTATGACCTCACCGACGGCGCCCTCGCCCGGGCCGATGGGGATGGCGAGGAGGACGAGGAGGTACGGGAGGAGGGCGACGGCGGGGGCCAGCTGGAAGATGCGGCGGTCCGCGCCCGCCGGGACGACGTCTTCCTTCTGGGCGAACTTCACTCCGTCCGCGACGAGTTGGGCCCAGCCGTGGAAGCCGCCGGCGTACATGGGGCCGAGGCGGCCCTGCATGTGGGCCATCACCTTGTGCTCGGTCTGACCGACGATCAGCGGGAACGTGAGGAACACGGCGAAGACGATCAGAAGTCGCAGGGTGACGTCGAGCACGTCGTTCACTGCGGGCCTCCTGGGGGGTTTTCGTCCGTGGCCGGGGTGGTGTCGTCGGTGGTGCGAGCTTCGGGCGTCTCGGAAGGTTCGGAGGTCTCGGAGGTCTCGGAGGTCTCGGAAGCTTCCGAGGGGGGTTCCGGCGCTGGAGGATCCTTGGGTTCGTCGTTCTGCTCGGCGCCGTCGAAGGCGGGGCGCGCGTGATGCCAGGGAGCGTCCGTGCTGCGGTCGCCGCGCGCCGGGCGGGTGGGCCGGTCGCCACCGGACTGCTCGCCGCCGGACTGCTCGCCGCCGGCCGCCTCGGCATCGCCCTCGGTCCGCCGGCTCGCCGAGCCCTCGCTCACGCTGCGAGCCCGG